>NZ_FMUD01000007.1:0-193386 GCF_900100825.1 Agrobacterium sp. DSM 25558 | reverse complement strand
CAATTAAACTCTAAGCTTCGTCAGTATAATCTCTTGGGTAACGAGTATTACCCATCCTCAAAAATAGTTCCGCAGCCTCATGCATGGCTGCAATGCGGCATTTCGCGTTGCAATATCATCTTCTCGCCGTATTATAGAAACCGTTGACATATTTATGCGCTTTTCCGCCGCTGTGACCGCGGCTTTCTTCGTCGCTGTTGAGCGGCTTTCCTTTGACGACATCTCGTTCGTCTTTCCGCGCGTGTCATTCAACATGGGGCTTTCGCTGCACTCTGGCGAAATTCATGCTCCATGGCTTTAGCTCTGCGTTCTGGCAGCCGATATCATTGATGTCGCGCCGGCGCTTTTGGCAGGCCGGGCTTTGCAGTGCCCCGGTATGCCTCACATAAACACTGCATTAGACTTGGGGGTCTTACAATGAAGAAACTCCTCGCCTCGACCATTCTTGTCACGGGCTTCACACTTGCCGCCGCTGGCGCAAGCACCGCCAACGCCGCTGAGACCTGCGGCAACATCTCCATCGCTGAAATGAACTGGGCCTCTGCCGGTGTCGCGGCTTACGTCGACAAGTTCATCATGGAAAACGGCTATGATTGCACGATCGATGTCGTGACCGGCGACACCACACCGACATTCACCTCCATGAATGAAAAAGGCCAACCCGATATGGCACCCGAAATGTGGGTGAACACGCTGGGCGCGCCTTACGAGGAAGCCGTCAAGAAGGGCAACCTCATTCAGGAGGTCAAAATCCTGAACGATGGTGGCGTTGAGGGATGGTGGATTCCGAAATATCTGGCCGACGCGCACCCTGATATCAAGACGGTGGAAGATGCGCTCAAGCATCCCGAACTGTTCCCGGCACCGGAAGATGCCAGCAAGGGTGCCGTCTTCGGCTGCCCTCCCGGTTGGGGTTGCCAGCCAACCACGGCCAATCTTTTCAAGGCGCGCAAAGCCTCCGACAAGGGCTTTACGCTGGTTGACACCGGCTCCGGTGCTGGCCTCGATGGCTCCATCTCCAACGCCTATGAGAAGAAGCAGGGCTGGCTCGGTTACTATTGGGCACCAACCGCCATCCTCGGCAAATACGATATGGTCAAGCTGGACGACGGCGTTGAACTGGACCGCGAAGCTTACGACAATTGCATCGCCAAAGCCGACTGCGCCGACCCCAAGCCCAACGCTTACCCGGTCGCCGAAGTGTTTACGGTCGTGACCAAGGAGTTTGCCGAAAAGGCCGGTCCTTCCATCGAATACGTCAAGAAGCGCCAGTGGGGCAACGACACGGTTGCCGAAGCTCTGGCCTGGATGGACAAAAACCAGGGCACCAATGAAGACGGTGCGGCATACTTCTTGGAAAACCACGAGGACATCTGGACGAAGTGGGTTTCGCCGGAAGTGGCTGAGAAGATCAAGGCTTCGATCTGATGGGTGTGTGTTGGGGCTGCGGTTTTATCGCAGCCTCGGCACTTGTGGCCTACCCCCCTCTGCCCTGCCGGGCATCTCCCCCACAGGTCGGGAGATCGACTCGTGGTTAGCTCTCGGCCATCTCTAATGTTGAGAGTGAAGCGGGTTCGTGCGCCCTGCTGATCTCCCTCCTTGTGGGGGAGATGTCCGGCAGGACAGAGGGGGGGAGCCACACCCACAGATCTCTCCATCACAACAAGGGAAAAAAACAATAATGGCCCTCTGTAATCTCCTGCCGGATATGCTGTGCAAGTTTCCGGCCATTGGCAACAGCACCATGCGCGTGGCACGCAAAACCATCGATGACGGGTTTCGCGATATCGTTCGCAGCTACGGCGACATCATCGATACCGTGGTGCATCCGTTGCAACTGTTTCTCAACGCATCCGAACGCTTCTTCATCCAGACGCCGTGGATCATTATCTTTCTCGGTCTGCTGGCCTTGGTGCATCTGGCCGGGCGCAGCTTCCGCATCACGCTCGGCACCGCAGTTTCGCTGTGTCTGATTGGTGCTGTCGGTCTGTGGCGCGATGCGATGACGACGTTGTCGATCGTGGCGATCGCGACGCTGATCGCCGTCATCATCGGTCTGCCGCTTGGCATTCTCATGGCACGCTCTGAACGCTTGCAGCGCTTCATCAACCCCACGCTCGACGTCATGCAGACGATGCCGAGCTTCGTTTATCTCATCCCCGTCGTCGTCATTTTCGGCATCGGCAAGGTGCCCGGCCTGATTGCGGTCGTCATCTACGCCATTCCGCCGATGATCCGCCTGACCAATC
Organism: Agrobacterium sp. DSM 25558; assembly: GCF_900100825.1. NCBI lineage: Bacteria > Pseudomonadati > Pseudomonadota > Alphaproteobacteria > Hyphomicrobiales > Rhizobiaceae > Agrobacterium > Agrobacterium sp. DSM 25558. The sequence goes on along the minus strand of NZ_FMUD01000007.1, from coordinate 191,137 downwards.
TGGGCATCCGAATGGTGGACCGGGAAACGCTGGAGGCAGCAGACGCTTTCGGCTCTTCCAACACCCAGAAGCTGCTGAACGTGCAATTGCCGCTGGCCATGCCCACCATCATGACCGGCATCAACCAGACCATCATGATGTCGCTGGCGATGGTCGTCGTCGCTTCCATGGTCGGCGTCGGGGGGTTGGGCAAGAACGTGCTTCAGGCCATCAACAACCAGTTCTTCACAATCGGCTTTCTGAACGGCTTTGCGCTGGTGGCTATCGCCATCATGTTCGACCGTGCCAGCCAGGCCTTCGGCAAGCGTTTGCAGAAATATCGCGAGGTGCAACATGGCTAAGGACATTGAAATCCGGAATCTCTACAAGATTTTCGGCAAGCACCCTGAGAAACATCTCGAGGCCGTTAAAAACGGGTTGAGCAAGACCGAGTTGAACGACAAGCACAATCACGTTCTGGGTCTCAACAACATCAACATCACCATGCCCGGCGGCAAGATCACCGTGGTCATGGGGCTGTCCGGCTCCGGCAAGTCGACGCTCATCCGCCATATTAACCGGCTGATCGAGCCGAGCGCGGGTGAAGTGCTCTATGATGGTACCGACATCTGCTCGATGGGCACATCTGCCCTTCGCGATTTCCGCCGCCACAAGACCGCCATGGTGTTCCAGAAATTCGGCCTCCTGCCGCACCGCACCGTTTTGGAAAACAGCGTTTATGGTCTGGATATCCAGGGCGTGGCGCGCAAGGACAGCATCGAGAAAGGTCGTTACTGGCTGAACCGGGTCGGCCTCGACGGTTACGAGGATTATTACCCCAACCAACTCTCCGGTGGCATGCAGCAGCGTGTGGGCCTCGCCCGTGCGCTGACCAACGATGCCGACATTCTGTTGATGGACGAAGCCTATTCCGCACTCGACCCTCTCATCCGTGTGGACATGCAGACCATGCTGCTCGACCTGCAACAGGAGTTGCAGAAGACCGTCGTCTTCATCACCCATGATCTGGACGAGGCGCTGCGGCTGGGCGACCATATTGCAATCCTGAAAGACGGCGAGATGGTGCAGCAGGGTGATGGCCAAAGCATCATCCAGCATCCGGCCAATGAATATGTCAGCGACTTCGTGCGCGACGTGAACCGTGGCCGCGTGTTGCAGGCAACCACCGTCATGGAGCCAGTCATGAGTGCGCCGGAAAGCATGTCGGTGCTGGAAACGGCCACCTTAGAAACCATCGCCCGCGACATGACGGATGCCAACGAGACCACCGCCCATGTGGTGGACGAGGATGGCAAGGCCGTGGGCAGCATCGGCATCGAATCGCTGGTGGCTGCAATGGTAACGCCAGCCGTTCATGACGCGGAAGAACCGCAAGCACCGGTGCCTGACACGGCAGAGCCGGAAAAAAAGATCGCCTGATTCTAGGCCTGCCCTTCGCGACTTGATGTTGCGGAGGGCACTTCACGTCAGAGAATCGGCATTTCCTCGCGTTTTTGAGTTTTTGCAAGCCCCTAAAATGCAAAAACGAAGCAGCACTTCCCATGCTGTCAAGCGAAGAACGCGCATCAAACACGATGACGCAAGCTTCGCGCAAGCTTCGGCCGTTAATACTTCATTAACGGGTCAGAGAAAGGGCTTGCTATGAATATCGATAATAATATCGGAGGCTCTGCGCAGCACAGCAGATCTCAGCATATCGAAAAGCGGCAGACGGAAACCGTGACCCCTGAGCAGCAGGAAACAATGCTGAGCGGCGGCAAGATTTCCTTTGTCAACGCTCTGCAATCCACATCGCTCGCCAATGTCCTGTGGACTGTCAGCAACGACGCTGCCGACGAAAGCTCTGCGACGCAAAGCATCGCTGGAACCACCACGCAGCTGGAAGCAGCATGGCTTCGACAGGCCTATACAGAACACTGACATCGGCCGATTCCCGACGTCTGAAGATGCGCCTACCAAACATATTTATGATTGATAACTGATTAATTTTCAGAAAAAAGCCGCGCAATGGCGGCTCTATATTTCCAAAACAATCCCTTCTTCACATCATGCTCAAGCTGGGTTCGCGGCGTCGATTTCGACCGTGATGTGTGAAAGCTCATGGATTGCAGCCAGCTTGCGCCGATAAAAGGCTGGAGCCTGCGGCGACGGCGACTGTATCGCGACGATGGCAGCGTGATGCCCCGGCCCCACCTGCCAGACGTGAAGATCAGTGATCCATTCCTCTTCGGTCTCGACTGCACGGCGGATTTTGCCAGACAGAACATCACCCTGCGGAACAGCGTCCACAAGCACGGCACCGGTAGAGCGCAGCAGACCCCAAGACCAGCGCGCAATGACGATGCCGCCGACGATGCCCATGGCCGGATCGAGGAAGGTCCAGCCGTTCCATTTTCCCAACAGCAGAGCGACGATGGCGAGAACGGATGTCAGCGCATCGGCCACGACGTGCAGATAGGCGGAGCGCAGATTATTGTCCTTGCCACCATGGCTGCCATGATGGGCATGCTCACCATGGTGCGCGTGCTCACCGTGGTGGGCATGGCTACCATGGGAGTGCCCGTGGTCGTGTCCGTGATGATGGTCGTCTTTCAACAACCATGCGCTGATAATGTTGACGACCAGACCGATCATCGCCACTGCAATGGCCTGATTGAAATCGATCTGCACCGGAGAAAAGAAGCGCAACGTGCTTTCCCAGGCAATCATGATGGCCGCCACACCCAGCACGACAGCACTGGCAAAACCGGCCAGATCACCGAATTTTCCAGTGCCGAAGGTAAAGCGCGCGTTCTTTGCCTGTTTGCGGGCGTAAAGATAGGCCAGCGCCGAAATCAGCATTGCGCCGGCATGGGTGGCCATATGCCAGCCATCAGCTGTCAGTGCCATGGAGCCAAACCAGCTTCCGGCTGCAATTTCCGCCACCATCATCGCCGCCGTCAGCGCAATCACCGTCCAGACACGGCGTTCATTGCGCTCATGATCCTGCCCCAGAAAAACGTGGCTATGGGTGCCGTGGCCGTGGTTATGCTCTGTCGTCGCTGTCATGGCGCACCTTTACCGAATGTATGTTTTCAAAACCTGCGCCAGCTCTTCCGTGGCACGGGCACGCTCTTCATCATTTTCCGCATGCAATACATGCTCATGCAGATGGTCCTGCATCACCTCACCCGTCAGCCCGGACAGCGCGCCGCGCACGGAAGCCAGCAATTGCAGCACCTCCCCACAAGGCTTGCCACCCTCCAACGCCCGCTCCACCGCTTCCATCTGCCCTTTCAGGCGGCGGATACGCGCCAGAAGCTTGTCCTTGTTCTCGACGGTATGTGACATAGTTTTCTTTCAATATAGTATAGGGGGGTAGGGTATATTGCTGCACAACGCTCCGCAAGCCCCTCCTCCACATACTTGCTACCAAAGAGCTTATGCTCTACATCTCCAGAAACTAGAGCTATGAGGCCTGACCATGTATTCCATCGGCGATCTATCCCGAAACACCGGCGTCAAGGTGCCGACCATTCGCTATTACGAGCAGATGGGACTGCTGCGTGCGGCGGAACGGTCGGAGGGCAATCAGCGCCGGTATGAGAAAGCCGATCTGGAACGCCTCGCCTTCGTGCGCCACGCCCGCGATCTCGGCCTCAACATCGATGCCATCCGGGAACTGATCGCGCTCAGCCAGCACCGCGAAATGCCCTGCGCTGGTGCCGACCGCATCGCCGCCGATCACCTCACAACCGTCCGCGAAAAGATCGCCAAGCTGAAGAAGCTGGAACACGAGTTAGAGCGCATCGTCTCCCATTGTGACGGGCACTCGATTGAGGATTGCTATGTTATTCGGGCGTTATCGAACCATGATCTGTGTGAGCATGAGCATTGAGGCCAGAGAGAGAGCAGGACTGGTGACAACGAGTAGGAACGTCATAACAATCTAAATCGAATGACGGCTCTCAGCCCAAAGCGGACAAGCCAGGGTGTGCAAGCTGTCAGGTTCATGCGGCGACTGTCGTCCTCATGATGCGATATACGCTTGCAGGCGGCAGGTTTGCATAGGTGGTGCTGATGCGAATAGCCTTGAGCCCCAGCCGCTGGAGTAAAGTATCAGCAATCCTCCACTAAGCAGGCGGCTGCATCAGCTCTATGGTGATACCATCCGGGCCGGAGATGTACGCGACCATTGTTCCGCATCGGGGGCCGGCTGGTATCGGCTGCGGCGAACCGTTCACTGCCCACCCCGCCGTCTCAACCCGCGCGATCGCCATGCGGATATCCTTGACCGTGAAGGCGATATGAGCGGCGCCGATCGCACCCGCGCTACGAGGTGTCTGGCCCAGCGTACGGCCTGTCGAATACTCGAGAAGCTCGATAGGGTAGCCATTTGGAGCCGTCACCAGCGCCATTCGGCAACGGGGGTCGTCAACCCCCGTAGCCTCCCGTAGAAACTCCCCACCCATCTCTCCTCGGCGAGCAAGGTCGAAACCCATCGCCTCAGTCCAGAACTGGATCGCCTCCTCCAACGAGGCGACCGAGAATCCCGTGTGGTCCACGGCTATTACGCCGGCATCTTCGGCCATCTTTAATCCTCACATATCTACCAGTTACGTCTGCCCGATCTAGCGACGGCTCGATAGCCTTACGAACTTTCTTTCGTCTCTCGACACCGTTCGGAGCATCACTTCACGTCAATTAATTCAGCAAAATGAAGATAATAAGTCGCATGTTCCGCCTACCATCGAAATGAGAATTAACCCAGCCAGCAAATGCAGAGACGGAGTATCCACCGGAGGGCTTCGGCCGGAATTCGTTATGCCAGGCCAAAAAACTACTCCTTTTGTCCTTCAGCAGGTCCAAATTTCTTTCTTCGATGAAAGGCAGAAAATATCGTTCTTTTTGAAGAGCGAAACTCTGGTGTTCTCGCTAAGCCTCGTGCAGGCACCATCGCGTCAGTGGTGGCTTTCTCTTTCCTCTGCTGCGTATCCAAACACCAGAACACACGACTATCTGTGCGACGACCTTCCAAATTAATGAATATCGAACGGTCCGTGGAGCCGACGGCTTACTGCGATGACTGCTTTTGGCGCAAAGCGGAAATCTGGCCTTGACACAATCCCAATTCCAGCGCATCTAATCCCCATGATCAACGCACGCGCACCCATTTCCTGCACGTATTTTTGGGCCTTCCTTTAAGGGCGGCTCGACAGATCACTTTGTCAACAAGCCGCCGTCAGGCGGCTTTGTTGTTTTCAAACGTCCTGACGGCAAAACCAGAACCCGAAGGACGAGATAATGACCGAAGACAGCCTTCTGACCCTGCCGAGACCGCCCGTCGTGACCATTCGTGGTGCACGCAAGGCCGATCTGCCTGAACTCAACGAGATGATTACGCTGCTGGCCGCCCACCATGGCGATGCGGCGGCGATTACGGCTGAGAAGCTGGAGCGTGATTTGTTCGGCCAGGTGCCGTGGATTACGGCGCTGGTGGCCGAGGCCGATGGCGAGCTGATCGGTTACGCCATTCTCGTGCCGCTCTATCGTGCGCAGGAAGGCCGTCGCGGCATGGAACTGCACCATTTGTTCGTGCGGGATGGCCACCGTGGCCACGGCACCGGCCAGCATCTTGTGGGCCGCGCGCGGGACGTTGCCAAGCGTTGTGGCTGCGATTTCCTTTCCGTCGGCGCAGCCACCGGCAATTTCGCCGCGCACAAGTTCTACGAAAACATGGATTTCATACCACGCCCCGTGACCGGCATGCGTTTCATGCAGGCGTTAGCTTAACGCGGTAGACACAACGGAACCGACCGTGCGGTTTCAAGCGTTTCGCATGGTCTTGTTTCAGTTTCGTGTTTCGATGTGGTGGATTGCAGGAGAAGAGAATGCCTCGTATCGCGCTGGCCCTGACCGAGGATTTTGCCGATTGGGAACCCGCATTGTTGATTGCGGCGGCACGTGGATATCTGGGCGTCGATATCGTAACGGCCTCGCCCGACGGCGCACCGGTAACGTCGATGGGCGGCCTCAATGTCACGCCTGACATGGCCTATGATGCACTCGACCCGGAGACGATCCATGCGCTGGTCATTCCCGGCGGGCTGATCTGGGAAAAGGGTGCGGCACCGGATTTTACCGATCTGGTGCACCGCTTTCGCACCCAGCACCGTGTGGTCGCCGGCATTTGTGCGGCAGCGAGCGCGCTGGCGGGAACCGGCGTGCTGAACCATGTGGCCCATACAGGCAATTCGGTGGATTCACACAGCAGATACGAAAGCTATCAAGGCGCTGAACACTATCGCGACCAGCCACAGGCCGTCAGCGACAAGGGCATCATTACCGCACCCGGCAGCGCGCCGGTGACATTTGCTACGGAAGTGTTGAAAGCACTGGACCTCTGGGGACCGGAAGCGGAAGCCGAAATCACCGCGTTTTCGGCGGAGCATCGATAAACGTTGCAAGCGCAGCGGCACGCGGTTGTGATGATGCGTTTCGCCAGCTTTCAGAGCTGTGAAAGGACCTCAGACAGATGAGCACCGCTCACGACACCGGCAGGCCATCGCTCTATCAAACCAATGATCCCTTTCGCCTTGCTACCGAGAATATAGTCGCTTGAGATCGCACCTGTCAGGGTCCCATCGGCTCGATCCATCGCAACCATGCCCGCCATCATACCCCGCTCTGTCTGATTGGGTGAGACAGGCCAGCCAAGAACCATTTTATCGTGGTCAGTCAGAATTTTCCCTATATCGTACTGCGTCCATACAGTCCCATCGGGAGCCGTATACATCGTAACGTCCTCAGATAGTCCTGGGTCATCGCCAGACCGCTTTTCCTCGGATGCATTATTTGTTTCAATATCTGAGGTACTATCCTGAATGCTCTTCTGCTCCAGAAATTGTCCGAAATCGGAACCTTCTTCTCTATAACTAGATCGCGATTGGGCCGCTGGCAACACAGTCTTTATATCTATACCAGAAACAGTCACGGCTTTTTACTCCGTTTGCAAAGAAACCTTATAACAATCATAAATTGCAAATTTGGACGCAAGAATCAACTTATAAGATTTTATTGACGATCATTTTTATGGTGATTGTGCGAGAAATTGGCCTGGAGTATTTGAGGTCAACGCTTGGCGAATGTCGCGGCTGTTGAGATGCAGGCTACGATCGAAAGGAAGCGAGACACGCGCGATCTTCGTCGCGGCGGCGGTCGTGAAAGCTTGGCTATTGTCCTCGAAAAACTGGAGGCACGCTTCCCTATCAGGCTCGTGGCGCAACAGCGCCTTGAAGGCCAGCCGGTGCATGGCGCAAGGCGCGCCATGACCGGGGACGGAAAAACGCAGTGCGTCAAGCTCATCGCTCCACTCGACTGCGTTTTCCATCTTATTTGGCAACGTCTAAACGCTTGAGGAAAAGCCCGCTCAAGGTTCCGACAATGATCCAGAACATGAAGCTGGTGACGGTTGCCAGCACCATGAACCGGCGCTCCAGTGGCAGAGGTGCCAAGGCGTGTTCGCCCTCCGGCGGCAGAGGTGCGCCGATGACGTGTGGTGCCGCAATGAGCACGATGGCCAGAACCGCAGCCCATGGCTCACCGCGTCTGAAGGCAAGCAGCGCGATGCCGCCCGCCGTTGCGGCCACCGTGGCGATCCACCACGTTTGACGCGCACCGAGAGCCGCCGCCGGGCTTCCCGGTAGTTCCGGTGGCAGACCGATCATGGGTGCCAGCATGACGGCGGCGAAACCGGCAAGCCCCCAGAACAGACCTTCGCGCCAGCCAGCTTCGGAGCCGCGCAGGGAAATCAGTGCCGTCAGGACCAGCGCGTAACCGATGGCGGTCAGCACATTGGCGGCGATGGTGTAGGCGTTGCGCTCGAAACCATCGGCCGGTGTCCAGGCTTCGGCATCATGATGATGGTCGGCCGGTGTTGCGGCATCATGGGTGTGGGCGGGAGCAGCTTCGCCGCCGGCATTTTCAAAGGTTTCAGCCTGAAGGATGAGCGGCGTGGTGCCGATGGCCTGCATGGCGCTGACGGCGAGACCGGCAATCAGCCCCACCAGAACGGCGGTGAAAACGATATTACGGAAAAATGGCATCTCTGTTCCCTCAATGGCAAGGGAAGGCATTGGCATGGCGCGTATCATGGGCGGCATTGTGCACCGCTTCGATATGCGAGAAGCCAACGAAACCGACGATGAACAGGCCAAGTGCGGCGGCTGTCAACGACTGCGCAATCTTCGATGTTTTGATTGATACGGCTGATGTGGCCGTATTCTGCTGGATAGACATGGTGATCCCTTCCTGTGCGGGTGGGCGCTATTCTGATCAATAGCCACACGACCGCATTCAACATTCACCACGGGGAAAAGAGACACATGGTTTTAAGGGCCGGACAAACCGACCTGCCAACCGTGCTGTTCCGGACACCCCGCCGGTATTGACGACACTCACGTGATGGCAGGTCTCCTGGCTCGCGGGTCGTAACCTTGAAAACACCTTCCCGATCCTTCTGTATCCGCATCGTACTTTACGAAATCGAAGGTGATTTCGCGTCGATGCGCCAGACCAGTGGCTTTTCGTTTTCAGGCTATCCGCTCACAGTTGCGGGGGCAGCCACGAATCGAAGCATGAGGCTTCTATCGTGTTCCCTTTTCACTTTCCGGGCGAACCCGGAAAGACCATCACACAACTGTTATCCGGCGGAAGCGCATCCGAGTCAATGGCTGATCACGGAGATGGCAATGCCTTGAGGTACGCCGCAATCGCGTTGCGATCTTCGGCGGGAAGGTGGGCCATGTTCTGTTGCACCTTGACCATGGAGCCACCGGCGCTATCGAAATCCGGTGTAAAGCCGGTCTCGAGATAATTGGCGATATCAGCCTGCGACCACGAACCGATGGGTTGAGACTCAGGCCGGATATCGGGAATGCGGCCCTCCCCTTCCGGGTTCGGTCCACCGGCTAGCCATTGGCTTTTCAGGAAGCCGCCCAGTGCGTCGCGTGGGGTGTGGCATTCGCCACAATGGCCAAGGCCTTCCACCAGATATTGCCCGCGAAGGACTGCCGCATCGGCATTGGCAAGCTGCACGCGCGGCTGGCCTTTGTCGAAATACAGGAATTTCCAGCCACCCAGGGCAAGACGAATGTTGAATGGGAATGGCAGATCGTGGCCCGGTGCATCATTGATGCTGGCGGGCAGCGTTTTCAGATAGGCGAAGAGATCATTGACATCCTGCGGCGTCATTCGCGCATAGGAATTGTATGGGAAAGATGGGTAGAGATGCTCGCCATCCTTGCCCACGCCGCGCGTCATCGCATCGCCGAATTGCGCCACGGTCCACGCGCCGATGCCGTGCTGAGGATCGGAAGATATGTTGGGCATGTGGAAGGTGCCGAACGGGCTTGGCAGCGCCTGCCCGCCGGACAGCACCTTCAACGCATCGCCCGTGGCATCCGGCGCGGCGTGGCAGCTCGCGCAGCCGCCTGCCCAGAACAGGGTTTCACCATTGGCGAGATTGGGTTCACCCAGATTGGCCCAATGGCTTGGCGGCTGGCGCTGTGGCGCAGTTACCCACATGAAAATGCCGAACCCGACGGCACCGGCAACAACAGCACCACCCGCCAGCTTTGCCCAGATGGAAGCCATTGTCTTCTCCATTTGATCGATCTATCGAGAAAAAGGCCCGCCATTTGACCGGCGGACCACATTTGTCATGTTACTTTTTGAGACGGTAAGCCTGATGGCAGCTGCTGCAATCAGCGCCCAGTGTCTTCAAGGCAGCACCGACGCTGGCCTGATCCGTCGGCAGTTGCGCCAGAACCGTGTCGGCATCCGTTCCGAGCTTTTCGGACTTCGCCTTGAAGTCTGCAAAGTTCTGCCAGATGGCCGGAGACGCAGCGCCGCCTTCAGAACCGGCTGGGAACTGGTCCGGGAAAGCCTTGGCGTTGGCGCTGATGGTGGTGACGGCGGTCTTGACGGCAGCGGCGTCGTAGGGCTTTTCACCCTTGGCGATGGCACCGAGCGCGCCCATGGCACCGCCGATACCCTTCATCAAGCCTTCGCGCTTTTCGACCTCGCCGGCTGCGGAAACCGCACCGGCGCAAAGACAGCCTATCATTATGGAAGCAGCAATGGTTCTAAGCTTCATCGTTTCTCTCTCCTGAAACCGGCGCGCCGGAGGGGTCTCTATTCTGGTGTTCTCGCATGTCATCGTCGCAAAACAGCGTCCCACCCGCCCGACATGCGGGAACGAACGTGAAAGAAGATGCCCGTTTCACATGGCAAAAAGAAGTCACATTCCGGTGATTTCTAAAGCGAAATCAGGCATATAAAGTCGTCTTTGGCGGTCTGCTTTATCGCCGCGCCGCAGTTGGCTGATGCAGATCTGCCGAGGCTGAAAGAAGCAATGAACGGCTCTCTTCCCGGCCAAAACCACGGATTTCGATGCGATCTTCAAACATATCGGCAATGGCAAAGGTGTTTTCGTCCAATGTATCGACCATGCCTTTGACGTTCACGAAATGCGTCTGGCCCAGCAGCCCGTAATTACCGACGTGATTGTGGCCGCAAAACCAGGTCTTGGCGCTGTGGTGAGCGCCAAGCAAAGCCAAGGTTTGCGGCGCGTCCCACATGTTGTGAGCGTTGTCCGGATAAAGCGGATAGTGGCAGAAAATGAGGGCGTTTTCGCCCGCCGCATCGGTTGCATCCAGAGTTTCGGCAAGCCATTTCACCTGCGCGTCGCTGAAAGAGCCGTTCCAGTCTTGAGCATTGATGGCACCCGCCTCTTTCAATGCACTCAGCCTCTGCGCAGCCAGTTCACGACGCGGGTCGCTGTGAGGTGGGGCAAACAGGCTGACATCACTGCCGTCAAGCACCACGAAACGGAAGCGCCCAATCGCAAAATCATACCATGGCGATGGCATTTGAAGACGCGCATGGACACCTGCCAGATGCTCTGGTGCAACAGCGAAATCGTGATTTCCCGGCAGCATGATGCTGCGATGCTTGAGGTTCTCGTAGCATTTGAGAATGGTGTCGAAGTTTTCCCAACCATGGTCGATGACATCACCCAGCGTGACGACGAAAGCCAGATTTTCGGCATTGAACACCTCGATCGCCGCATCCAGCTTTTGCGGGCTCTGCGCATAATAACGTCCCATTTCCGGGCGCGGCGCGACATCGGCATATTGCGGATCGGCGATGATGCCGAAGGAGAAAAGCGGTGCTGTTTTTTCTGTCATGATGCCCCCGCATAGGACGGGGCGATGACAGCCATATGACAAAACGAAAACACCCGGCGCTAAGGCCGGGTGTCGATCGAAATGAAGGTACTAAACCTTACTTGGCAGCAGCTTCGTAGCGCTCCAGAACGTAATCCCAGTTGATGAGATTATCGACGAAGGCTTCGAGGTACTTTGGACGCAGGTTGCGGTAGTCGATGTAGTAGGAGTGTTCCCATACGTCGACGCCGAGGATTGGCTCTGCACCGTGAACCAGCGGGTTTTCACCGTTTGGTGTCTTGGAGATTTCGAGCTTGCCATCCTTGACGGAAACCCATGCCCAGCCGGAGCCGAACTGTGTGGTGCCGGCGGCGATGAAATCGGCCTTGAACTTGTCGTAGCCGCCCAGATCAGACGCGAATGCCTGCTCCAGCTTGCCCGGCAGCTTGTTACCGCCGCCGTCCTTCTTCAGCCACTTCCAGAAATGGACGTGGTTGTAGTGCTGAGCGGCGTTGTTGAACAGGCCGGCATTGGTACCGAAGGACTTCTTGACGACTTCTTCCAGAGAAAGGTCCGCAAGACCAGCTTCGGCAGCAAGCTTGTTGCCGTTGTCGACATAGGCCTTGTGGTGCTTGTCGTGGTGAAACTCGAGCGTTTCGCGCGACATGTAAGGTGCCAGCGCGTCGTAATCGTAAGGCAGTGCGGGAAGTTCGAAGGCCATGGTGTTTACTCCTTGTTGCAGCGGCAGGACCGCTCCTTGAAACCTGTGCCCGGACCATAAGAGCGGACGTGATGAGAGGCAACCTGCTAAATGTTAAAATGTTCCAGCAAAAGAGAAAATTCTTCCCGCCGCCCTTGGAAAAACACTTTTCATGCCAAGGCTGGCGTACCGATTCCAGAAAATCCGTTCGCTTTTCTGAGCGAACCTACAGGAAGGATATTACCGTGAAACGACAGTTTCTCACCGCCTGTATCGCAAGCCTTTTCGCCCTGCCAGCCGCCGCATCTTCGGACGATGCGTGGAAGGCGTTTTCGGCGGAGGTTCAAGCGCGGTGCCTTGGCGCGGTTGAGGGCAATATCGAGAACCCGAAGATCGTCGTCGATCCCTTCGGTAGCCAGAGCTACGGCCTTGCCATCATCACCGGTAAAGCCAAGGGCACCGCGACCGATATCAGCCATGTCTGCGTTTTCGACAAGACCACCAAAACCGTCGAAATCGGCGGAGAGTTGCCGCAGGACGCAGTGAAAATCGATATCCCCGGTTCTGCGGCGCGGTGAGCCCTAGATTTCCGGCTTGAAACGCGGGGTCGTGTCTGCCTCACCCAGCGGGCGTTGCATCAGCACGATGTCCAGCCAGCGCCCGTGCTTCCAGCCAACGGATTTCAACGTGCCTGTCATTTCAAAACCGGCTGCGCGGTGGACGCCGACGGAGGCAGCGTTGTCCGAGTCGCCGACAACAGCAACCATCTGCCGAAAGCCGCGTGCGGTCGCGTCTTCGATCAGTGCCAACAGCAGCGCCTTGCCGATACCGAGGCCCTTGCGCTCAGGATCGACATAGATGGAATCCTCGACGGTCGCGCCATAGGCCGGGCGGGCGCGGTGGGCTCCGGCATAGGCATAGCCTGCAACCGCGCCTTTGACCTCTGCCACCAGATAGGGAAAGCCGCCCGCAACCAAAGCGCGCCTGCGCTCGATCATAGTATCGACGGATGGCGGCTCGATTTCGAAACTGGCCGTGCCGTGCAGCACCGCGTGGCGGTAAATCTCGGTAATGGCAGCGATATCGCCCTCTTCGCAGGGTCGGATGGCCACAGTTGGTTTTGGCTGGGAATGCATTTCAATGTCCTGAATATTGGTAGAGACAATGTGCACGGTCACCGCTCCATTTCAAACCGAAATTCAACGCTCAACCACCGGTCAACAGCTTGATGGCAATCAGCCACATGGTGAGCGCGATGACGCCTTCCAGCACGCGCCAGCTTTGAGGATTGGCGAAGATGGGGCGCAGCCAGCGCGCGCCGTAACCAAGGGAAAAGAAGAACACGAAGGATGAGGTGACGGCACCGGCCCAGAACGCGGTTTCGGGCCCCGGAAACTGTGTGGAGATGGTGCCGAGCAGAACCACCGTGTCCAGATAGACATGCGGGTTGAGCCATGTCAGCGCAAGGCAGGTGGCAAGTGTCGAACCGAGCGAAGTGACGGTGCCGGATGCGGCGACGAGAACATTCGAAGCGCCAAGCGCCGATTGCAGGCTTTTTGCGCCGTACCATAACAGAAAGGCTGCACCGGCGTAACGCATGGCCGGTTCCAGTGCGGGCAGAACGGCTGCGATCTGGCGAAAGGCGGTGATGCCGACGGTGATCAGGATTGCATCCGACACAGCACAGGCGAGCACCACGGCAAACACATGTTCGCCCCGCAGCCCCTGTCGCAGCACGAAGGCGTTCTGCGCGCCGATAGCGACGATCAGCGTCAGCCCCATCGTCAAGCCCGTCATATAGGTCGAAAAATCCATAGCCCTGCCCTTGTTTCTAGCTTGGCATAGGCGTGGCATTCACGTTAATCCAGTTAAGGTTTCTAAGGTGGATTAAGGCAGGCTAATTTCATGCTTGATTATGCAGCGCTTCGTGCAGTGTCCATGGTGGTGCAAACTGGCAGCTTTGAAAAGGCGGCGCTCGCCCTGCATGTGACGCCATCGGCAATTTCCCAGCGGGTCAAACAGCTGGAAGAACGGCTTGGCACCGTGCTCATTCTGCGCGGCAACCCGTGTACCGCGACCGAAAAAGGCGAATGGGTTTGCCGCCACATGGAGCATGTGGGCATGCTGGAAACCGAGCTGTTCGGGCAGCTGCCAGCGCTTCTAGCACCGAACCAACCGGGCGAGAAAGTCACGCTGCATATAGCCACCAACGCCGATAGCCTCGGCACATGGTTTCTCAACGCGATTTCCGGCTTTTCGACTGGCTCGAACTATCTGATGAACATCGCCGTGGACGATCAGGACCACACCGCGGACTGGCTGCAAAGGGGCCGGGTTCTGGCCGCCGTCACCAGCCTGGAGAAACCGGTGCCGGGTTGCCGCGTCACGCCGCTCGGTTCCCTGCGCTACCACGCCACGGCCAGCCCGGATTTTATGGCCCGCTATTTCGGTGGCGGCGTGACCGAAGCGCGGCTCTCGCAGGCACCGGCGCTGACCTTCAACCAGAAAGACCGGCTGCAACATCAATGGGTCTCAAAGGTGTTCGGCGCACCGGTGGTCCACCCCACCCACTGGCTTCCCTCGACGCAAAGTTTTGTCGATGCCGCCCTGCTGGGCATGGGCTGGGGCATGAATCCTGAAATGCTGGTGCGAGATCATCTCGCATCGGGTGATCTGGTGGAGCTGGTGGCGGAGACGCCGCTGGATATTCCGCTGCACTGGCAGGTGAACCGGCTGGCGGCAGAGAGGTTGAAGCCGTTGACGCAGGCGGTGGTGGATGTAGCGCGCGGGGTGTTGGTGCAGGGTTGAGGTTGGAGCGAGGGGCGGAACCCCTCACTTGCGATTTCTAACACTTGAGCTTCGCTCAAGATGTTGAAATCGTTTTCTCTCCCACAAGGGGAGAGATAAAAGATGCCGCGCCGCCGCGGGTTACCTCTCCCCTTGTGGGAGAGGACAGAAAATCACGATCTTAGCTGAAAGCTAAGTCGTAGATTTTCTAGGTGAGGGGTCCCGCCGCAAACTCGACGCCACGATTTGCCCGCCTCACTCCGCCTCAGCACCCAAACTCGCCGCCCATTCCAGATACAAATCCAGCGCCTTGCGCGCCACCGGACCAGCCTGCAATTCGCGGTCATCCAGCTTGGTTACCGGCGAGACCTTGGAATAGTTGCCGGAGCAGAAAATCTCATCCGCCTCGCGGAAATCCTGCACGGAAAGCGTCGCCTCGCGCACGTCGAAACCGGCCTGGCGAAGAAGGCCCATGACGCGGGAGCGGGTGATGCCGGCGAGGAAGGTGCGGTTGGGGACCGGCGTGAATACGACGCCATCCTTGACCATGAAGACGTTGGCCGAGGCCGTCTCGGCAACGTTGCCGTTCATATCCAGCATCAGCGCGCCGTTGAACCCGCGCGAACGGGCTTCCATAATGGCGCGGCCGCTGTTGGGGTAAAGGCTACCCGCCTTGGCATCCGTCATGGCCGTTTCCGGCGACGGGCGACGCAGGGGGGAGACGGTGAGTGTGACCGGCGCGCCCGCATCCATCGGCGCTTCGAACAGGCACAGCGCAAAGCGGGTGGATGCGGCATCCGGTGCCACGACACTACCGGGCATGCCGTGTTCAGCCCAATACATCGGCTTGATGTAGATGGCCACGTTGCCGTCGAATTTCTTGACACCTTCCAGCGCAAGCTGCTCGATCTCATCAGGCGTCATGGTCGGCTTCATGCCCATACTGATGGCGGAGCGGTTGACGCGCTGGCAGTGCAAATCCAGATCCGGTGCCAGACCATTGAATGAGCGTGCGCCATCGAACACCGTCGAGGCCAGCCACATGGCATGCGAGGTCGGCCCGATCAGCGGCGGGTTGCCGGGAAGCCATTGACCATCGACATAGGTCCAGGTGGGGGAACGGGGTGCTGTATCAACGGACATGGCATTCTCCTTGTGCAATGGCGGGAATGAATGCCTCTGCACCTTTGGCGTCAAGATCAAATTCGACCGATATGCGAAATTGATGGAAAGTTACGGAAAAACAGCTCCGGCGATGGATATTGTTGCGCCAAGACAAAACCAACATCGATTGATCCATAACGTTTTTTGATGGATAGGCTCTGGCCCGCATCGTTCTGCCATGCGATGTTTCAGTCCTTTAAGGGAGTGCATCATGGCCTGGTCCGCGCAGCAATATCTGAAATTCGAAAATGAGCGCACGCGTCCTGCCAGCGATCTACTGGCGCAGGTGCCGCTGGAACGGTTGACGGCAGGATACGATCTGGGCTGCGGCCCCGGCAATTCCACCGAACTTCTGGCCGAGCGCTATGGCGTCAACGTCATAACCGGCGTGGATAGCGACGCCGATATGCTGGAAAAGGCGCGGCTGAGATTGCCGAATACGGAGTTCCAGAAGGCCGATCTCGCCACATGGAAGCCCAAACAAAAGGCCGATTTGTTCTATGCCAATGCCGTTTTCCAGTGGCTGCCCAACCATCTCGACATTCTCGTATCACTGATGGATCACCTCAAGCCCGGCGGCGTTCTGGCCGTGCAGATGCCGGACAATCTGGGTGAGCCGACACATTTGGCGATGGAGGAAACCGGAGCTGCCGGGCCGTGGAAGGCAGCATTCGAGGGCAACAGGCTGCGCCGCAAACCCCTACCCTCTCCATCCACCTATTTCGAACGCCTGTCCGCAAAATCCGCACGCGTCGATATCTGGCACACGATCTATAATCACCCCATGCGCAACGCGGAAGCGATCGTGGAATGGGTGAAAGGCACCGGCCTTCGTCCCTATCTGGAGGCGGCGGGCGAAGAAAACCGCGCCGCCTTCCTGGCGGACTATCTGAAACGCATCGACGCCGCATACCCGCCTACGGCAGACGGGCAGCGATTGCTGCGCTTCCCGCGCCTGTTCATCGTGGCGGTCAAGAAGTAAGCGTGCAGTCCCTTCCACCGTCATCCTCAGGCTCGACCCGAGGATCAAATCACGTCGAAAAATACTCGACGTAGCAGATGCTCGGGACAGGCCCGAGCATGACGGAAGAAAGGTTTGCGGGCTGGTTCAAGTGCCACAAAAGCTGGCAAATCAATCATGGACCGAGTAAACCCGCAGGCGGTGTCCATCGGGGTCGGTGGCGAGGAAGGTGTAACCGAAATCCATCGCGGTCGGTTCTTGCAGGATGGCTAGCCCTTTTGCTTTCCAGTCGCGGTGCCGCGCATCCACGTCGCCGTCCTGGTCCACCTGAAAGACGATTTCCGCACCGCCGCCGGAAACGGTCACCGCCGGTTCCGCCGTGTGGCGTGACCAGAGGCCGAATTTCAAACCGCCTTGCAGAATGAACAGCGCAAAGGTCTCAGATGCCTCGACCGGGGCAATGCCGAACAGGTCTTGGTAGAATTCCGTGCTTTTTACCGGGTTGTCAACGAACAGGATCGTAAAGTTGGGGTGGGTCATCGCTCTGTCTCCTTTTTTGATGATGGAGTGAGCCTAGACTCTGCTACTGTCAGTTTTTGTCAGCAGTCATTTTCTGCCGCTCACGCCACTCTTTGAGAAGCGACTGGCGGCTGCGCGCATATCGCATGCCCAACGGCTGGAAGGACAGGATACGGTCGGCACGGAAGCTGCGAAAATCCTGCCGCAACTCGCACCACGCCACGACCACTCGGACCTGATCGAAAAATGCCAGCGCGAAGGGCCAGATGATGCGCTGTGAGGCGCGCCCGGCTTCATCGCCATATTCGATTTGCGCCTTCGATTGGCTGCGGAGAGCGGTGCGCACCGCGCCGAGATCGATATGGGCGACATCCAGCACCTTGCCGGGGCCAATCAGCAACGTGGAGTTTTCCAGCTCTTCCCCCAACTCCCGCGGGACAACGGCGGATATTTTCGCCAGCGCTGCCAATGCTGCATCCGCCATCGGCCCATCCGCCCTGCCCGCCACCCAGCGTGAACCCAGCACCAGCGCCTCGATTTCCGCTTCGGTAAACATCAGCGGCGGCAGCAGATAGCCGGGGCGCAAGACATAACCGATGCCCGCCTCACCCTCTATATTTGCGCCCTGCGACTGAAGGGTGGCGATGTCGCGATAGAGCGTGCGCAGGCTGACACCCGTTGCCTGTGCCAGTTCAGCGCCGCTCACCGGTCTGCGGTGCGTGCGCAAAATCTGCAATAGATCGAGCAGGCGTTGAGAGCGGGACAAAAGCTTCTCCTCATGGACGGCTTTACTTGGCCGTTGCTCGGTTACCGATAATATCAATAGATTGATATAATAGATTCATCGGATGTTAGTTATCTCACGAAACGAGTTCTCAATCCTGCTCGTCTATGCTTCTCGACATATTAACGCGAGAGGGTAGACCGTGCGAAATTTCTGGCACGATAAAGCAGGTAACTTCGGTATTCTTACAGCGCTGATGGTCGTGCCTATTTTCGGTACTGCCGGTGTTGCGCTTGATATCAGCCAGGCCATGGCCGTAAAGGCCGATCTTCAGCAGCAAGCGGATGCAGCCGTGCTGGCAGCGGTGGCAAAGATGTCGGCGCAGGTGGAAGCAGCTCGAAAAATGTCCGGCGACGGCGCGATCGACCTGCCACCGGGTGAGACGCTCGACTTCTTCAAAAACGATGCCGTGGGCCGGGATGACTTCAAGGTCGAAGGCGTCAAGCTGTCGGTGGAAAAGGTCGGCAACGTGGTGCAGGCCGCCGTGACCTTTCAGGCAACGGTAAACACATCGCTGACGCGGATACTCGGCAAGGATTTCGTGACCGTATCCGGCAAGGCCACCGCGAAATACGAAACGGAAATGTTCAGCGATTTCTATCTGCTGCTCGACAACACCCCATCCATGGGCGTTGGCGCGACACCCAGCGACGTCGCCAAGCTTGTGGCCAACACCAGCGACAAATGTGCGTTTGCCTGTCACATCGTCAAGGACGGCGTGGCCGATCAGAACAGCTATTATTTCAAGGCGAAAAAGCTGGGCGTAACAACGCGCATCAACGTCGTGGCCACGGCAACCGCAAGCCTGATGGACACTGCCGTCGCCACCAGAAAGAGCGTCAATCAATATCGAATGGCGGTCTACACTTTTGGCGAGAAGGCAGAAGACACCAAGCTTCTGGAAGTCGCCGCGCTCAGTGCCGATCTTGCCACCACCAAAAAGAAGGCGGCGGATATCGACCTCATGTCCATTCCGTATCAGGGCTACAACAATGACCAGATGACGGATTTCGACCGGGCGATGACACAGATCAGCGACAAGATCGGCAACCCCGGCAATGGCGCAAGTTCTGCCACACCCGACAAGGTCCTGTTCTTCGTGTCTGATGGTGTCGGCGATAGCTACAAGCCATCCGGCTGTACCAAGAAGGTCACCAGCGGTCGCTGTCAGGAGCCGATCGACACCAAGCTTTGCACGGCATTGAAAGGCAAGGGCTACCGTATTGCGGTGCTCTACACCACCTATCTGCCACTACCGACGAATGCCTGGTACAACACATGGATCAGCCCGTTCCAGTCGCAGATCGGCACCAAGATGCAGGAATGCGCTTCCCCCGGCCTCTACTTCGAAGTTAGCCCCACGGAAGGCATCACCGACGCGATGGCCGCCTTGTTCAAGCGGGTTATCACTTCACCGCGCCTGACGAGCTAACAAAAATCTGGCGGGGTGGGTCAATCGATCCGCTCCGCCAGAAAATCGATGAACGCCCGGATGCGGGCGGCAAGATGTTCGTGCCCGGCATAGACGGCATGAACGACCTCCACATCGCCGCCATTGTAGTTTTCCAAAACAGGAACCAGCGTTCCCGCCTCGATATCCGGGCGGACGTGAAACGCACCGATGCGGCCAATGCCGACGCCCAAAAGGCAGAGCTGCCGCTTGATCGAGCCGCTGGAGACCTGAATGTTGCCGGTTACGGCCTTTGTGTAGACCACATCCGAGCCGGGATCGCGGAACGGCCATTCATCCAGACTGCGGCGGAAATTGAAGCCGATACAATTATGGTGGTCCAGATCGTCAGGCGATTTCGGTAGCCCGTGTTTTTCCAAATACTCCGGCGACGCGACGATGACCCGGCTGCTGGAAAAAAGGCGTCGTGCCATCAGCGACGAATCCCGCATGGGGCCGACACGGATGGCGATATCCGTTCGTTCGCCGATCAGGTCGATCACGCCATCCGTCAGCGTCAGGTCGAGCCGCACCTTCGGGTGCCTCTGCGTGAACTCTCCCACCAACGGCAGAATGCAGCGCTCGCCAAAGCCGACGGATGAGTTGACCCGCAAAAGGCCCCTCGCCTCTTCACGCCCTCCCGCCACAAGCTCTTCGGTTTCCTCGATATCTTTCAGGATGCGGCGGGCGCGGCGCAGATAAATATCGCCCTCCGGCGTCAGTTCCAGCGTCCGCGTGGAGCGAACCAGCAGCCGTGTTCCCAGGCGCTCCTCCACACGGGAGACCAGCTTGCTGACGGCAGACGGCGACATTTTCAGCCGCCTGCCAGCCGCCGAAAAGCTTTTCAGCTCCGCAGCCAGTGCAAAGACTTCCATTTCGCCGGCGCGATTATCCATGGATCACCTGTGATTTCATTTCACATATGATTATCGATTAATCCGGATTATCAAACAAGTCATTCGCACCGATATCTGATGCCAACACATCGTTCAGCTCCATCGCCCACCTATCGGGCAGAAAAGGCACGACTATGCCATTGGCTCTCTTTGCTTTGACGATTGCGGCCTACGCAATCGGCACCACGGAATTCGTCATCGTGGGGCTGTTGCCCACTGTGGCAAACGACCTGCACATTACCTTGCCGCTAGCAGGCCTCATCGTCTCGGTCTATGCGCTCGGCGTCACATTCGGCGCACCCGTCATCACGGCCTTGACGGGCGGCATCAACCGCAAACCACTTCTGCTCGGCCTTATGGCGCTTTTCATCATCGGCAACACGGCCGCGGCGCTGAGCCCCAGTTATGAAATGCTGCTGGTGGCGCGTGTCATCTCCGCCTTTGCGCATGGCGTCTTCTTCTCCGTCGGCGCAACCATCGCCGCCGATCTGGTGCCGGAAAACCGCCGCGCCTCGGCCATTGCCATGATGTTCATGGGGCTGACGGTTGCCATCGTCACCGGCGTGCCGCTGGGAACGCTGATCGGCCAGACCTTTGGCTGGCGCGCGACATTCTGGGCCGTTGCGGCACTCGGCGTCATCGCTCTGCTCGGTATTGCAGCCCTGTTGCCTGGCAATCTCAAGAAAGCACCTGCTGCCAGCATCATGGATCAGGTTCGGGTTCTGGGTTCGGGACGCCTTTTGATCGTCTTCGGCATGACGGCGCTGGGTTACGGCGGCACTTTCGTGACCTTCACCTTCTTGGCCTCCATTCTGCAGGACATAACCGGCTTTGCAGAAAGCACCGTCAGCCTCGTTCTGGTGCTTTATGGTCTGGCCATTGCCGCCGGCAATCTGGGTGGCGGACGCATCGCCGACCGGGATCCCGTGAAGGCGCTGGCATGGCTGTTTGCCTTTCAGGCCCTGGTGCTGGCTGTCTTCACCTTTACCGCGCCCTCTGCGCCCGCCGCTCTGGTCACGCTGGTCGCTCTCGGCTTTCTGTCCTTTGCCAGTGTGCCTGGCTTGCAGCTTTATGTGGTGCAACTGGCCAAGCGTTTCCGCCCCGGCGCGGTAGACGTCGCATCCGCCCTCAACATCGCCGCCTTCAATCTCGGCATCGCCGTTGGTGCCTGGATCGGCGGCATAGTTGTCGCCTCGCCGCTTGGCCTTGGCGCAACGCCGTGGGTGGGTGCCATTCTGGTGGCAGGCGCGCTGGGCCTGACGATTCTCAGCGGCTCGCTCGACCGCCATCAGACAAATGTTCAGCAAGTCGCTTGAACCAAACCGCCACCGACACACTTATCCCTATACCATTCCCGCCCGGCATCCTTGCGGGGCCAACTCCCACACTGGAGAAAACCATGCACACAGTGAACGCCAATGGCGCTGATATTCCCGCTCTCGGTTTCGGTACATTCCGCATGCCAGACGCAGACGTCCACCGTATTCTGCCAGAAGCCCTGAAGCTCGGATTCCGCCATGTCGATACGGCGCAGATCTACAAGAACGAGGCGTCTGTCGGCGAAGTCATCGCCAACTCAGGTATTGCCCGCGGCGATATTTTCCTCACCACAAAGGTCTGGGTCGATCAGTACAAGCATGCTGACTTCATCAAGTCCGTGGATGAGAGCCTCACCAAATTGAAGACCGACTATGTCGATCTTCTTTTGCTGCACTGGCCCAAGAGCGATGTGCCGCTATCCGAGCGCATCGGTGCGCTGAACGAAGTTCACAAGGCCGGAAAGGTGCGCAATATCGGCATTTCCAACTTCAACGTCGCCTTGATGGACGAGGCCGTGAAGCTTTCCGACGCGCCGATTGCTAACAACCAGATCGAATATCACCCCTATCTCGACCAAACCAAGGTCATCGAAGCCGCCCGCAAAAACGGCATTTCGATCACCGCCTATTACCTGATGGCAGACGGCAAGGTGCCAGGTGATGCGGTGCTGAAAGATATCGGCGCAAAACACGGCAAGTCCGCCGCGCAGGTCGCACTGCGCTGGGCCGTGCAGCAGCCGGATGTCATCGCTCTTTCCAAGACGGCGACGGAGAGCCGGTTGAAGGAAAACTACGATATCTTCGACTTCGAGCTATCCAGTGACGAGATGCAGGCGATTTTTGCGCTGGCGAAGGCGGATGGCCGGATCGTCAATCCGGGTCATCTGGCACCGGATTGGGATAAGTAGTTTTGCGCTAGTCGATGGCTTAACTGCAATGATGACTGAACACTCTCCGTCATTCCGGCCTTGAGCCGGAATCTAGCGACCTGACGTCTGTCAGGTCAAAGAGTCTTCCAACCCAAGGACTTGGGTTGGCTGGACCCCGGCTCAAGGCCGGGGTGACGGTGTCCTGAAGGGGTGACCTATCCGCCGCCCTCACCATCTCAAGAATGCAACCTATTCACCATTGCAAACACCTGATCGAAACTGCCGTTCTGCGCGGCAAAGCGGAGCGGCTTGCAGCGCTCCACCACCACTTCTGTTGCATTCGGCTGGTTGGTCAGGATGTCCATGACCTCGGCAATATAGGCATCGAGCGGCATGGCGCGTTCGTCGGTAGCCTGGTGGTCGCCTTGCAATGTGGTCTGCACATAGGGCGGGATGATTTCGATGACGTCGACCGAGGTGCCCTTGAGCTGTTCGCGGATGGCCATAGAATATCCGTGGATGCCGGATTTCGTGGCGCTGTAGGTGGGGGTGGCCACCATGGGCACGAAGGCCAGGCCGGATGAGACGGTGAGCACCGCCGCATTAGGCTTCGTCAGGAAATGCGGGAGCAGCGCTGCTGTGAGGCGAATGGGGGCCAGAAGATTGGTGGTGATGGTTTCTTCGGCGATCTCCAGATAGTCAGGTGCGGCTTTGATATCCTCATTCTTCATGATGCCGGCATTATTTATGACGGCATTGAGGTCTGGATGGTCGGCTATGAGCTTATCGGCGAAGGTACGAATGCCCTCGGCATCCGTCGCGTCCATTGTGGCCCCTGCCATGCCTGGATTGGCCGTCGTGACATCCTTCAAGACTGCCTCGCGGCGACCGGAGATGATGACCTTGTTGCCAAGCGCGTGGAACGCTTCCGCCAGCGCCCGGCCAATGCCGGTACCGCCGCCGGTGATGAGGATGGTGTTGCCTGTGACGTTCATGGGAATGCCCTTCCTTGTTGTCTGGATAAAATCTAGGTAGATTACTCTCCAAAGGGTAGTAGGCACCCGAAAGATTTATACGCACCCAAAGGAGAGTGTCTGCATGAAAAGGCATCTGGCCGATGAGGTCATCGAAGAAAAGCGCAAGTCGCCGCCACCGGAAGAGACCGATCCGGTCATCGAAGCGCTGGTGCGCGACATTATCGCGAAGGTCGCTGACAAGTGGACGATGCTGATTCTGGAGGTTCTGGAAGAAAATGGCACGTTGCGCTTCACGCAGATCGGCCACCACGTCAGCGGCATCAGCCAAAAAATGTTGACGAAAACCCTGCGGCAGATGGAGTGCGATGGGTTGGTGAAACGCGTTATCCACCCGGTCATTCCGCCGCATGTGGACTACAGTCTCACAGCGCTGGGCAAAAGCCTCGGCAGCGCCTTCTGCGGCGTCTGGATATGGGCCGAAACCCACCATGCGGATATAGAAAAGGCGCGGAAACTGTTCAGCGAACACCCTCCGCGCCCGGCAGTCTAGTCACATATTAAGCGAACTGGCTGAGGCCCGGAACCGATGCGATGACCTGATCAACCACTTCGTCGCCTGCGTGCTGGCGGGCAATGGCGATGGTTTCCTTGGCCAGCGCGGAAATTTCGCTCATGCCGAGGCCCTGGCTCATCAGTTGCTGGCCGAGACCCATGATGCCACCACCAATGGCGCTCATCAGGCCACCGAGCAGACCGCCGCCGCCCTGACCTTCGCCGTTGAAGCGGGCAACCAGATCAGGTCCGCCGGGAATAGCTTCGATCATCTTCGCAACCGGGGCATCATCTGCCTCGCGCTGAAGGAAACCCAGCATCATGCCCAAAGCTTTTTCAGCCTTGTCGTGTTCAATACCAACCTTATCGGCAACCTGGGTGACGATATCGCTCATAATTTTTTTCCTCCGAACAAATAAGTGACGTTAACGTCAACGTAAAACAACTGAAGTTTGGATACAAGGTGGGAAATGACGCCGCGGCCAAGTTTGCGTGCTGCCCTTTGACAGCTTTATCAAACAGTTGTTGAGCCTTCCAACAGTTCCTATAAGTATATTGCAAAGATTGGATAAAGGGCAGCCACTGCCCGCTATACCGGAGGAATCGCCAGATGCTGCAGGACGGAAAGCTCTACATCGGCACGAGCCGCAACGCCGACGACAGCCTGAACAAGGGCGAATATCTCGATCTCAAATTCGGCAACCGCCATGGTCTCATTACCGGCGCGACCGGTACGGGCAAAACCGTATCCCTTCAGGTGCTGGCGGAAGGCTTTGCGAAGGCGGGCGTGCCGGTTTTCTGCGCCGACGTAAAGGGCGACTTGTCCGGCATCGCAGCCAATGGCGAAGCGAAAGACTGGGTCACGAAACGCGCCGAGCAGATCGGTTTCACCGACCTCACCTTCGAGCAGTTTCCGGTGATTTTCTGGGATCTTTACGGCGAAAAAGGCCACCGCGTTCGCGCCACCATTGCCGAGATGGGGCCTTTGCTGCTGGCCCGCCTGATGGATGCATCGGAAGCGCAGGAAGGCGTGCTCAACATTGCCTTCAAGATTGCCGATCAGGGCGGTTTGCCGCTGCTGGATTTGAAGGATTTGCAGGCGCTGCTCAACTATATGGGCGAGCATGCCTCTGAACTTTCCAACCAATATGGCCTGATTTCCAAGTCTTCCGTTGGCTCGCTTCAGCGTGGGCTGCTGGTGCTGGAACAGCAGGGTGCGGAACATTTCTTCGGTGAACCGGCCCTGAAAATCTCCGATATCATGCGCACCACCAGCGATGGACGCGGCACGATTTCGGTTCTGGCGGCCGACAAGCTGATGATGAACCCGCGCCTTTACGGTACTTTCCTGCTGTGGATGCTATCGGAACTGTTCGAGGAACTGCCGGAAGTGGGCGATCCGACCAAGCCGAAGCTGGTCTTCTTTTTCGATGAGGCCCACCTTCTGTTCAACGATGCGCCGAGAGTGCTGACGGAGCGCGTGGAGCAGGTTGTCCGCCTCATCCGCTCCAAGGGTGTCGGCGTTTATTTCGTGACGCAAAACCCATTGGACGTGCCGGAAACCGTGCTGGCACAACTGGGCAACCGGGTGCAACACGCGCTGCGCGCCTACACGCCGCGTGAGCAGAAGGCCGTTAAAACCGCTGCCGATACATTCCGCCAGAATCCGGCTTTCAGCACGGCAGATGCCATCACCACGCTCGGCACCGGCGAAGCGCTGGTTTCGACACTTGGCGACAAGGGCGCACCGTCTATCGTGGAACGCACGCTGGTTCGCCCACCCTCCGGTCGCGTCGGCCCTGTCAGCGACGAGGAACGCAAGAGCATCATGGCTTCAAGCCCAGTTGCGGGCATCTATGACGTCGATCTGGACCGCGAATCGGCCTTCGAACTGCTGGCCGCTCGTGCACAGAAAGCAGCGGACGCAGAAGCGGCCAAACGTGCCGCCGAAGAACAGGACAATCAGCCCGCCGACAGCGCCGCAAGCCGCTGGAAACTACCAGGCTTTGGCGATGATGAGCCGACACAGGCTTCCACCACTGGAGCAAAACGCAAGGCTGGCGGCTATCAGCGCGAAACGGTGATCGAGGCGGCGATGAAGAGTGCCGCCCGGACCGTGGCGAGTTCTGTTGGACGGGCACTGGTGCGGGGTATTTTGGGAAGCTTGCGGCGGTAGGGTGCTCCACCCTTCGTCATCCCGTACTTGATACGGGATCCAGTGCGATCAAGTCTTTGATCGCAAAAGACTCTTTCTGCCGCGCAGACGCGCGGCAACTGGGCCCCGGCTCAAGGCCGGGGTGACGGTGGAGGGGACGCTTACTTCTCCCGATAGAAAATCATGCCGCCGTGGTACAGCACATCGTCCACGAACTCCCCATCGGCGGTAAAACCCGTATCGTCCCAATAGTCGATATGATCGCCGTTGACCTCATAGCGCCCCTGATAGGCGCTTTTTCGGCTTCCACGCGCTTCGTCATATCGTCCATTCGGCAACAGCTCCTGACGGATTTGGCCGTCGCCCGTCACCCACATGCCAAGATAGGGGTGAGTTTGGTTTTGGGATGTCGGGTTCGTCATGCGTACCTCCCTGGTGGTGTTGGCTGCGGGTGAAATGCCATCAATGGCGGCGGTTGCCAGTGCGATGGCGACCGAGGTCGAGACCATGTTCATCGGTTGCTCCCCTCACGCAGCGGTCGGGCGAACGACGATTTCGTTGACATCGACATCATCTGGCTGCTCGATGGCGTAGCGCACGGCGCGGCCAATGGCGGCAGGCTTCAGCGCGATGGCGCGATAACCCTTCATCAATTCTGCAGCAGCGGGATCGGTGATTGTTCCGGCCAGTTCGCTTTCCACCACGCCGGGGTGAATGCAGGTCACGCGGATATCCTTGTTTTCCTGACGCAAACCATCCGAAATGGCACGCACCGCAAATTTCGTGGCGCAATAGACCGCAGCCGTTGGCGATACTGCCAGCGCACCGATGGAGGCGATGTTGATGATCTGGCCGGATTTGCGGCTGATCATTTCCGGCAAAACCGCAGCAACACCGTAGAGCACGCCCTTGATATTGACATCGATCATACGGTCCCATTCATCGACCTTGAGCGATGACATCAGCGACAGCGGCATGATGCCGGCATTGTTGACGATGACGTCGATGTGGCCGAATGCCTTGCGGCCCGCGTCGGCAAAGGCTGCAACGCTTTCCCTGTCCGTCACGTCGAGGGGGTGAGCGACGACTTCTGCGCCCAGCTGGCGAAGTTCATTCGCCAATGTTTCCAGACGGTCCGTGCGACGTGCGCCGATAACGAGTTTTGCGCCCGCGACGGCCAGTTCGCGCGCGATGCCTTCGCCGATGCCGCTCGATGCACCTGTAATGAGAACGACTTTGTTCAATGCCATGATTTATCTCCTTGTTTGCCAGACCGCCCGTTGGAGCGGTGCTGTTGCAGCGAAGATAGTTCAGTGGCATTGTCGTGATAACTGCCTCAATACTAACGTCAATGGATAGAGAATCTAACCAGTGAATATCGATCTCAACGCTCTCTCGATTTTCTGCATGGTGGCAAACGAGCGTAATTTCCGCGCCGCCGCTGA
The DNA here is from genome assembly GCF_900100825.1 of Agrobacterium sp. DSM 25558. NCBI lineage: Bacteria > Pseudomonadati > Pseudomonadota > Alphaproteobacteria > Hyphomicrobiales > Rhizobiaceae > Agrobacterium > Agrobacterium sp. DSM 25558. Next base: position 163,352 of record NZ_FMUD01000007.1, on the reverse strand, counting down.
TCGTTTGGGCGTTACCCGGTCCGCTATCAGCCAGACCATCCGCAAGCTGGAAGAAGGGATGGGAATAGCGCTGGTGCAACGCACGACCCGCAGTGTCAGCCTGACGGAAGCGGGGCAACAGCTTTATGCGCAGGTGTCTCCATCCATCGCCAATCTCATGCAGGCAGCGCTTGCCACTTCGTCACTCGGCGGGGCCGTGCGCGGGCAATTGCGGCTGGCTGTGTCCACCATTGCCGAACGATTTCTCTCCGGCCCGTTGCTTGCCAGCTTTGCCGAAGCCTATCCAGACGTTCAGTTGGATATCATCGTGACCGATGAGGAATTCGATATCGTGACTGAGCAATATGATGCGGGCGTGCGGCTGGGCGAATTGATTGCACAGGACATGATCGCCGTGCCCGTATCGGTCGAACAACGTCAGCTTCCGGTCTGTTCGCCCGCTTACAGAGACCGTCACGGCGTGCCATCCCACCCCGCAGACCTTATTGGCCACAAGTGCATCGGCTGGCGTCCGCGCCCCGGCGTTGCGCCATACCGCTGGGAATTTGCGGAAAACGACCGTGAATTTGCCGTGGCGGTTCAGCCGGAATTTACCACCAACGACATGCAGCTGATGATCAAGCTGGCCTGCGCCGGTGCCGGCATTACCTTCGGAATGGAAGAAACGTTTCGGCCCTATATCGAGCGCGGGCAACTGGTACCGATGTTGGAAGACTATTGCCACAGCTTCGCGGGTTTCTATCTCTACTACCCCAGCCGCCGCAACCTGGCACCCAAGCTTCGCGCCTTCATCGACCATGTGCGACTGCCAAGGGGTGGATGATCCCCACCCCTCACCTCATTCCTATGCTTGTCAAAATCACTTCCGCGGTGAAACCAGCGAGAAATAAGCCCCGTGCGGGTCTTGGCAATTGACGATCCAGGAGCCGCCGGGAACTTCCATCGGTCCGTGAACGACCTTGCCGCCGCCGGTACTGACGCGGGTAATAGCGTCGTCCAGACCATCGACGTTGAAGTAATAGGCCCAGTGGCAAACGGGTACCTGTGGCGGGGATTTCATGATGCCGCCAATGACTTGGCCATTATAGGCGAAGATGCGGTACGGACCCATTTCACCCATGTCCATATCGTGGTCCTTGGTCCAGCCGAAGACATCGCCGTAAAAATCCATGGCACCGTCCACGTCATCCGTGAAAAGCTCGTTCCAGCCGACATGGCCGTTGAGTGTGTGGGTATCTTCCGTAAAGCCGCTGCTACTATCCATCGGCAGCGGCTTCATGATGCACAACACCGCACCGTAAGGGTCTGTCACGACAGAAAAGCGGCCGACTTCGGGGATGTCCTGCGGCGGGCGCATGATTTTTCCCCCTTTTTCCTCGAACAGCTTGGCCGAGGCGTCCACATCATCCACTGCCACATAACGCGTCCAGTTCGGCGGAATGCCTTCGCCTTTATGCTGGTCGGTCAGCTCCATCATGCCGCCGACGCCAACGCCATTGGCCTCGAATATCTTATAACCCATCTCCGGCGAACCGAAGTCCTTCAACCCCCAGCCAACGACGTGGCTGTAAAAGCGGCCTGCCTCATCCTTGTCGGGCGTCATCAGTTCGGCCCAGATGAATTTCCCATGTGTATCAGACATTGCTTCACTCCCATTATTGCTTGCGACGGAATTCCGAAGACATGAACTGCTTGAAACTTCCGTCCGGCTGCAGCACGCTGCCGGAGAAAGTGCGGCTATTATCATCGTGCAATGTAAGAACATCATGATAGGTGGCGATTTCGCCGCTGCCATCGAACTTCGGACCCTGCGCCTCCAGCACCAGCGTCTTGCCATCAGGCTCCAGCCAGCCTTTGTAGACCCACAGCGTCGTCATCATGGAGCCGATCCACGAACCGACATAATGACCCTTTGCCGGGTCGAAACCCAGCGTGATGATCGCCGCCATCGGCGTCCCGTCCGGCATCTTTCCCCTGCCATCGCTGACAATCCACAGACCGCCGACGGATTTGATGCTTTCGGTAAAACGCTGCTCGGCGTCGTCAGGGTCGTATCCCTCATAGCCCGTGCTTGAAATCATCACCCATTCGCCGACAAGGCGCTCGAGAAATGCGTGTTCCTTTTGCGGCTTTGCGCTTTCCATCTCTGGCTTCCTCCTCGTGGCGTTAATGGCAGCAGCTGGCACCCTTCGGGGCATCCTCATATTGATCGTGGCGGCGCACCCAGTTCATGGTGCCCTCCTCGTTGCGGCCCTTTGGCACCAGATCGAGCAGCATCAGCGTCGTCAGTGTCTGTTCGGCACCACGGGCATAGGTGGAATAGGTGTGGTAAATTGTGCCATCCTCACCTTTCGCAAAAACACTGGTGCCATGCAGATCCTTCAGATCGCCCATGGCGGGCATATCCGTGTAATTGTAATGGATGATGCCGGACGCGACGTCTTCATCGCGAAACGAGGCCTGATAATCATAGTTGAAATCACTTCCTTCAGCGGAAACCCAGGGGAATTTCCAGCCCATGCGCGCCTTGTAAGCCTCGATCTTGTCCAGCGGCGCGCGGGATGCGGCCACGAAGGCGGCATCGCCTGCCTCCAAATGTGCCATTGCGCCGTCCACATGGTCGGCGAAGAACGAGCAGCCGACGCAGCCCTCTTCCCAATCCGGTGCCAGCATGAAGTGGTAGACGATGAGCTGGCTGCGATTGCCGAACAACTCGCCCAGCGATTTGGGGCCGGACGGCGTTTCGAAGATATATTCCTTCGTCACCGGTTCCCAAGGCAGAGCGCGGCGCGCTTCGTTCAGCCTGTCACGGGCGCGGGTCAGCTCCTTTTCCTTTACCAGAAGCGCCTTGCGGGCCTCCAGCCACTCCTCTCTGGAAACGACAGCATGCGGCATGATCCGATCCTCCTCGATCTATCATCTGCAAAACAAAGTTCGTCACGCGGCCCTGGCTTGATTGGCGTATAAAATGCTGCCGAGCGACGAAAACGAATGTGCTTGACTATTTACGTTGATATCAACATATATTCCCTATGTCAAACGCAACGGTGATTCCTTTTTCAACCACGCTTCTGGTCCGCGATACGTGCCTCTGCCTGCACGCGCAGCGCGCCGCACGCGCCTTGGCACGCCGTTTTGACATGGCGTTGAAGCCGGTGGGGCTGACGAATGGGCAGTTTTCCCTGCTGATGTCCATCAACCGACCGGAGCCGCCGCCCATGGGACCAGTGGCGAACCTGTTGGCCATGGACCGAACGACGCTGACGGCGGCGTTGAAGCCATTGCAGAAGCGCGGCCTGCTCTCCATCGAACCCGACCCGAAAGACAAGCGCGGCAGGCGGTTGAAATTGACGACGGAAGGCGTGGCAATTCTCGCCTCCGCCGTTCCCATCTGGACCCGAACGCATGGCGAGGTTGAGGCCCAGATCGAGAGCGGCGATGCCGACCGGTTGCGGCGGGATCTTGTGGATTTAGGGTAGATACTCCGACCAGCCAGCTCAGCCGACCATCCCCTACTCCCCTCATTCCTGTGCTTGTCACAGGAATCCAGTCGTCGCGCGTCTGCGGCGGGAAGAGTCTTTTCAGCCCAAGGACTTGGGCTGACTGGATTCCTGTGACAAGCACAGGAATGAGGGAGTTGCATGGGTGGGGCAACCTACCCCCTCAACAACGCGGCAATGCGCGGGTCTCCCGCAAAATCTTGCACCGCAAAACCAATACGCCGCATGGGAAATTCGCACAGCGCCTGTATTCCGGTCTTCGCCAGCCGAATGCGCCAGCTGACCCGCTCCACCGGCTGCTTCCGGACAAAGGCCCGTGGCGTCAGAAGTGCAATGTTCAATCCACCATTGGGATCGCGAAGAGACTGGTAAAGGACCGCCTCGATATCCGCCGCCCGCGCCGTCTCTGCCAGCGTCTGACAGGGATCATAATCCGTTGGATGCGTCCAGATGGACTTGTCATCCGAAAGGCGTGGTTTCGTTAGATCGATTGCGGAGGATGTGCCAATCTCGGCGGAAAAGGCGGTGTATTCAGCCGCGTTCGCAGGCAGCGGCGTGGCGGGGGATTCCGCGTAGAACAGCAGGCGATAAAAGGCCATTTCGGCCAGCGCCGTTTCCACGCTTGCGGCGGCGTAATAAACGCCCTTGGTCCACCCTGCCCGGCGAAAGCGTGAGCCGTGCGGATAGGCTGAATCATAGCGAAACGGTGTCGCCAGCAGATAATCCAGGCCAGCGCATTCCGGCGGGAACTGCCGCTTGCTGCCTTCCAGAATATCTTCCAGCAGCGATTGCTCGTCCACGGTATCGACAAGCTTCATGGTGGAAACCTGATGTTGCGCTTCCACAAGCCGCCACCAAGGGCCTGATATGTCACGCTTTTCAGATTGGAGCGCGTCTGGCGTCCAGATAGGCAAGGACATCGAGCAATCCAGTTATCGTTGTGAGTTTTTCTGCCGGCACATCAGCCAGGGCATCGTTGTGATTGCGCAGCCATGTGCGCGCCACCGTTTCATCGCCGCCAACGATAGCATCGAGCGAGCGAAAGACGCGGATCAACAAAACGGAAAGTTCGAAGGCTTTGCTGCCGGGCTCGAGAATGAAATCGAGCCTTTTCATGCGCGAAACGGTGGGCGCTGAGACACCGAGAATATCGGCGATGCGGGCCGCATTCAGGCCGAGACGCTCTGCGGCTGAGACAACTGCCTTGGTAACGACCCTGCCCTGTTCAGCGGGATCAACAACGGGTTTGATCTGGATATTCATGTCATATCCTTTCCATGGAAAGAATATAGCTGATTTATTTCTGAAAGCAATAAGGGCTGGCAATTTGCCAGCCCTTGCTGCGTCGAAAATCACGGGGGACGAGATTACTCGACAGAAACAGGAACCTCGGTGGAGGTGCGCAGCGCGTGGGAGTAAGGGCAAACGATATGCGCCTTCTTGACCAGATCCTCAGCTGTTGCCTTGTCGAGGCCGGGGATGTTGACCTTCAGCGATACGTCGATGCCGAAACCGCCGCCATCTTCACGCGGGCCAACGCCAACGCTTGCTGTCACAGTGGTGTCTTCAGGGATCTTTACCTTTTCCTTGCCAGCGACGTTCTTCAACGCGCCGAGGAAGCAGGCAGAGTAACCGGCTGCAAACAGCTGCTCAGGGTTGGTGCCCGTCGCGCCATCGCCGCCCAGTTCCTTTGGAACGGTCAGCTTGACGTCGAGAACGCCGTCTGCGGACTTGGCGTTGCCTGCACGGCCGCCGGTTGCGCTTGCCTGGGTGGTGTAGAGAATAGCCATGTCATTCACTTCCTTCGGTTGATGTTGAGTTTCATATAGCTCACAATTGAATTGTGCGCAATATAATTTTGCACATTGAGATATTTTTCGATCTCTGACATAACAATTTGGAAGATTGCGTTGCCTTTTGCATGTGGCAGGAACCGAGTGACGGGATAAATTGTTCCCTCTCCAGCCGCATATTTGGAGCCCACACAATGGATGACGGAACGATGGAAGGCCTTTTGAGGCTCGACCTGCAAATATGTTTTGCACTCTACGGCGCAGCGCATGCCTTTAACCGCGCCTATAAACCTTTGCTAGACCCACTGGGCCTGACCTATCCACAATATCTCGTTTTGATGGCGCTATGGGAAAAGGAAACGGCAACCGTGAAAGTGTTGGGCGAAATGCTCGGTCTCGACTCCGGCACGCTCTCCCCGCTTCTGAAGCGATTGGAACAGGCGGGCATGATTACCCGCAAACGCGGCACGGTGGATGAACGCCAGGTGCTGATCGCGCTGACACCAGAAGGTGCCGAAATGAAGAAAAAAGCCGCCAACGTCATGCGCTCGATTGGTGAGGCGACGGGGTGTAGTTTGGAGGAGCTTGGGCAGTTGCGGGATCGGTTGAATGCCCTGAAGGAGAATTTGGTGAAAGACTAGGTTTGAAACGTGGCATGATCCCGATACTGTCACGCAAACGCCTAATCAAGCCTCATGGAATGCACCAATGTTTGCTCAATTTATCAGGGTCGTTTCATTATTCGCTATCCTGGGCTTTCTTGCGCTCGACAAGGCGGGAGCAAGAGGGAGCGAAAGTTGCGATGGCAGGGCTGAGGTCATCGTCCACAACGCCTACCCTGATGCGACAAAGAATGACGACGAAACATTCCAGGTCGGGGAATCGACAATCTCGATCAACGACCGCGAAGCCGGTATCGACGCGCCGCACATGATGACATGCCGAGTCTGGCCAGCAAATCCGCAACTCACGCTGGTTGCGGTGCCTTTGATCAAGTCCGCGAATGAAGACGGGACCGTGGGCGACCTAGAGCTTCTGGTGGTCGACACCGGCACTTCTGCAGTAAGAAAGCGCCTGCTTCTTGCCGACAGAATGACTGACGACGCCATCCGTATCAGTGCGGTCGAATTTGACACGGCGCGTTACAGGCTGAGCCGAGAACAGACGGCATTCGGCTTGCGCATATCGACAAACGGCAGTTCAAGGCCAAACCCTTACGATGAGGTGAGCTTGTGGCTTTACGCCATCGACAAGGGATCACTTCACCCACTGCTCGATGGCATGATCGTGTCAAAAAATACGGGGGAATGGGACACCAATTGCGCCGGTGAGTTTCAGTCGAGTGAGAGCACGCTTTCGATGAGCTCTAACAGAACCCATGGCTATGCAGACATCACGGTTGTCGAGACGGGGTCTACCAAGACCAACTTTGTTGGAAAAGACAATAGTTGCGAGGACAAGACCGTCACCAGCAAGCCGCAGACATTGCGTCTGGTCTACGACGGAAAAGAATATCGTATACCGGAAGACAGACGTGCTGTGACCTAATAGAATCAACAAAGCGGTAGACGGCTGCAACCCGCTCCTCGTAGACCTCGATGAAATCTGGCGTCAGCGATCATCCACGATCAAAGTCCCATTGGCCTCACGCACCATCTTCGGTATCAGAAACACATCCACGAAATACCATGTGATAGCGACGTAATACAGGCACTCAAAAACCAGATTCCAGCCTATGAAAAACGGCAGGAACAGCACGGTCACACCCAGAGCGAGCTGGATTTTTGCAGATTTCTTGTAACCCAGATAGAAGCGGTGAAATCCTAGAAATCCACCGCCGCCCATTAAAAGAAGAAGATAGGCTACCCATGTGATCTTGCGATCGGGAAGCTTCGTCCAGTACGGCGCTTGAGCTGAAGTGTTACCAGCGCTGCGTGAAATTTTCGGCACATTGACCAATGACGCATTCTCCAGACGTATTTGCAGGAGGATTATCGCGTCGATGACGAAAATATCAATCAAAAATTGAATTTAAAAATCGCTACAACAAAAAACCCAGACGACTCGATAAGCCGCCTGGGTTTTGGTTCAGCGTATGTCGTTCAGCTTACTGCCAAACCACAACCCGCGCCTTGTTCGGCACGCGGTCGTAAAGGTCGATGATGTCCTGGTTCATCAGGCGGACGCAGCCGGAAGACACGGCCTTGCCGATGGAATTCCACTCTGGCGAACCGTGCAGACGGTACAGCGTGTCCTTGCCGTTCTGGAAGATGTAGAGCGCGCGGGCACCGAGCGGGTTTTTCAGGCCTGGTGGCATGCCGCCGTTCTTGGAGGAGAACTTGACCAGTTCCGGCTGGCGGGCAACCATTTCGTCTGGTGGTGTCCACTTTGGCCACTTCTGACGCCACTGGATCACGCCCTCACCCGACCATGCAAAGCCTTCGCGGCCGATGCCGACGCCGTAGCGCATGGCGGAACCGCCCTGCTCCACCACGTAGAGGAAACGCGAGCGCGTATCGACAACAATGGTGCCTGCTGGCTCGCCGGTCGGATCAACGACGCGCTGGCGATAATAGCGGCGATCGATCTTCTGATAAGGAATGGCGGGGATGACATAGCCGCCATCCTCGACGGTGCCATACATGACGGCAAGCTCTGCATCGGAAATGCCGCCCGCGAACATCGAGCGGAAATCGCCCGCAAAGTTACTGGCTAGGCTGCCCGGTTCAACGCTGTTGAAGGGTCTGACACCGGAAGAGGCGCAGCCCGCCAGAAGCGATGCAGAGGAGAGGCCAAGAAGGGAAAGGAAGGTACGTCTGGAAAAGTCTGTGTCGGTGCTCATCATAAGGCCGTTTTTCTCACATCGAAGCGACTGGGGCGGATGTTACGCGGGTTTGCAGAACCATCCATCAATCTCGCTGTACGTCGTTTGTTCAACGACAGATCACGTATTGGTATAGTGGTTAATACATACCTAAAGGCCAGTTGCGCGTCTGCAACATAGGCCCATTCGCAAAGCATTCTTTTCGCGCGTGATCAAATAACCACAATCGGCGCGCCCTGCGGCACGCGGTCGTAGAGATCGACCACATCCTGATTGAGCATGCGCACACAGCCGGATGACGTCGCCTTGCCCACCGACTGCCAGTCCGGCGTGCCGTGAACGCGGTAAAGCGTATCCTTGCCGTCCTTGAAAATGTAAAGCGCCCGGGCACCGAGCGGATTGTTGAGACCGGGAATCATGCCGCCATTGGCAGCCGATATCGACGCCAGCTCCGGTTGTCGTTGCACCATCTCGTCCGGCGGCGTCCAGCGCGGCCACTTCGCCTTCCATTGTATCTTGCCGCGACCGGCCCATGCATAGCCATCCCGCCCGAGACCGACGCCGTAACGAACGGCTTTTCCACCCGGTTGAACGAGATAGAGGAAATGCTGCTTCGTATCGACCACGATCGTGCCTGGCGCTTCTGCGGTCTGGTAGTCTACGTCCTGGCGCAGGAAGCGGGGATCGACGCGGGAATAGGGAATGGCGGGCAGCGTGTGACCTTCATCGCTGATCTGGTCGTACATGGCGCGGTGCAGCGGGTTGGATACCGGCAGGCCGTAGCCAACGGTCCGGTTGCTGTAAGCGGGCGACAGGCCAGACCCTGTCGGCTGGGCCGTCGAAGGCGGGCCGTAAAGCTGCTGGAACTGCGAGCGGAAAAGATCAGGCGGGCGGCTGTTGATCGAACCCGGCGTCGGCGGAAGCGGTGGTCGTGGAATGGAGCCGACATTGTTGTAATTGAAGACAGGTGCCGTCTCCTGCACAAACACGTCAGGGTTCATGCGGCTCGTATCCGTTACGAAAAGGCAACCGCTCAAAATCGGCATGAGGGAAAGCACCGCAAAGGACACAAGGCGACGGCAGTGTTTCAAGGATAGAACTGTCATTGAACCGCTTCACAGGGAGTGATCGTTGCGGCAACAATGACCTACCCGGCTGGCGCGAAGCTGGAGGAATGGTCAGTTCTAGATGGGATCAGGCAAACTGGTTGAAGAAACGAATGCTTTCCACCACCGCACCCGGCACCACACCGTTATGATTGCCTGGCAACAGCATGTTGTCTATCCGCATTCCCACCGATTGAACCCGCTCCATCAACAGTTTGTGGTCGGCATCAAAGGGACGCTCTTCCGTGCCGCGCAATAATAATGTCGGGCATTTGAGGCTCGGCCCGAAGCAGACGGACGAACGCATGACGAATTCCTGGGGATTGCTGTCATCGAAACAAACCTCTTCCGTATAGCGATTGAAGTAACGCCATGAATTGACCCCGGCGGAAATAGGCACCGCCGCACGGAATTTTCGCGTCATGGATGCCAGCAAGGACAAAGTCCCGCCGTTGGAGTGACCGGCTAGAAAGACGCGGTCCGGGTCTATTCCCGGCAGGCTTTCTAGATAGGAGGCCGCGGCCAGCGCATCCGAAGTCTCGTCGTAAAAACCTGAATAATTGCCCTTCTGGCCGTTTTCGCCACGGAAAGACGGCAGCAGGACGACGAAGCCCGCTTCCCAATAGGGCTTCATCAAAGCCCAATGGCCGTCGCCCGTGGCGTTACCACCGTGCAGAAAAAGCACGGCGGGCTTCAGTTTCTTGGACGGCGTATAGTTCGAAAGCCATGCCACCAGTTCGATGGACCCGTTCGGTCCGCCGGAATATGTCACACGCGTTCCGTCCACAGGCGTGCCGAGCGGCGCGGACTTTTCCGGCGCGGAAATCTTGCGCAGCAAATGGGTGCGGAACCGCCTGCGCGCAGCGGCGTAATCGAGCTCTTCCAGCGGCAGGCTGCTTGGCATGCTCAAGCTGGCGCTTGTCCGCGTAGGGACGAGTGCCAAAGCGGAAAGCCCGGCCGCCCCTACCAGCAAGTGGCGGCGCGTGACGCCAGTGCGAGAAACTGTTTGCGAGGAGGAATCATCTTCCATATGCGATCACCAAGAACAACGTTGCGCACATTTCAATTTCACCATTGACCCATTCGATTGTCCACTCACTGTTTCGAGAAAACTGGCGACAATTTATCCAGCCTTCTCATCGATCATCGCCATAAGTGTGACCAACCGATCCGCTTCAGACGGTAATTTATCAGCCCTTAGTCTCGCAATACGGGGAAACCGCATGGCAACCCCGGATTTGTGACGATTGGAGCGATTGATGCCTTCGAATGCCACTTCCAGCACGAAGCCGAAATCCGGCGTGGCGCGCACCGCACGGACAGGCCCGAAGCGCTCGACCGTGTTGTCGCGCACGAACTTGTCCAGCACTTCCAGCTCCGCATCGGTAAAGCCGAAATAGGCTTTTCCTACTGGCACCAGTTGCTCGCCATCCTCACTTTCCGACCAGACGCCGAAGGTGAAATCCGAATAATAGCTGGAGCGTTTGCCGTGTCCGCGTTGGGCGTACATCATGACAGCGTCGATGTTGAAGGGATCTCGCTTCCACTTGAACCACGGCCCTTTGGCGCGCCCGGCCTGATAGATGCTGTCCTTGCGCTTGATCATCACGCCTTCGATGACGGGGTCGGGCGGTGCTTTGCGCAAGGTTTCCAGCTCATCCCAGCTGGCAAACGGCACCAGCGGCGAAAGATCGAACCGGTCATGCGGGGCGTTGTCGATGAGATGCTCGAGCTTTTCGCGGCGCTTCAGAAATGTCTGCGCACGAATGTCTTCTTCGCCCTCGAACAACAGGTCATAGGCGCGGATGAAGGCGGGATATTCCTCCAGCATGCGACCCGTCACGGTCTTGCGGTTCAGTCGTTGCTGGAGATCGGAAAATGTGCGGGTCGCAATGTTGGAGCGGGCCGTGCCGCCAATCAGCAGTTCCCCATCCATGACGCCTTCGAAATTGATGCGTTCCAGCACATCGGGAAACGCGCCGGAGATATCATCGCCGGAGCGGGAATAGAGCTTGCGGGTTTCGCCAGAGCGGGACAGCTGGACGCGAATGCCATCCCACTTCCATTCGGCAACGAAGTCCTGCGGATCGAGATTTTGCAGATCATTGTCGCCGACAGGCGTGGACAGCATGACGGAATGGAAAATGGCGGGCGTGGCCAGAACGGGGCGTTCGGCCTTATCTTCCAGCCATGCGAAAAGCGGCTCATAGGGCGGCCTCAGACCATGCCACAGCGTTTCGATTTCCGTGATGTCCCTGCCCCCGAAATCCGCCAGCGCCTGACGCGCGAGCCGTGCGGATACACCGATGCGCAAGCCACCGGTGACGAGCTTGAGGAATGCGAAACGGGAGGACGTGTCCAGCCTGTCCAGAAGATCGCGCACGGCAGAGCGGACTTCGGTTCGGCCCAGCGAGTTCATCAGGCCGACGACTTCGCCAAGGCCAGGATCATCCGCCTGCGCCACGTCGGCATTCTGGCTCGTATCCCAGACCAGCGCGATGGTTTCTGCCAGATCGCCGACATAGTCGTAGGAATACCGAAACAGCACCTCGTCCATGCGCTCCATGACCAACTCGCGCAGCATGGCAGGCTTGACGCTTTTGAGGTCTAGCGTGCCAGCAATAGCGGCAAGGCCGTAGCCCCGGTCGGGGTCGGGCGTGTCGCGAAAGTAATCCGTCAGCAGCTTGAGTTTGCCGTTGCGGGACGGGGTGAGGACGAGGCGGTCTAGGAGGGTTGCGAAGGATTTCATGGGAGGGGGCGCTCCCCGACGTTGGGAACTGTGGGTGGGATACCCCCCTCTGTCCTGCCGGACATCTCCCCCTCAAGGGGGGAGATCGGCAAGACGTACCCTCTATACTCTATACGCAGCGTTGCAGATGGGCGAGACGTCTCGACGAGTCGATCTCCCCCCTTGAGGGGGAGATGTCCGGCAGGACAGAGGGGGGTAAACCACGAACTCCGCACCATCAATCCCCCTCATCCTCATAGCCCACCAAATGCAGCGGTCGGGCCGGAATGCCCTGCAGCTCGCACCAGCGCACCAGTGCCTCTTCGCGCCCATGCGTCACCCACACCTGCGACGGTGCAACTTCCCTTATGGTTTCCAGCAGTTCCGGCCAGTCACAATGGTCGGAGATAACAAGCGGCAACTCGACGCCACCCTGCTTGGCGCGCTGACGCACCATCATCCAACCGGATGCAAAGGAAATCAGTGGCTCGTTGAAACGGCGGGCCCATTTTTCCTGAAAGGCCGAGGGCGGACCGACGACGATGGCACCCTTGAACTGGGCGGGATTGCTCTTTTCCAGCGTTGCTGGACGCAGATCGCCAAGGTCGATGCCTTGCGAGATATAATAGTCGCACAGCTTTGCCAGCGCACCGTGGATATAGACCGGGTCGGAATATCCATTGTCACGCAGCAAACGCAGCACCCGCTGTGCTTTACCAAGCGAATAGGCACCGACCAGATGGGTACGCTCCGGGAACTGTTTTATCGACGTCAGAAGCTTGGCGATCTCTCGGGCGGGCTTCGGGTGATGAAACACCGGCAGTCCGAAGGTTGCTTCGGTGATGAAGACATCACATGGCACTGGTTCGAAGGGAGCACAGGTCGGGTCTATGCCGCGTTTGTAATCACCGGATGCGACAATGCGCGTGCCGTCATGTTCGATGGAAATCTGCGCCGAACCCAGAACGTGACCGGCGGGATGAAAGCCGACGGTGACACCATTGACCTCGACTGTTTCGCCAAAGCCGATCGCCTGTTCGCTGCCGGTGAAATCCTCACCATAACGAATGCGCATGATATCCAGCGTCTGGCGGGTGGCCAGAACCTTTTCATGGCCAGCGCGGGCGTGGTCGGAGTGGCCGTGGGTGATCAGCGCCCGTGGCACGGGGCGCACAGGATCCACATAGAAATCACCGACAGGGCAATAGAGCCCTTTCGGCGTGGGATTGAGCAATTTCTCTGGCTTCATATGCGCTATCATTCACGGCGTTGAACGAAGAAACGCGCGCCGCAGCAACACGTTCCTCGCACCACAATGTTTTCAGCGCTTGTCCTATTCCACCGCGGCGACGGGCTTTTCCGTGACCGTTGCGGGAAGCCGGACATTCTTCAATGCCAGTGCAGCCACCAAACCAATAGCAGCTGTTGCGGCCGCCGCATAAAACAGCGGGGTGAAAGCGCCAGCATAGAGATTGGCAACGGCTGTTTGTGAGGCTGCCGGCAATTCCGCCAGCATTTTTGGCGTCAGTTCCTGTATCCTGCCGACGCCTGGAATATCGACAGCGAGGCCCTTGAGACTGGACGCTACGATTGCACCATAGACGGAAATCGCAATCGCGGCTCCGCCCATGCGGGTCAGCGTTACCGCGCCACTGGCTGCACCGATATCGGATTTTGGTGCCGAGTTCTGTACGCCGATAATGGGTGCCTGTTGACCCAGACCGACACCCAGCCCCTGAACGAACATGATGGCACCAATGATGTAGAGCGGCGTTCCGGCATGCATTTGCGAAAACAGCAGCATGGCAACCACACCAATGCTCAGGCTAGCCACGGAGAAGGGTTTGTAGTTGCCGGTTTTGGAGATCATGCGCCCCGCCGACAGCGAACCCATGACGATCCCGCCGGTAATGGCGATGAAGAAAAGCCCGGCAGACGATGGCGAAAGGCCGGTAGTCGTTTGCAGAAACAGAGCGTAATAATTGACCATGCCGATGCCGAGCCCGCCGCTGACCAGCGAGATAATCATGAACAGCGGGAATGTGCTGTCCTTGAACAACCGCAAGGGTACGACAGGTTCGAGCGCGCGGCGTTCCACCTGCACCCACAAATATGCGGTGATAGCGGCAAAGGCGACGATGCACAGGCTTTTCCACGCGAAGATGGAGCCGAAGAGTTGTGAACTGTCAGCCCAAAGGACGACGCTGGAAATCGTCAGAGCCAGCAGCAACGCACCGAGATAATCGATCTTCGGCTGACGTTCAGGACGACGATAAGGCAACATGAATGCAAGGCCGGTGAGGACCACGATGCCGATGGGAAGGTTGATCAGGAATATCGAGCGCCATCCGAACACATCGCTCATCGTGCCGCCAAGGAGCGGACCGACGCTGCCCGACGCCATGATGACGAGGCTGGAATAGCTCTGGTAACGAGCCCTCTCCCGCGCTTCGAACAGATCGGCATTGACGGAGAAGATCGATACCATGATACCGCCACCGCCAAAGCCTTGCAGCACGCGCGCGGCAATCAGGGAATCCATCGACCACGCCAAGCCGCAGGCCAGCGACCCGAGGGTGAAGATGACGATGGCGGCCATCATTACATATTTGCGGCCGAACAGATCACCCAACTTGCCATAAACAGGCATAACGGCGCTGGTGGCGAGGAGATAGGCTGAGCCGATCCAGCCGAAGCGTTCCAGCGCGCCGAACTCACCGACGATCGTCGGCAGCGCCGTCGATACGATCTGGTTGTCGAGCGTGGCCATGAACATCGCCAACATCAGAAAGGAAAACACGACAAGCCTGCGGCGGCGATCTGGAACCAGCGGCACCACGGGCGTAACGGACATATTCATAGGAGATCTCACACTTGATGAGAAATTTATGTGCCTTTCGCATATATGTGTCAATGACATATTTTTATTTACGTGATAGCGTCACATGAAGTATCGGGGGAATTGCAGGAATGAATGCGCCGACATCGTTTTCGGAAGATGCTGACACAGTCGACCGCGACGAGGTCCTGAACATCAGCCACACCATGACGCGCATGCGGCTGATGATCGGGCGTCGCGTGATCGGGCGTATGGCCATTGCCAAGCTGGCACCCGGGCTGGAGCTATCGCATATCGATGTGCTTGACATCGTCAACCGCGCAGGCGGCGTGGCGACTGTCGGAGCAATTGCCGAAGCCATGCGCCTGGACCCCTCTCGCGGAAGCCGCGTGGTGGCGGAAATGGTCGGTCGCGAACTTCTTAAAAGAGAGGCCTCCCAGGAGGATGGGCGACGGAGCGTCATCAATATCACGCCGCTGGGCCACAGCATTCTGGAGGAGATGCGCAGCGCCAAAATCAGCATTATTCGCGAGGTGGTCAGCGACTGGCCAAGCGAAGATATCGCGGAATTTGCCAGATTGTTCGACAGGTTCATCGGGCGTTTCGAAAAGCGCCTTGCGCCGGATGCCGTTGCGTTTCAGGCTGCGGCAAAGGCGGATACGGGCCGCTAGAGCGACCTCGTGATCAGATACCGGCACCAAAGGACTGCTCGAAGACGCGCACGGTGTTGCGACCATTCTTCTTGGCTTCGTACATGGCCGCATCAGCTTTTGCCAACAGGGCTTCCGGCGTTTCACCGTCGCTGGGGTAAAAGGCCGTGCCTGACGAACAGGTTACCCTGACAGAACCGTTTTCCAGCGCAATCGGCTCGGCTGTGCGCTCACGAATGCTTTCCAGCCGCCGCAATATCCCCGGCTCATCGTGTCTGGGATTGCTGAATATGATGGCGAATTCGTCTCCGCCCAGCCGCACCGCAATGTCGGAGGCGCGAATGCAACTGGTGATGCGCTCCGCCAGACTGCGCAGAACCTCGTCGCCGACGGCATGTCCGTGGACGTCATTGATCTGCTTGAAGTTATCGAGATCGATATAGGTGATCGCCACCAGCCTGTCTTCGCGCTTTGCCTCGTGAATGGCGCGGCGGAACTGTGTCCAGAACAGGTTTCTGTTGGAAAGCCCCGTCAGCGGATCGTGATGCGCCATGAAGTGCACCCGTTCCTCGGCGCGGCGGCGGTCAATCGCGATGCCAGCGATGTTGGTCGCCATATCGATGATTTCTTTTTCGATCTCCGTGGGCTCCCGCACCGTACCGGAATAGAGGCCGAATGTACCGAGCAGCGCGCCGCCGTGCCCCATGATGGGTGTGGACCAGCAAGAGCGAAGGCCATGCCGCATGGCGACCTCCACGAAGTCCTTCCACAACGGGTCCTGAAACGTATCGCTGACATAAACGGCTTCGCGCCGCCACGCTGCCGTGCCGCAGGAGCCGACCGCCGGGCCGATCTCCACACCTTCGATCAGCGATGTGTAACTTTCCGGAAGAGATGGTGCAGCGCCATTACGCAGCCGGTTTTGCTCCACCAGCAAAATCGAACCGGTGATATTGTCCAAAAGGTTTTCCACCGTACTGACGATGGCTTCCAGTATCTTTGGCAAGGGTTGCCCATGGACGATCATTTCCAGAAGGGCGGCGTGGCTGTGGCGCAGGGATTCCTGCCATTTGGCGGCGGTTATATCGCGGGAAACCCCGGCAAGACCGATAATCTCGCCCTTGTCATTGCGGATCGGGATGCGGGTGCCCGAATACCAACGAACGTGGCCATCCCTGGAGATACGCTCCTCAGCCTCATACAATCCCTCGCCAGTCGCCATGATGCGCCGGTCCATCTCATCGATCCGGCGCGCGACATCTGGCGGGGCCATGTCGAAAATCGTCAGTTGACGGCCTTTGATGAAACTGACCTCGTGACCCAGGCATGCAAGTGCCGCCGCATTCATGTAGCTATAGCGGCCGTCGAGATCTTTGAAAAAAACCATCTCCGGTATGTTGTCGAGAAGATAGGATAGTCTGGAGTCGGAAAGGCCGGTCTTGAGCAGATCCATCGCCAATGCTTGTGTGCTCAACGAACGAGCGCCATTTTCTTCACGCATCGTGCAACGCTCCCTACCAACGCTACTCTCCCCATTTGTCCATTGCTCTGAACAGCCGGAAACCATATTTCACGGACAGAGATCAGCGACTACGGAACATAGAGCAAAATTACTTATGCCCGATTAAAATAAGCCGTAACACTGTCAATATCTGCAAATAGATTTACGGCTGAACAATATGGGTACAATATATCCGAAATTAACTCTATTCTACTTAAAATGCAATCGAAAGATGCATTTGGTTATCAGAAAAAAACACGCCCCCGTGCGATATTCCGGCTTCCGTTTTGTAAATGTCAGCAATAGTTTACCTCCACAAATCGAAGGGAATTGCTGATGTTGACGATCTATGGAGTTTATCGCTCTAGAGCCACGCGCACGTTATGGCTGGCCGGAGAACTCGGGCTTGAATTCACGCATGTGCCCGTCATCCAGGCCAGACGGTTGAGCGATCCTCTGGCAGCGGATGCGCCCATCAACACGCTGACGCCGTCCTATCTGGCGATCAACCCCATGGGCACCATTCCCTGCATCGGTGACGATGGCATGGTTCTTTACGAGTCGATGGCAATCAACCTGTATCTTGCGCGCAAGCATGGCACAGCCCTGGCCCCGGCGGATATCGTTGAAGACGCGCAGATGATGCAATGGTCTTTCTTCGCAGCCACCGAAATAGAGACCAACGCGCTGAAGATTTCCTCCACTGCCGCCGAAGGATTGGCCGACAGCGACGCCGGACAGGCAGTGATTGAAGTGGCGGCGCGCATGTTGCGCCGACCGTTCAAGGTTCTCGAGCAGCATCTATCCGGCAAAGACTATCTGGTCGGCAACCGGTTCAGCGTCGCAGACATCAACGCTGCCGAAGTCGTGCGCTACGCGCAGGCGCATGCGCCGCTGTTCGATGCCAACCCGTCGGTCAAGGCGTGGCTGGAACGCTGCCAGTCCCGCCCCGCGTTCAAGGCCATGTGGGACGCCCGCAACAACGAAGCGGCGTGAACCGGCCTATAGCCTGGTGGTCACTCTGATGTCGCCGACATGGATGCCGTTCCAGTTTTTCATGGAGCGGTTTGCCATGCTCAACAGCGTCTGCTGTTCGGGGCTATCCTTTTCAAAATAACGCGCCAGCAGCGCGGCAATCATGGCTTCTGCTGCGCGCGTCGTGCCATCCTCGCACTTGACGGCCATGGCAATGCCCTGCTGCGGAAGGGCGGCGACGAACACGCCCTCGGCACCGGTCTTGGCGAAAATCTGACCGGGTGCGATCTCCATCAGCCGCGTGCAGGTACGACCCGTTCCAGCCACGTAAAAGGGTTGCGCCATGCAGGCATCGATCAAGCGGCGTGAGGCCTTTGCCCGTGCCTGTTCCAGCCCCTGCCCCGTTGCCATTTTGGCAAAGCCATGCGCCAGACCTTTCAACGGAATGGCATAGGTGGGAATGGAGCATCCATCGATACCGCAATTATCATGACCGATGGCCGCGCCCGTCAGGCTTTCCATCGTGGCGCGGATTTCGGCCTGGAGAGGATGGTCGTAGCCGACATAGCCATTGGTTTCCATGCCCGTATGGACGCAGGTGCAGACGAAGCCGGAATGCTTGCCTGAGCAATTGTTGTGAAGTGCCGATGGTTTTTCCAATGTGCGAGCCTGATGGATGATGGTCTTCTGATCGGAAGACCAATGCGCGCCGCACTCCAGCGTCTCCACGTCCTTACCAGCCTTCGCCAGCATACTCGCCGCAAGCTGCACGTGGGCATCTTCACCCGAATGAGACGCGCAGGCGAATGCCAACTCCTTTGCCCCGAAACCATAGGCATCCGCCGCGCCGCTTTCCACCAGTGGCAGCGCCTGCATCGCTTTGCAGGCCGAGCGCGGAAACACGCCACCTTCGATATCACCCGCCGAGAACACGACCTCGCCTGCACCATCCATGACGACGGCCATGCCGCGATGACGACTTTCAACGAGATTTCCTCTGAAGACTTCGACGGTAACGGGGTTGTGCATGGGTATGGCCTCAAAAAATGCGAATTTGGGATCGTTGTTTAAAGGAATTGTCGTCACGATGCACGAGGTTGCCGCATTGAAATTTGCCAAACGTTTTTTAGTCGCCGTCTTCGTCATCTACCTGTTGCCGGCGCTGGCGTCGGCAGGGCTGTGGGCCATGAAGGAGCACCCCACCGGCTATCGCAATGCCCGCTGGTCTTCGGCGGGTATTTTGCCGGAGGCACAGGCCGATAAGCCTGCGGCCATCTACGTCTATTCCGCCATGACAGGCGGCTTCAAAGGCTCGATTGCCAGCCATGCCTGGATCGTGGTGAAAAAAGAAGGGGCATCCACGTATGAGCGCTACGACAAGGTGGGCTGGGGTAATCCCATTCGCCGCAATGCCTATGCGCCCGATGCCTATTGGTACTCCAACATGCCGCGCCGCGTCGTGGAACTGCACGGCGAGGAAGCAGAACGGTTGATCCCGAAAATCGAGCAGGCAATCGCCGATTACCCCTATGGAAAGCCGGGCGGCTATCACATCTATCCGGGTCCCAACTCCAACACCTTCGTGGCGCATGTGCTGCGCCACGTGCCGGAACTGGGTGTGGTGCTGCCGCCCGATGCTGTCGGGCGCGATTATCTGCCCAATGGAGAGTTCATCCACATTGCCGAAGACTGGAAGGATGTCAGCGTTTCGCTCGGTGGCTTCCTCGGCGTCTCCGCAGGTGCCAGAAGTGGTTTCGAGATCAATTTCCTCGGTCTCGTCGCCGGGATCGACATCGTGAACCCCGGCATCAAAATACCGGGGCTCGGCTATTTCGGCACGGCATCGACGTTGGGCGTATGATCATCTGGCGTACGGTGCGCGCGCTTGGCACGAATACCCTGCGCGATGAAGACCCGTGACAGGCCGTGATAAAGCGGTTCCGCCGAAATCATCCGCGAGGTGATATAGCCCAGCATGGACGCCGCCATGATGGGGATGACCGCCTCGTGGTTGCCGGTCATTTCCAGAATGATGACGAAGGCCGTCATCGGTGCCTGCACGACCCCGGCGAAATATCCGGCCATGCCGAGAATGGCACCAAGCCCGATGCTGGTGCCGAGAATGGACGACACCGTGCTGCCGAAACCGGCACCGACCGACAGAGAAGGCGCGAAAATACCGCCGGGAATGCCCGACATCATCGCAAGAAAGGTCGATGCCAGCTTTTCGAGGAAGAAGAAGGTCGGAGCGCCCTGCCCTTCGATGGCGGAACGCGCCTGCTCATAGCCAGTGCCGAAAGTCGCACCACCCGTTGCCACACCGATGATGGCGGAGGCTAGACCGCAACCGGCCGCCACGATCAGCATCCGCTTCAACGGCACGCTATGGCTCCAGCGACGAATGCGCTGCGAGGCTTTGAGCGCACCGGCGCTGAACAGCGCACCGAACACACCGCCACCGATGCCGCAAACCAGCACCAGACCCCAATCCGCCGCCGTCTGGGCCACAACTGTGCTCGTTCCGAAATAGGTGTAGGTTCCGACAAGACCCAGCGATGCGAGGCCCGACAGGATGACCGCCGTCAGCACCAGACCGTTGGAACGCGCCTCATAGGTCCGGCTCATTTCCTCGATGGCAAAGACGATACCAGCGAGAGGCGTGTTGAAGGCCGCGGCGATGCCCGCAGCGGAGCCCGCGAGGATCAATCCCCGCGCCTGCGCCATGCCACCAATGCGTGCCGCCTGAAGCATGATCGATGCGCCGACCTGCACGGTTGGCCCCTCACGCCCGATGGAAGCGCCGGACAGTAGACCGGCAATGGTCAGCACGATTTTGCCGACGGCCAGTTTCAGAGACAACAACCGTGACCGGTCCTCATCATCATGAAAGTGCCGTGCCGCGATGGCCTGCGGAATGCCGCTACCGCCGGAATTGGGAAACACCGTGATGGCCAGCCACGCACAGAGCGCAAAACCGAGCGGGGTGATGATCAACGGCAGAAGAAAGGCCCACTCTCCCGACGAGGTGACGGAAAAGAACAGATGCTGCGCCCAATCCGCCATCTTTGCGAATGCAACGCTGATGACACCGACGGCCAGAGCGCCGGTCCAGAACACGGCTCGCGGTTTCCACACACGCCACGAACCCCACATGACGCGGGAGCGGCGAAACATCTTCATTTTCTTGTATTTGGAAGGCATGGCAACTTTTCTGTCGTCCGGGGAGAGGGCTCACTTATCGGACTGACAGACCACGATTGCAACCTCGTCTTTGACAATTGCTATGGAATGGCGCAGGATCGCGCATCGCAATTGCACTGCATGGAGCCGGCTATGAAAAGCTCAACGATACCGTCACTGAGGGTAACCTCGGATTTTCGCGAAGCAGCCGAAAGCGTTTTGAAGGAAGGTGAAACGCTCTCGTCCTTCGTTGAGGATTCCGTACGACGCCAGGTCGAGATTCGGAAATCGCAAGCAGAGTTCATTGCGCGCGGGCTTGCTTCATTGCAAGAGGCCGAACGAACAGGCGTTTATTATACGACTGAAGACGTCCTATCGATGATGAAACGAAAGCTTGACGCTGCCAAGGCCGCCCAAACCAAAAAAGCCGGATGAGTTACGCGCTGCGCTTCACCACAGACGCGTTGGCAGATTTTGACAGGATTTACGACTTTCTTGTCGTCTACGATGTCGATCTTGCCGAAAGGGCTATCCTCGCCGTGAAAACGGGTCTGCAAACCTTGACCGAGTTTCCCCTCAGTTGCCGAAAGGTCGAAGGCGGCAACGGTGTCGTACGTGAACTTCTCGTACCGTTTGGATCGTCGGGATATATCGTATTATTCCGCATCGACAGCCCCGAGATAGTAACCGTCGCGGCCGTACGCCATCAACGCGAAGACGACTATCACTGACGCTTACCGGTCGCTTACCTCCGCACGCGGGTTGACCCATGGCTCTTGATTGGAGCGCGGCAGCGGCTGTCTCCCCAGAATATGGTCCGACGCCTTCTCGCCTGTCATGATCGAAGGGCCGTTGAGGTTGCCATAAGTGACGTGCGGGAAGATCGAGCTGTCTGCCACCCTCAGGCCGTCCACGCCGATGACCCGGCATTGGGGATCTACGACCGCCATTGGGTCGCTTCGGTCGCCCATTTTGCAGGTGCCGCAGGGGTGGTAGGCGCTTTCCAGATGCTCACGCAGGAACGCATCGATGTCTTCGTCGGACTGCACCGCCTCCCCCGGCTGGATTTCCGGCCCACGATAATCATCGAATGCCGCCTGGCTGAAGATATCCCGCGTCAGGCGCACACAGTGGCGGAATTTTTCCCAGTCTTCGGCGTGGCTCATATAGTTGAAACGGATGACCGGATCGTCCTTTGGATCAGACGATCGCAACGTGACACTGCCGCGTGATTTCGACAGGTTGAAGCCGACATGGACCTGAAAGCCGTGGCTTTTCGCCGCCGCCTTGCCATCATAGGAGATGGCAACGGGCAGGAAGTGGAACTGGATATCAGGCTGTTTGAGGCCCGGCTCGGAGCGCAGAAAGGCGCAGGCCTCGAACTGGTTGGATGCACCGAGGCCGCCCTTCGTCACCAGCCACTGCGCGCCTGCAACGCCCTGCCAGAACCATGGTAACCATGAGTAGAGCGAGACCGGCTTGGTGGAGACCTGCTGGAAATAGAATTCCATATGGTCCTGAAGGTTGGCACCGACACCGGGGCGATCCGCTATCACCTCGATGCCCATGTCCTGCAAGTGCTGGGCGGGGCCGATTCCGGAGAGCATCAGCAGCTTGGGCGAATTGAAGGACGAGGCCGAGACGATCACCTCTCGGTCGGCGCGTATGGTTTCCACCCCGCCCCGACGCTCGATCTCGACACCCGTGGCGCGGCCGTTTTCGATGACGATCTTGCGCGCAAAGCCATGCACGAGCCTAACATTGCTACGTTTCAGCGCGGGCCGCAGATAAGCATTGGCCGCAGACCAGCGGCGACCATTGTGAATGGTCTGCTCCATCAGGCCGAAACCCTCCTGCTTGGAGCCATTATAGTCGTCCGTCAGTTCAAATCCCGCCTGCGCACCGGCCTTGACGAAGGCGTGGTTGAGCGGATTGTTCATCGGCCCACGCTGAACATGCAATGGTCCATCCGTCCCGCGCCAACCTTCCTCGCCGCCATGGCTGGTTTCCATCCGCTTGTAATAGGGCAGCACATCCGCATAGGACCAGCCGTGAGCGCCAAGCTCCTCCCACCGGTTGAAGTCCTCCGCATGGCCGCGAACATAGACGAGACCATTGATGGAGGATGAGCCGCCAATGACCTTGCCGCGCGGCGCGGTGATGCGCCGATTGTTGAGGTTCGGCTCTGGCTCTGAGTGGTAACCCCAATTGTAACGCTTCATGCTCATCGGCCATGCAAGGGCGGCTGGCATCTGGATGAAGGGGCCAAAATCGGAACCGCCGGCTTCGATGACGATGACGGAATATTTGCCGTCTTCCGACAGGCGGTAAGCCATGGCAGAGCCTGCGGAACCCGAACCGACGATGACGAAATCTGCGTTTTGCATTGTGGTTGCTCTTTGCTGTAGCCACCTCGTCCTTCGAGGCCCGTTTCACGGGCACCTCAGGATGAGGTGGAGAGAGGTTGTGCATTTATTTCGTTGAAGAACGTGAGTGCTCGGGTGCCTGAGGGCGAAACGCCTGCTCTCATCCCTATCTTGAGGTACCCATAAAATGAGCCTCGAAGGATGAGGTGGAGAGACGTTGCGTTTTGTCGTTGAAAACGTGCGTTGCTGTGGAGTGCTGAATGCCGAAACGCGTGCTCTCATCCTCATCCTGAGGTGCCCGTGAAACGGGCCTCGAAGGACGAGGATGAGCCTCTGATCTCGATCAATACGGCGCATCCACCCTCCCCGTTGCAACATACACCGTCTTCAACTCGCTATAATGACTAAGCGCCGCCGCTGAATTCTCACGCCCAAACCCTGATTGTTTCGACCCACCAAACGGCATCTCAACCGGGCAAAGATTGTACGTGTTGATCCACAACGTCCCCGCCTCCAGCTGGTCCACCACGCGGTGCGCGCGGTTAATGTCCGCTGTGAAGACGCCGCCTGCCAGGCCGAATTCGGTGGCGTTGGCGCGGGCGATGACGTCATCTTCTTCATCGAAATCCAGTACGCACATGACCGGTCCGAAGATTTCCTCGCGGGCGATTGTCATGGTGTCGGTCACATCGGCAAACACCGTCGGCTGCACGTAAGCGCCCTCACCCGGCACGTTGTTGGGAATGCCGCCGCCGGTGATGAGCGTGGCGCCCTCGGCCTTGCCCTTTTCGATATAGTCCAGCACCTTTTCCTGCTGCGCCTTGGAAACAAGCGGGCCAATCTGGGTCGCCTCATCCATAGGCTCGCCAATGATCATCGCATCGGTGCGGGCTTTGAGGTTGTCGAGGAAACGCTGCTTTGCACCACGCTGTACGAATACGCGCGTGCCGTTGGAGCAGACCTGGCCGGACGAGTAGAAGTTGCCCAGCATGGCACCGCCGACGGCGCTTTCGATATCGGCATCATCGAACACGATCAACGGCGACTTGCCGCCCAGTTCCATGGTTACGTGCTTCAAATGCCCGGCAGCAGCCGCGGCCACCTTACGGCCCGTTGGCACGGAGCCTGTGAGCGAAACCTTCGCGACATCCGGATGGTTGACCAGCAGCGGGCCGGTGTCCCTATCGCCCTGGATGACATTGAACAGGCCCTTCGGCAAACCAGCTTCCACCAGAATTTCCGCAATCTTCAACGCACCGAGCGGAGTATTTTCCGATGGCTTGAAAACCATGGCATTACCAGCAACCAGCGCAGGTGCGGCCTTCCAACAGGCGATCTGTTGCGGGTAGTTCCAGGCACCGATGCCGACGCAGACGCCCAGCGGCACGCGCTTCGTGTAGGCAAAATCACCGCCGAGCGGGATGTAATCGCCGTTCAATGCAGAGGGCGCGATGCCGCCGAAGAATTCGAAGGCATCCGCGCCGGAGGTCGAATCCGCGACGATGGTTTCCTGAATGGGCTTGCCCGTATCCAGCGTTTCAAGCTCCGACAAAGCGCGGTTGCGCTCGCGGATGATATCGGCGGCACGGCGAAGGATGCGGCCGCGCGCCGTGGGGCTCATGGCCGCCCATTCCTTCTGTGCCTTTTTCGCGGAAGCAATGGCGCGTTCCACGATAGCGGGCGTGGCAGCATGCAGCCTCGCAACGACTTCCCCAGTGGCCGGGTAAATGCTTTCGAATACAGTACCTTCAGCATCTTCGACGTAATCTCCATCGATGAAATGCGAGGCTTTCGGCTGGGCTTTCAATGTCATTATGTGGTCCTTACAAAAGGCGAATGGACGGCTTGGCGTCCGCAAAAGGTTTGAGCTGTGTGTCGAAATAATTCTCCACCAGCGCTGGCGCTGCGGAGATGCCGAGTGGTGCGGCCTGAAGACTGTGCCTGATATAGAGCCCGTCGATCAGGGCCGCCGCCCCTTCCGCAATGCGGGCTGCATCATCCGGCGGGCACAGACGATTGAGGCTATCCACGATATTGGAACGCAAGCGTCTGTTATAAATGACCAGCAGGCGGCGCATGTCTTCGGATCTTTGGGATTCCACATAAAATGCAAGCCATGCGGCAACCGTTTCATTGGTGAACTGGTCACTTTGGAACGAGACCCGCACGATGGCGCTTAGCCGTGCCCGAGGGCCTGATGCCCGGCTCAGCGCCGCAATCGCGTCGACACGAAGGGCGCGCAGCAGACTGCGGATGGTTTCCAGCAGAAGCTGCTGCTTGCTGCCGAAATAATGATGCGCAAGCGCCGCCGATACTCCTGCCTCACGGGCGATATCCGACATGGTCACATTCAGGGAGCCCTGCTGACCGATGGTGCGAAGTGCAGCGTCCATCAGCGCTTTCTTGCGCACCGGCTCCATTCCGAGTTTGGGCATTGGCACTCTCCTTTGGAAGGCAATTTATTATTGATTGACTGATCAATCAATAATAAATGCGACACGCGAACGTGTTCTTTGCGCCGTCTCCAACGTGGTTGGAAACCTTGTCCGTTACCGCAAATGTGGTAGGTTATGCTCACTGGCAGATGAGAGGTCGTACGCATGACCCATGGCATTCGCTTGATGAACGGAAGTTGCTGGCGCGCTGCGCTTGGCTGCGCGGCGGTTTTTGCTGCACTTTCCCGTTTTGTAAAACGAACATTCACTTGGAACATAAAAGGGAGGTCGGCGTTTCTTCGGGCGCACTTCACATTTGTGCTAATATAATAATCACGCAAGTTCGCTCACGATTGGCCAGTGACGAACATTTAAAACGGCCATGACGGTTCGCTCTCACATCTGTGCAGCGCGGAACGATCAAACAGGGAGAAGCATGATGCCTATGGTAACTGTATCTATTTCCCCGGAACAAGCTGCGAAGATGCGCGAGGCAGTCGACTGCGGAGACTACGCATCCGGAAGCGAAGTCGTTCGTGCAGCTCTTCGGCTTTGGGTTGAGACTGCTGGTCGAAACGAGGCTTCAAAGCGAGGTAACTCTTTCGCCCCAGCGGGCGAACACCTGAACGTTGCAGAGCTTTATGCAGCCCACGCCCTGAAAAGGCGGCATGGCTAAAACACTGATGCTGTTTCGCTAAAGCTATTTTAGCGGGTTGCAGTGCTGTCATAAAAAATTCAAAGAAGCGTCATCAACGAGAAAGTTTTTGTTGAGAACTTTCGGACATTCTCCTGCGCAAGAGCGCCCGCCAAAACCATAAAACAGGGCGCGTCGGTGGAGAAGATCATAATGTCGACGGCGATCGACCCGGACGTCATCAGGCGTTTTGCTAGCGGGCAAATGGCTTCTATGGCAAAACTTGTTCTTGAAACAGCGTTTCAGCCCATTGTCGAAGCGTCTACCGGCACCGTATTCGGCTATGAGTCGCTCATGCGCGGTTTCGATCGCATCGGCTTTTCCAGCCCGCTGGATCTTCTGGACCAGATTGCCGAAGATGGGCAGCTTCTGACCGTGGAACAGATGCTGGCCGGACGGGCGCTGGCGAAGTTCTCCACCTTGCCGGAATTCTCCTCAGCAACTCTGTTTCTCAATCTCGATGTTCGCTTGATACCGCATGGCGATGCCATTCTGGACAAGCTTCTGGAGCATCTCGCCAAGGCATCCATTCCGCCGTCCTCCATCTGCTTTGAACTTTCAGAACGTTTCGACAATACCAGCGTGCCGGAATTCAGTGCGCTGATCGGGCGCATGCGCAAGGAAGGTTTCAAACTGGCAATCGACGACTTCGGCGTCGGCCACGGCGAGATGAAGCTTCTGTGCGATTTTCCGGTCGATTATCTGAAGATCGACCGATACTTTATTTCCGGTGTGGACCGTAATCCGCGCAAGCGTCATCTCGTGAAGAACATCGTCAACATCGCGCATGTGTTGGGTGTGCGGGTGATTGCCGAGGGCATCGAAACCGAAGCGGAATTTCTGGCCTGCCGCGAACATGGCGTTGATCTGGTACAGGGCTGGTTCATCTCCCGCCCCACGACCTTTGTCAGCGAGTTGCAGAGCGGTTTTCCACATCTCCAGCACTTGGGCGAAACGCGCCGCAGCAGCCAGACGCTGGACGAAATCCTCATCCGCCGGCAGATCGAGCGTCTGCCGACTGTTTTTGAAAACGATACCATCGACAGCGTTTTCGAGCTCTTCCGCCGCAACCCGGCACAGGCCTTCTTTCCGGTTCTCAACGCCAATGGAGAGCCGCGCGGCGTTATCAACGAACACCACCTGAAAGAATACATCTACCAGCCGTTCGGTCGCGATCTTCTCAAAAACAAGGTTTACGAGCGGACAATTTCGCATTTCGTCGATGGCGCGCCCATCGTCGGGCTGGATGCGGATGCTGATCAGTTGATGAACGTCTTTGCCAATACAGGTGGCAGCGCGTGCGTTATTCTGACCGAAAACATGCGCTATATCGGCGTGGTGTCCGCCGCATCGTTGATCAAGGTCATCAATGAAAAGCAGCTGAAGCTGGCGCAGGAACAGAACCCGCTGACGGCCCTGCCCGGTAACCGCGCCATCAGCGGCTTCATCGAAGACAGCTGTGGCGACAGCGACGATAACCGCTTCTTCTGCTATTGCGATTTCGACAATTTCAAACCCTTCAACGATAAATACGGCTTCCATGTTGGCGACCATGCCATCACGCTGTTTTCGGCCCTGATGAAACGCTATTTCTTTTCCGGCGACTGTTTCCTTGGCCATATCGGCGGCGACGATTTCTTCATCGGCGTTCGCGACTGGACGCAGGACGAAGTCACGGAAATTCTCGAGCGCCTGCTGAGCGATTTTCACGACGACGTGGTGCAGCTTTATTCGGACGAGGACCGCGCAGCGGGACAGATCAAGGGCCACGACCGGTTTGGCAACGAGCGGGACTTTGCCCTGCTGCGCTGCTCCATCGGCGTGCTTCAACTGTCCAAGGGCTTGATCATTGGCGACCCGGAGCGGATCGGCGGCGAGATCGCCACGATCAAGAAGGCTGCCAAGGAAAACGACTTTGGCCTTGTCATGCGCACCTACGGCGAGACTATTTGAGCTCAGCGACAATGCGCCTTCTTTTAAGTGCCGCAGATGTGACCTAAGTTCAGGGCAATGAAACCCGACGGAGGCCCTTGATGACTTTGCCCGAAACGATGAAATTTGTTGACCTGCCAACCTTCGGCGCACCCGACGTCATGACCTTCGCGACAGGGCCTTTGCCAGCCCCCAAAGCTGGAGAGATTCTCGTCAAGGTGCAGGCGGCGGGCATCAACCGACCAGACGTCGCGCAACGGCAGGGCACATATCCAGCGCCCAAGGATGCTAGCCCGGTTCTAGGGCTGGAGATTGCCGGAGAAGTCGTGGCACTGGGCGGAGGGGTCAACGAGTTCGCACTGGGTGATCAGGTCTGTGCACTGGCAAATGGTGGTGGTTATGCGCAATATTGCGTGGTGCCTGCGGGCCAGGCCCTGCCCTTTCCGAAAGGATATGACGCGGTGAAGGCCGCCGCACTGCCGGAAACCTTCTTCACCGTCTGGGCCAATCTGTTCCAGATGGCAGGGCTGACGGAAGGTGAAACCGTGCTGATCCACGGCGGCAGCAGCGGTATCGGCACAACGGCCATCCAGCTTGCCAAGGCTTTCGGCGCTGATGTCTACACCACTGCGGGCTCGAAGGAAAAATGCGAGGCCTGTGAAAAGCTCGGTGCTAAAAGAGCGATCAACTACCGCGAAGAGGACTTCGCCGAAGTCATCAAGTCCGAGACCGACGGTAAGGGCGTCGATGTCATTCTCGACATGATCGGCGCATCCTATTTCCAGAAGAACCTCGCCTCGCTTGCCAAGGACGGATGTCTGTCGATCATCGCATTCCTGGGCGGCAATATGGCCGAAAAAGTCGATCTGCGCCCCATCATGGTCAGACGCCTGACGGTCACCGGTTCCACCATGCGCCCGCGCACCGCAGACGAAAAACGCGCCATCCGCGATGAGTTGGTAACGCAGGTCTGGCCGCTGCTGGAAGCTGGTGAAATTGCGCCGGTTATTCATGATATCATAGACTTTGACCACGTTGCAGATGGTCATAGGTTGATGGAGTCGAGCAGCCATATCGGCAAGATCGTGATGAGACTGTAACGTCTGCGAACATACTCGCCGTCTCATCCGCTTGACAAAATGTGTAAAATTCGTATTTTACACAAGAAGGAGATTACCGGCCATGGCTCAAACTTTGCGCGTTTCAGCAACTGACTTCGCTCGTAAGTTTACGACATTCAGGGAACAGGTGCAATCTGAAGGGGTCATTGAAGTTACGGCCCACAACCGTACGATCGGAGCGTTTTTGTCTGCTTCCGAGCTCCTTCACTATCAAGATTTGAAAAGGCGCGAACGCCAGGTCATCCGGGTAAGCGAATTAGATGATGAAACCATGACACTGATCATGAACGCCGAGTATGGCAAAGTATCAGAGTGAGTTACCCAATTCCCGTCCCGGGCCTTGTCGTCCGTTACAACTATTTGTGGGATAAGGAAAAAAGCCAAGGCCTGTCTACCGGAAGCAAGGACAGGCCCTGCGCTATTATCCTTTATCATTCCACGAACAACGACACGATTGTCGTGCCCATCACACATTCTCCTCCCGAAATTGGCGAGGAGGACCTATCAATCGAAGTTCCTGTCGAACTTTGCGACCAGCTTGGCCTGGATGAGCAAACCAACTGGATTCGTTTGAGCGAAGTCAACAGATTTGAGTGGCCAGGAAACCATCTCAGGCCGCTTCCCTCCAATCCGAGCCGTTATGATTACGGCATGATTCCTCCAGAGTTTTTCCAAGCAATCAAAACCAAGCTTCGCGAAACGATGATCAAGGGTAGAGTTGCTTTGGCTAAGCGCTAGGGAGCGAAACATAAACCTCGTTCGTCCAGTCATTCGACATGAAAGCAGAAAAGGCGGCGTGAATTTTCTCACCCCTTGCAATCTCGCCGAATCGTATTACCTTCTTCTCATGTTCAACGTAGTGAAAGGAAGGTGATCCAATGTCTAATGAGATTTCGGTCTTCGTAGCAGGCAATGGAAAGGATTTGATTTTGACGAGGCAGCCCTCGGCTTGATCCGCCTTCCAGCGGGACGTTGTTAAACGTTTCCAGGTCTGAAACGAGACCAAACTCATGGAAGGGCCGCCACAAGCGGCCCTTTTCCTATTCTGGGCTTTACTTGCGGAAGACTTTCCAGCGCGTTGGGCGAAAGCGGACTTCGTTGCCGACGGCGACTGTTGCGTCGAGCGGGACTTCGATTTCCAAGTGGTGCGGTTCGTGGCCGTTGTTGGCGATGTCGATTTCGGCGATACGCGTTCCCGCCAGACGGCGGCAGATGGTAACCTTGCCGTAGAGCGCATCGCGGTCATCGGTCAGGATCACATCTTCCGGGCGGAAGAACAGATCGCCGTCGCCTTCGCAGGCATCACGTACGCCGATGTTTTCTCCCTGAAACAGCATGTGCCCATCGCGGATGGTGACCGGCAGGTTGGACGATTCTCCGATGAAGGAGAAGACAAAGGGCGAGTTGGGGGTGTCGTAGACATCGTCGGCAGTGCCGACCTGCTCGATTTTGCCCTGGCTCATAACGACCACACGGTCGGCCAGCTCCAACGCTTCTTCCTGATCATGCGTCACGAACACTGTCGTGTGGCCGGTGCGGTCGTGGAACTCGCGCAGCCAGCGGCGCAGTTCCTTACGGACCTTGGCATCCAGCGCGCCGAAAGGTTCGTCCAACAGCAGAACTTTGGGTTCGATGGCAACCGCACGGGCCAGCGCCACACGCTGACGCTGGCCGCCGGAGAGCTGGTTAGGATAGCGGTTTTCGAGGCCGGAAAGGTGCACCATATCCAAGAGGTCGGAGACCCGCTTGCGTATTTCGGATTTCGCCGGACGTTTAGAGGATGGGCGCACCTTCAGGCCAAAACCGATATTATCGGCGACCGTCATGTGGCGAAACAGGGCATAGTGCTGGAAGACGAAGCCGACATTGCGCTCCTGCACAGAGCGGTGGGAGGCATCTTCATCACCAAAGAATATCTGGCCATCGGTGGGCTGCTCCAGTCCGGCAATCAGACGCAAAAGCGTGGTCTTGCCGGAGCCGGAAGGGCCGAGCAATGCGATCAATTCCCCGGAACGGATATCGAGAGAGACATTGTCCAATGCCGGAAAGCGGTCGAACTGCTTGGTAATGTTGGAAACTTTGACGTCCATGGACATGCCCTTCAATGCTTGCCGGCGGCGTTGCCCGCGCCAAAGCGTATTTCAAGAATGGTTTTGAGAACAAGCGTGACCAGCGCCAGGCCAGCCAGCAATGTTGCGACGGCAAAGGCCGCACCGATATTATACTCATTGTAGAGGATCTCGACATGCAGCGGCATGGTGTTGGTTTCGCCTCTGATATGGCCTGACACCACCGAGACGGCACCGAACTCACCCATGGCGCGGGCGTTGCACAGCAGCACGCCGTAGAGCAGGCCCCATTTTATGTTTGGCAGGGTGACGAACCAGAAGGTCTGCCAGCCGGAAGCACCGAGCGAAATCGCCGCCTCCTCGTCACCGGTTCCCTGATCCTGCATCAGCGGAATCAGCTCGCGCGCGACGAAGGGAAACGTCACGAAGATGGTGGCGAGCACGATGCCCGGTACGGCGAAGAGGATTTCGATGCCATAGCTTTTGAGGAATGGCCCCAGCACGCTGTGGGACGAAAACAGGATGACGTAGACGAGGCCTGAGATGACCGGCGAGATGGAGAATGGCAGATCGATCAGGGTGATCAAAAACGCCTTGCCCTTGAACTCCAATTTCGCGATCGCCCAGGCGGCGGCAACGCCGAAGACGACGTTGAGCGGCACCGAAATGGCAGCGACGAGAAGCGTGAGGCGGATAGCCGATAGCGCATCCGATTCGATGATCGATTCCCAGAAATATTCGCCACCCTTGCGGAAGGCCTCCACGAAGACGGCGACCAGCGGCAGGACGAGAAACAGCGCCAGAAACAGGAATGCAAGGCCGATCAGCACCAGCTTTGCGGGCAAGCCTTCGCTGGCCGGATCACGAAAGGGTCTGGATGAGATGGTGCGCGCGTTATCAGGCATAACCGTACCTCTTGCGGCTCCACGCCTGAATGAGATTGATGACGAACAGCATGGAGAAGGAAATGATCAGCATGATGGTGGCGATGCCGGTGGCGGCGGGGTAGTTGAACTCTTCCAGCCGGATGACGATGAGAAGCGGTGCGATTTCAGAGACATAGGGAATATTCCCGGCAATGAAGATGACCGAGCCGTATTCCCCCACGCCGCGCGCAAAGGCCAGTGCAAAGCCGGTGAGGATGGCGGGCGTTAGACCGGGCAGCAGAATGCGGGTGATGGTCTGGAAACGGTTGGCACCCAGCGTTGCGGCCACCTCTTCCACCTGACGGTCGATTTCTTCCATGACCGGCTGCACAGTGCGCACGACGAAAGGCAGGCCGATGAAGATGAGAGCGATGACGATGCCGGTCGGCGTAAAAGCGATCTTGATGCCGAAAGGCTCGAACATCTGCCCGACCCAGCCACGGTTGGAATAGAGCGCGGTCAGCGCAATACCGGCAACGGCTGTGGGCAGCGCGAACGGCAGGTCCACGATGGCATCCACGAAGCGACGGCCGGGGAAGCGATAGCGCACCAGCACCCAAGCGATGAGGACGCCAAAGACGGCGTTGACGAGCGCTGCCAGAAACGCGGTGGTGAACGAGATGCGCAACGCGTTGAGCGTTCTGCTATCGGTCGCAATCGCGAAGAATTCTCCGGGACCGAGCCTAGCGGTGGACCAGACCAAGCCGGCGAGCGGGATCAAAATAATCAGAAATAGGTAGGTGATGGTGTAACCGAGCGTCAGACCGAAGCCCGGCAGGACACTGGATTGACGCCACTTCCACTTCGTTGGCGATGGGGTATTGCTCATCAAGGCTCCGGGTAAAACGGGGGCCATCGTCAGCCGCCCTCTTATGCGCCATCGACCGGCCCCAAGGCCGGTCGATCGTGTCTCCGATCCGAACAGGTCGCGATGGCGCGGCCTGTTTGGCGTTTTACATCATCCGCTTACTTGGCGGGCTTGTAAATCTGGTCGAAAATGCCGCCATCCCCGAAATGTTCCGGCTGCGCCTTCGCCCATCCGCCGAACTGCGGATCATCGATGGTGACGAGCTTGATATCCGGCAGCTGCTTCAGCAGATCCTTGGAGACGACCGAAGGATTGGACGGACGGTAGAAGTGCTTGGCTGCAATGTTCTGACCTTCGTCGGAGTAGAGATATTGCAGGTAGGCTTCGGCTGCCTTGCGGGTGCCCTTCTCATCGACGTTCTTGTCAACGACAGCGACCGGCGGTTCAGCGAGGATAGAGATTGGCGGAACGACGATTTCGAACTCGTCCTTGCCGAATTCCTCACCGGCCAGATAGGCCTCGTTTTCCCAGGCCAGCAACACATCACCGATCTGGCGCTGTGCGAATGTCACGGTCGATCCACGGGCACCCGTATCAAGCACCGGAGCGCGCTTGTAGAGTTCGCCCACGTAAGCCTTGATCTTGGCCTGATCGCCCTTGTATTCCTCGTTGGCCCAAGCCCAAGCGGCCAGATAGTTCCAGCGCGCACCACCCGATGTTTTCGGGTTTGGCGTAACGATCTGGATATCGCCCTTCACGAGATCACCCCAATTGTGGATGCCCTTCGGGTTGCCCTTGCGCACAAGAAACACGATGGTGGAGGTGTAAGGCGATGAATTGTGCGGAA
Organism: Agrobacterium sp. DSM 25558; assembly: GCF_900100825.1. NCBI lineage: Bacteria > Pseudomonadati > Pseudomonadota > Alphaproteobacteria > Hyphomicrobiales > Rhizobiaceae > Agrobacterium > Agrobacterium sp. DSM 25558. The sequence continues at coordinate 129,058 of NZ_FMUD01000007.1, read as the reverse complement.
GACGGGTGCGCCAGTCGGCGTTGATCTTGCCGCTGTTCTTGACGATGGCGTCGATATCGCTCTGAAGTGCCAGTGTTACCACATCGGCTTCAAGACCATCGATCACCGAGCGGGCCTGCTTGCCGGAGCCGCCATGCGACTGCTGGATGGTGACATCTTCACCGGTGTCGGCTTTCCATTTTTTCGCGAAGGCTTCGTTGAAGTCCTTATAGAGTTCGCGGGTCGGATCGTAAGAGACGTTCAACAGTTTGGTGTCTGCCGAGGCCGTTCCGACAGCACCCAGAGTGACAGACAGGCCGAGCGCGACAGCGCTGAGGCTGGATAGTAATTTGGACATCGTAACCCTCCTAGATGCTCTGCGCCTCACACTACTTGTAAAGCCCGGCTGGTCAATCAGGTGCGATCCAATCGCAAAAGTGTTTCCATTGGGGTTGCTTGAACGGCAACAAACACGCCGCCAGTCTAACAAAACACGCAACAGGACGCACGGAAAACGGGCGGCGAACGCAAAATCAGTTCGCATTTTTACCATAATTCCGCCGCGAATACGGAAAAAATTTAGCTGGCGGGAATGTTTTTCTGGGCGACTGGCACCATCCGGACCGTTCACCAGCGCCCACGGCAGTAGAAATCTACAAAAATTAGCGAATATATCGCAAATTGATCTTGCTTTTTGGCGGCAAAACGATTTTATGCAGCGGCTAAGATGCGCCAATACTGCATCTGTGGGTGTCTTTTGCGCATATTGTGCGCACACGAGAGATATTTGCTCTCTGACGATCCACACAAGCATAGCCATTCCTGTCAAAAGACGCCGAATTCAGAGATATTCCGAGCAGTAGAGTTCGGAACCCTTGGAATGACCCTCAATACCGCCTCGCATATCCTTTCCGCCCACGATGTCACATCGTTAGACAACACGCTTGCTGATCTTGATCTGGCAGGTCGTTTGGCTTTCATTGCTGGCCTGGGTGGACGAGCGGTCTTTACGACGAGCCTTGGTATCGAGGATCAGGTCATTACTGCGGCAATCGGCACACATCGTCTGCCAGTCGAGGTTGCCACCTTGGAGACAGGACGGCTGTTTACAGAGACCGTCAACCTCATCAGCGAAACCGAAGAGCGCTACGATATAGCCATCAAGCGTTTTTACCCAGCGCAGGATGATATCGACGCCTATGCCGCGAAATTCGGCCTCAACGGTTTTTACGATAGTGTAGAAGCCCGCCACGCTTGCTGCCATGTGCGCAAGCTGGTGCCTTTGGTGAAAGCGCTTGAGGGCGCAAGCTTCTGGGTTACCGGCCTGCGCCGGCGCCAGTCGGGCAACAGGGCGGCAACGCCCTTTGCCGAATATGATGCCGAGCGCAATCTGATCAAGATCAATCCGCTTGCGGACTGGGATATCGATGTGATCAACGCGCATGTCATAGCGGAAAACATTCCCGTCAATCCTCTCCACGCCCGTGGATATCCATCCATCGGTTGCGAGCCGTGTACCCGCGCCATCAAGCCCGGCGAAACAGAACGCGCCGGTCGATGGTGGTGGGAAAATGACGAGAAGCGCGAATGCGGTCTGCACGTGGCCGAGGCCCCTCAAGCCTCATCCATCTCAGCCGCCTCACAACAATCCTAGACTTTTATCAGATTGCCGGAGTTTACAATGTCCAATGCAGTTCCGGAGACGGAAGGCAGCAATGTCAGCACACCAAAGCAGCCGCTCGATCCCCACCTGAAGGCCCTCGAAAACGAAGCCATTCACATTTTCCGCGAAGTTGCGGCGGAATTCGACAATCCAGTCATGCTGTATTCCATCGGCAAGGATTCGTCCGTGCTGCTTCATCTGGCGCGCAAGGCGTTCTTTCCGGGTCGCATCCCCTTCCCGCTGCTTCACGTCAATACGGGCTGGAAGTTCAAGGAGATGATCGAGTTCCGCGACAACATCGTCAGGGAATACGATCTCGACCTCATATCCTACACCAACCCGCGTGGCGCGAGCGAAAACGTGACGCCATTCACCCATGGTTCGGCGCTCTATACGGACATCATGAAGACGGAAGCGCTGCGCCAGGCACTGGATGCGGGCAAGTTCGACGCTGCCTTCGGTGGTGCGCGCCGCGATGAGGAAGCCAGCCGCGCCAAGGAGCGTATCTATTCCTTCCGCACGCCTGACCATAAATGGGATCCGCGCAACCAGCGCCCGGAACTGTGGAACATCTATAACGGCATGGTTCGTCAAGGTGAAAGCGTGCGCGCCTTCCCGCTATCCAACTGGACCGAGGTCGATATCTGGCGTTACATTCAGGCTGAAAATATTCCGCTCGTGCCGCTCTATTACGCAGCTGAGCGCCCTTATGTGGAGCGCGACGGAATGATGATCCTGGCTGAAGATGAGCGGCTGGAGCTGCTGCCCGGTGAAGAAATTCAGCACGGCATGATCCGTTTCCGCACGCTGGGCTGCTTCCCGCTGACGGGTGCGATCAATTCGGAGGCAACGACACTGGATGAGGTCATTTCCGAACTTGAGATCGCCACCGTTTCCGAACGCCAAGGCCGCGCTATCGACCGTGATCAGTCCGGCTCCATGGAAAAGAAAAAGCGCGAGGGCTATTTCTGATGACCCAGAACACCACAGCTCAATCCGCCACCATCCTGCCGTTTGTGGAGCCTGCAAAAGCCTTGAGAGATACGCGACCCTTGCGTCTGATTACCTGTGGCAGTGTCGATGATGGCAAATCCACGCTGATCGGCCGGCTGCTTTGGGACACCAAGGCGGTGAAGGAAGATCAGGCCGCCACGCTGCACCGCGACAGTGGCAAGCAGAACGATCTCGGCCTGCCCGACTTCGCGCTGCTGCTGGACGGTCTTCAGGCAGAGCGCGAACAGGGCATCACCATCGATGTCGCCTATCGTTATTTCGCCACCGACAAGCGCGCCTTCATCGTTGCCGACACACCCGGCCATGAACAATATACCCGCAACATGGCCACCGGCGCATCGACTGCCGATCTCGCCGTGCTGCTGGTCGACGCGCGCACCGGAATTCTCGAACAAACCCGCCGCCACGCAACGATTGCCGCACTGATGGGCATTCGGCAATTCGTGCTGGCCGTCAACAAGATCGACCTGACGAACTACGACAAGGCCGGTTTCGAGCTGATCGCCCATGATTTCAGAGAATTCGCGCTGTCGCTCGGCATCAAGCAGATCACCTCCATCCCCATGTCGGCGCTGAAGGGCGAGAACGTCGTTCTCTCCGGCAAGCCTTCCATGCCGTGGTATGAAGGCCCGACGCTGGCCGAAACATTGGAACTGGCAACTGCTCGTTCCACGCAGACCGGCGGTTTCCGCCTGCCGGTGCAGCGCGTATCACGCCCTGGCGAAAGCTTCCGCGGCTATCAGGGTACGGTTGCCGGTGGCGCTGTGAAGCCGGGCGATTCCGTCGTCATATTGCCATCCGGCATGGTGGCCAACGTCAAACAGATCGTTACCTTCGATCTGGTGCGCAATGCCGCCGTCTCAGGCGATGCCATTACACTGGTTCTCGACCGTCAGGTGGATGTCTCGCGTGGCGACATGATCGTGTCTATCGAGGCGCAGCCGCAGACCGGCCATGCCTTTGATGCGCAGATCGTGGCGCTTCAGCCCGGTGGCATCGAGCCCGGCAAGCGTTACTGGCTGAAAAGTGGCAGCCGCCGCCAGCGCGTGACAGTTCAGCCGGTCACTCAGCTCGACCTGAAGAACGGTCAGTGGGCGGCCCATACCGACACACTCGCCATGAACGCCATCGGCAAGGTTCGCCTCGCCTTCGACGAAACGGCGATCTTCGACCCCTACGAACAGAACCGCTCCACCGGCTCTTTCATCCTGATCGACCCCGATACCAACAACACTGTCGCCGGTGGCATGATTATCGGCAAACGCGCCGACACGGGCAAGATTTCCCAGGGCGAACGCGTCATCATCTCGCTTCCAGCCGATCTGGCCGAAGCGCTGCTGGCCGGCGAGCAGCTTTCCAGCCGACGAGACGAGATCGAAGTCCGTCGCACCAATGCTGCAACGGCCTCCAGATTGCTGGACGAACTGGATTAAAATGCTGGTTTCGTAAATGTAAAAGGCACCGGTCAACCCCGGTGCCTTTTGCGTTTTAAGATAGCCGCCGCCGGTGCGCATTCCGATCTCATCGATGAACGCTGCCACGCAAGCCCCACTACAGTTCAGTCAGGTACTTCCGTCACTAGTATATTCACTGTCCAAATCCGTTTGTGCGCCGATGCCGCTCACGGAATTCACAGTAAAACTCGGAACGGGCTATATGGACGCTTCAATCTCTGTGCAATTGACTGACCGGCTTGATGCTCTCGCCTCAAAAATCGAAGACGTTGGCTCAAGGCTGGATGCCTTGATACAAAACAACGAAATGAATGGCGAAATTCAAATTGAAGTGGTCAAGCTGCTGCAGCACATGCAGAATGCCCAACTGGATATGGACAGCAAAGTAGACGAGTTGTCCAACGCCGTCACGACGACGGCCGACGGTGGTCTTCGCAGTGACCTGTCGAAAATCGGTCTCGCCATCGTGCATGACAGCAGACAAAAGACGATTGATATCGCCTCCCTAAAGCAAACCGCGAACATGGCTCTGCGCGAGCAGACGCGCGGCATTTTTCCAATCCGCACCGTCTTCCTCATTCAGTCCATACCCATGTGGGATGCACTTTCTGACGTCTATGACGCCATGGTAGCGGATGACAGGTTTGATCCGATCATCATCTCCATCCATGTTGGAATTCTCGGGCGCGGGGTTTTCGAGGGTGAGGACAAGGTCAGCAGTGCTTTTTCGGAGAAGGGAATTCCCCATCTTCGCTTCAATATGGACGATTCCTATGCGGCACTGGATATTCTCAAAGCGTTGAAGCCAGCCGTCATATTCCGCCAGCAGCAGTGGGATATGGGTGTGCAGCCTGCATTTCGGACGCAGGAACTGACCTTCACTCGCCTTTGCTACGTTCCCTATGCGCTCAGTCTCGCAGCCTCGTTGGGTGATCCCGTCGTAACGGACGTTTCGGCGCTTGGCTTCGATCAGCCCTTTCACCGGGCGGCCTGGCGGATTTTTTGCGAAACGCCCAAAATACAAGAGTATTTCCGTTCATTCGAGCATTCGGACCCGAAGAAATTCATAACAAGCGGCTTTCCAAAATTTGACAGCTTGCTTGGTGAAGTCAAAACGCCATTCTGGCCGATCTCCCATCAAGATCGTCAGAACTTCAAGGTCGTATGGGCACCACACTATTCCCTGGGCAAGGGAGGAGGCCTGGGTTTTGGCGTATTCGACCGTATCTGGGAACAGATGCTGTCCTGGGCCAGACAAAGTCCGGATATCGATTTTGTCTTAAAACCTCATCCGGCTCTTTTCGGCAGCGTCCTCAACCCCGAGGCGCGGACGATGTTCCGCAACGCCTGGAATAATATGCCGAACTGCGCGTTTTCAGAGGAGCAGTATGGCCCGCTCTTTGCCGCATCGGACCTCATGATTTCAGATGGGCTATCCTTCCTCGCGGAATACCCGCTTTTCAATAAGCCCTTGGTCTTTTTTGACTCACAGAACCACGTCGAATTCAACGACTTGGGAAAATTGGCAGAAGCCGCCTCCAGACGCGTTACCACGTTCGATCAGCTTAAGCATGCCGTTCTCGAATACAAGAATGGCAAGGCGTGGGAGTTTGAAGACGAGCGAAAAGCGCTGTTCGACAGCATCATCCCTCATCGTGGGCAAGCCTCTGCCGTCATTCTCGACACGATCGCCGAAGGCATCAGGGACGGTTTAAACTAGGCGTCAAAACTCTCGACGCGATACGTCAAACATAATCAAGCGGAGCCATAAATGAAGACTGTTGGTGTTATCTTAGGTGGCGGCGTTGGCGCGCGCTTTGGCGCAGCCACCCCCAAACAGTTCTTGAAGTTGGCAGGTCGTATGATCATCGAGCATACGATCGACGTCTTTGAAAAAAGCCCGCATATCGACGAGATTATCGTCGTCACACGCTTGGACTATGTCGACCAATGTTGGCATCTGGTCAATCTGAATGGCTGGTCGAAGGTCACGAAAGTCATCGTCGGCGGTCAGGAGCGGATGGACTCGACATACTCTGCAATCAAATCTCTAGGCGATTTTGACGATGGCACGAAAGTCGTGCTGCACGACGCTGTCCGACCTTTTGTTACCGAGGAAATTCTGGACCGGTGCGTTACGGCACTGGACGTATTTCCCGCTGTCGACGTGGTGATTCCCTCTTCGGACACAATCGTTTCAGTCCACGACAACGGCTGCATCTCCAGTATCCCACCAAGAAGCACGATGCGCCGAGGGCAGACGCCTCAAGCCTTCACGCTTGGCGTCCTGAAGCAGGCATATGAAAAAGCAATCGCCGGCGGACTGAAAGATTTTACGTGCGATTGTGGTGTCGTGCGTGGAATGCTCCCTCACCTTCCCGTCGCCACGGTTCATGGTGCAGATACCAACATCAAGGTCACCACCCCGACAGATCTTTTTCTCGCTGAAAAACTCATGCAATCCCGCACCAGCGCCTTGACGAATGAGGCTGATCTCAGATCACTGGCCGGAAAGAGAATTGTTCTGTTTGGCGGCAGCAGCGGCATCGGGAAGTCCATTCGGGAGATGGCGCTCGTCAACGGTGCCGAAGCGATTGTCGCCAGCCGCTCGTCCAACAGTGTCGATGTCGCAGATTTCAATTCCGTCAATGGTTTCCTTGCGAAAGTCGCGTCCGACGATCGCCCGATCGACGCTATCGTCAATACCGCTGGTATATTGATCAAGCGTCCGCTCTCGCAGATGACCCATCAGCAAATCAACGAGATGGTTGCGATCAACTATTACGGTGCCATCAACGTTGCCTATGCCGCTCGCGACCATCTGATGAGATCACGGGGAGCCCTCATCAATTTCACATCGAGTTCTTACACGCGCGGTCGCGCGTATTACGCAATCTACTCGTCCACAAAGTCTGCGATTGTGAACCTGACTCAGGCGCTTGCCGAGGAATGGCACAATGACGGCATCCGCGTTCATTGCATCAATCCAGAACGCACGAAGACGCCAATGCGGACCGCTAATTTTGGGATTGAAGACCCTCTTACACTTCTCGACCCGGAGGAAGTAGCTCGCACCACCTTAACGGCAATCTCCGCCAACTCGACGGGATTGATCATCGATGTTCGCAGACCATCAACTCCGGGTGGCTTGAACTAAACACCTCGTGATCGGCCTAAAAGTAAGAGAACAAACAAAAAGCGCCGGTCTAAGACCAGCGCTTTTTCGGTTATATTCTCACGTCAAGTTCATGATCAGAAGAAGAACATCCAGATCAGAACGACGACGACCAGCGGCACGCCCATTGCCCACAGAACCATAGCTTTTAGCATATTTTTCTCCTTTTCACCTTGTTGACCTAACGCATGCTCGTGGTCAAAGGTTCCTTGAGGAAAATATCGTTCGCCTGCCATTGCGGGCTCTGACGACAGCAGGGCTTCAGGCAATATCTAAGCGGAAGCGACAGCCTTGGAGCGGCGGGTGGTTTGGCGCTCGACCAATTCGAAACCCAAATCCAAGGTCCGCTCACCTATGCTTCCGCCCTGCCCTAACGTGATGACGATATCTGCGGCGGTATAGCCTATATCGAAGCGCGGGACGCGAATGGTGGTTAGCGGCGGCTCCGTCGTAGCAGCATATTCCAAATCATTGAAACCGCAGATTCCGAAATCTTCCGGCACACGAATGCCCAAGCGCTGACACTCGAAAATGACGCCGAGAGCCAAGTCGTCGCTGTGGCAAATCACGGCATCCACATCGGGCCTTTCCTCGAGGAAGCGACGGATCAGACGAGAGCCCAGATGAATACTGGGTGGGGCATCCTGCCAGATGATCAGGCTCTCATCGAACAAACCCGCTTGCTGCATGACCTCGCAATAGCCCGCCTGCCGTAAGCGAACTCTAATGTCGTTACCGCAGCCAAGCATGGCAATTCGACGATACCCCTGGGACAGCATATGTCGGGTGGCGACCATGGCGGCCTGTTTATGGTTGATGCCGAGAGCAACGCCGTTGATTTTCAGCGAAATATCTATGGTCTGGACAACCGGGCAACCGGCCTCGTTGACGATAGCATCCAGATTTTCGAGTCGATCCGTACCCGCAACGATGACACCCGCCGGGCTATGCGCTGCGAAAGATCGCAACTGCCTGACCTCCTCCTCAGCGTCATAATGGGTATTTGCATATTGAATTCGGTAATCGGTGCCCCTTATCCGCGCTTCTATGCCGTTCAGAATCGCGCTGATGGCGGGATGGGACAGGGACGGCAGTAGAACACCAATGAATGTGCTGGTCCCACTGGCCAAGGCTCTGGCGTTGAAATCAGGAACATACCCCATTTTGTCCACGACGCTGAGAATATGCGCCCGCAAGGCCTCCGAAACCTTGTCCGGCTCACGCAACGCGCGCGAGACTGTAATCGCGCTGACGCCTATCTCCTTTGCAACATCCTGCAATGTGACTTTTACGGTCGCTTTTCGTCTACGAGAGTGCGGCATCCATTTACCTTATCTGTCAGGCGAAGCCGAAGAATAAACTGAAACGTTACAGCTGGACGTTTTTCATAAGCAAGACGACGAAAAGCATAATATCAATTTTACTAATACACCATATTCCATCCGCGACACCGCCACCGACTTTCACGTTAAAAGCGACGGAATTTGCTTCTAGCCCAAAAATAGTCGCGCAAGTTGTAACCCATGGAAGCGGAACACATTGTGAAGATGTGCACAAGCCTGCTTTCGGAGAACGGAGTTACTTGAACGGGCAATAGAGATCCAGAAGCCCTGCAAGACTGGTGTTCCAAATGGCCGGAGTGAGACGATTCGAACCTGCGGCCCCGTTCACAGCCGCTCGATGCAGGTTTAAGACACCCCAATCGTTACAAAAAAACAATTGTGGCAAAAAATATTCATTGTGGCGTCTGCCGCCACTGCCGTTTGCCTATAAATCTGCTAGGGGAACATCATCTCCCGCGAAAACACCGGAAACGGCACAACAAGGATATCTCGACATGCGATTTCGCAGTGTAACATTGGCAGGGCTGGCGATTGCCCTTTCCGCTTGCACCACCACAACCCCTTCGCTTGCTCCTAAAAGCGCCGTGGAAACCCGCTGGGTTGGTCAGTCGGCTGGCGTATTCTTTGCCAAATATGGCCCACCATTGAGCGATGTCGATTCCGGCAACACGACGACCTACAACTGGCGCGGCGGTTACAAGACCACCACCATTCCTGCGAAGTTTGACGAGGCCAAGGACGGCAAGCGCGGCCGCCAGACGTCGTCTGCCCGCAAGGTCTATCTATCCTGCACCGTGCAGTTGGTTGTCGGCAGCGACTACACGATCCGTTCCATCCGCACCGTGTCGGACCGCCCTGGCGTGAACGGACCGAGCTATTGCGCCGAATTTCTTGGCGGCGAATAAGTCCTGATATCCTCAGTTATCAAAAAGCCCGTCGGATTTTCCGGCGGGCTTTTTGCTGAGCAGAGCTCGCTTGGCATAGCTTTTTACCCAGTGCATGGCTCAATCCCGGCTTGCACGGCTGTTATGCAAATGGCGCATAACGCGCAATCTAAACGATTTAAAGCCGCGTGCGCGCATCTCGATCCAGCCTATGCCTGGAACGCGCACCCCGCCCTATGGTGCGGAAAACTAAGGCAAAATGTCGCAGTCGGTGTTTTTTCTGAGGCGGAATTTTGGCGGGCAGACGGAGCGCTGTGGCCACCCCAAATTCTCACGCTGCCTCGTTAGTCATATTTTGACGGCGTTGTCTTACAGGATGGTTTGCGTTATTGCGCCGCACAAATTTAAAACCATCATTAGTTTAGGAAAAGACGTGATTAAAAACGATAAGGGCAATGGCCTGACCGACGGATTTTCGCACGACAACTTTACCATGAACCGTCGCCAGGTGCTGGGCACGGCGTTTGCCGGTCTCGCCGCTGCGGCCTTGCCGGGCGTGCCTGCTTTGGCGCAATCTGCCGATAAACAGGTAGATGTGCTGCTGATTGGTGGCGGCATCATGAGTGCCACGCTTGGCGTTTGGCTGCATGAGCTGGAGCCGACATGGTCCATCGAGATGCTGGAGCGTCTGGATGCCGTGGCACTGGAAAGCTCCAACGGCTGGAACAATGCCGGTACCGGACACTCCGCCCTTGCCGAGTTAAACTACACACCGGAAACCGCCAATGGCGGCATCGACATTTCCAAGGCCGTCGAAATCAACGAAGCGTTCCAGATTTCGCGCCAGTTCTGGGCATGGCAGGTGCGCAACGGCGTTCTGAAGAACCCGCGCTCCTTCATCAACCACACGCCGCATATGAGTTTCGTCTGGGGCGATGAGAACATCTCCTATCTGGAAAAGCGCTACGAGGCGCTGAAGGCGAGCCCGCTTTTTGCCGGCATGCAATATTCCAGCGACCCGGAGCAGATCAAGAAATGGGTTCCGCTGATGATGGAAGGCCGCGATCCTGGCCAGAAAATCGGCGCGACATGGTCTCCGCTCGGCACCGACATGGAGTTCGGCGAAATCACCCGCCAGTTCGTTGCGCATTTGAAGACGCAGCAGAACTTCAACCTTCAGGTTTCCAGCGAAGTCACGGCCATCGAGCGTAATACCGATGGCACATGGCGCGTGACCTACAGCAACCTCAAGGACGATTCCGAGCGCACCGTCGATGCGAAATTCGTCTTCGTGGGCGCTGGCGGCGGCGCTATCCACCTGCTGCAGATGTCCGGCATTCCCGAAGGTGACGATTATGCGGGCTTCCCCGTCGGCGGCTCCTTCCTCGTCAACGAAAACCCCGATGTCACCATGCTGCATCTGGCCAAGGCTTACGGCAAGGCATCCGTCGGCTCCCCACCCATGTCAGTCCCGCATCTGGATACACGCGTCATCGGCGGCAAGCGTGTGGTGCTGTTTGGACCCTTCGCGACCTTCTCTACCAAGTTCCTCAAGGAAGGCTCCTATTTCGACCTGCTGACATCGACCACTTTGAGCAACGCATGGCCGATGATGAGCGTCGGCATAGATGAATATCCGCTGGTGGAATATCTGGCTGGTCAGCTGATGCTGTCCGACGACGACCGTTTTGCAGCGCTTCAGGAATATTTCCCCGGTGCCAAGCAGAGCGAATGGCGTCTGTGGCAGGCAGGACAGCGCGTACAGATCATCAAGCGCGACAAGGACAAGGGCGGCGTACTGAAGCTCGGCACAGAAATCGTCAGCGCCAAGGACGGCAGCATCGCCGCTCTGCTCGGCGCATCCCCGGGCGCGTCCACGGCAGCGCCGATCATGCTCAACGTGCTCGAGAAGGTCTTCAAGGACAAGGTCGCCAGCCCGGAATGGCAGGCCAAGATCCGCGAGATCGTTCCAAGCTATGGCACGAAGCTGAATGCCGACCCGGAAAAGGTCATGCAGGAATGGGCTTACACAAGCGAACACCTGCAACTGCCGACACCGCCGCAGATTGATATGGCGGCGATCAACGCAGCGTCGGGCGCAACAACGAGCGAACCCGCCGTGAAGCGCCCGGACATGGCGCTATAACAATCGATTTTGGCAGGCATCACTGCCTGTAAAATATTCGAATACAAAGGCACGTCTTCGGGCGGGCCTTTGTATGTATAAATCAATCAAACTAAGTGCCTGGTTCACACAGCGAAAACGTTGGCTTTGAGAATGGCTTCGAATTCCGAAGCGGTACGGACGCGCTTGATTAAATCAGTGAAAGCCTGACCCAAATACGCGCTGTCCAATAGATCAGCACGAATATCATAGCCGTTTGACAAGAGAAACGCGTATCCTGAAACGAAGCCGGTTCGTTTATTGCCCTGCTCAAACGCATGAGCGCTTGCAACTGAAAGCATAAGATTTACGGACAGAGAAACGACGTCTGAATTTCCGTCGTAATAGAAGCTGTTTTGAGGTCGCATGATGGCACCATCAAGCTTCTCGGGGAACAGGAGCGCATAGTTTTCTTCTGTTAACGCGACTTGCTGCCTATTGAACTTGATAATTGCCTCAGCGGGCAACCAATAAGGCTCACTTGGCAAGTTCGGCCAAAGTCTTAGGAAAACGCTTGATTGCCAACTGGCCTAAAGCTTCATAATCCACCGGCCCCTTTTGCGGGCGTGGTTCGTAGCTGGGCTTATCTACCGGCTTAGGAGCGGCTGATTTTATATTCATAATCGAAACTCCCCGCGGTGGATTGGGTTCAACATGCAGTCAACCTAATCACTTCGCCGACAAAAATCAACAAAAGGTTGATTTGGCTCTTGCGGTTTGCCGCAGGATGGACCTGTTTCGACAATGGCTGGGGCGCCAGGATTCGAACCTGGGAATGCCGGTACCAAAAACCGGTGCCTTACCGCTTGGCGACGCCCCAACAGGGCAGATTGGCGAAACGCCAATGCCTGAACGGCGCCTGATTAGCAAAGCGAGACGGCAGCGGCAATGATTAAGTTGCTGGATCGGCAATATTTATTGTGTGTCCGGCCAATGCTTCATGTTAGGTCAGAAAACAGACGAATTTTCAGGCCTTTTCCGGTGAATGTGTCCATGAGCAAATATAGTGCCCGTCCCCCTGCCATACCTACGACATTGCTGGATGATGCCGTGGTGCGGATCATTCGCTGGGATTTCGAGCCGGGTGCCGATACCGGCCACCACACGCATGGGCTGGGCTATGTCGTGGTGCCGATGACGGATTGTCATTTCCTAATCGAAGACGAGAGTGGCAGCCGTCGGGTGGATTCGACGCGGGGCATGCCCTACCGTCGTGAGGCCGGTGTTTCGCACAATGTCGTCAATGCTGGCGACGAGCCGATGTCTTTCATCGAGATCGAATACAAATAAGGGCATTGACCGAGACTATGGCAGACCCGGAATTCAACCGTGAGTTCGACCCCGCCTATGGCATCGCCGTACCCGTGGCGGATGGCGTGCAGCGCCTGACGGTCAACAATCCATCCGCTTTCACCTTTCACGGCACCAACAGCTATATTGTCGGCGACACATCCGTTGCCGTTATAGATCCCGGACCAGACGACGAAGCGCATTTTCAGGCATTGATGGCCGCGCTCGCCGGGCGGGAAGTGACGCACATCTTCGTCAGCCATACGCATCGCGACCACTCACCGCTGGCTGCACGGCTGAAGCTGGAAACCGGTGCGCTGACCGTTGCCGAAGGCCCGCATCGCGCCGCACGACCTTTGCATGAAGGTGAGCGCAACCCCTTCGCGGAAAGCTCCGATACGGAGTTCGTGCCTGATATCGCACTGGGTGATGGGAAAAGCGTTTCCGGCGACGGATGGACGCTCACCGCCCTGCACACGCCCGGCCACACTGCTAACCATTCAGCCTTTGCGCTCGATGGTACCGGCATCGTGTTTTCAGCCGACCATGTGATGGCGTGGGCGACGACAATCGTCGCACCACCGGATGGTTCGATGAGCGATTACATGGCCTCGCTTGCAAAACTTCTGCGCCGTGAAGACCGGTTGTTTCTACCCGGTCACGGCGGACCGGTGAACGATCCGACCGCCTTCATGCGCGGGCTTCGCGCCCACCGGCGCATGCGGGAAAAAGCTGTGCTGGCCCGCATCAAGGCCGGAGACAGAACCATCGCTGATATGGTGAAAGTCATCTATCGCAGCACCGACCCGCGTCTGCACGGAGCCGCTGCCCTTTCCGTTCTTGCCCATATCGAAGACCTGATCGAGAAAGGCGAAGTGCAGACTGATGGCCCGCCATTCCTTGGTGGGCTTTATTTTCCCAGCCAGATGTGACTCTCAGTCTACATCCCAAGGATTGATGATCTCAATCGGAAGCATTTCGAAATCGCCTATATTTCGCGTTGCAAGCATGGCACCGCGTGAAATAGCAATGGCGGCAATCTGCGCATCGAACTGGCTGATGGGTCTGCCGAGCATACGACGATCGGCCGCGATGTTTGCGTAGACATTCGCAGCCTCACTATCGAACGGCAAAACTCTCCCTCTAAAATCCTCTGAAAATATCGGCAATATCGCGATCTCCAGTTCTTTTCGACGGCGACCCTCTGTAAGTAAACGCAATCCATAAAGGATTTCCGCCTCTGTCACAGTTGTTGTAAAAAGCGAGGAGGAAGACCGCCTTGCAAACCAATCAAGAACGGAGCGGGCAGGATGAGGTCTCAAAATTTCTGAGATTACATTCGTGTCGAGGACAATCACGTATCACCGAAATCAGGTGCTGAACGGATAGCTTCGCGAGGTTGAGCCTCAAACTCTACGCCGTTTTTTGGCAAACGCGCACGTATAGTTTCTGCGAGATTCATGGAGTGTGGCTCATTGACAGAAAGGGCCGCCGACAAGATGTCACGCGCCTCTTCCTCAATCGAGCGCCCATGAGAAGCGGCACGAACGACCAGTCGTCGCGTTAACACTTCGTCCATGTTTGGGATCGTCATGCTTGCCATCACGCTTCTCCATCCAGCATCGAAGGCAATATAGTGCACTCAATCAATTTCCTCAACGGGAACGTGCTGGTGGCTCAATTGTCGTTGAGACCCTGCATTTCAGCATCCAGTGCGTCGAGATAGGCTTCCGCGATTTCGGCACCCATGCCCAAATCATTCGGACCGAAGCGAGACGCGACGCGGACGTCCACCAAGGTGGTCTCCGTGTCTTCGCGCAGGCGGATGATGACGTCGAAACGCAGGCCCCAGATCAGCGTGCGCGTCTCGCCCTGTAGCATCACTACGCCGCTGCCATCGAAGAAGGTCGGCGCGGGGGCGTCCGCTGGTCGTGCCAGTGGCACGGGCACATTGGTGGGCAACTCCTCGATCGGCGTGTCCGTCGCGCCTTCGGTTTGATCCTGACGCGGCATGCCGGGCTGCACGTCCGGCAGCGAGCCTATCAGGCCTTGCGTGTGGGCGATGCGGATGCGCTGTGCCTTGGCGACCTTGCGGGCTGCCGTATAAACCCGGTCGATCGCACCTTCGTAGCGGTGACCGGCAAGGCTTGGATAGGCCGCAGCCTGCATATCGCGGTCTGCTTTGGAAACGATAGCCGGGCGCGGCAGCCATTGCTGATTGGCGGTGGGAATGGACAGCCAATTGGGTGCATCGACGATATCGGTGGAAACGTCATAGAGCTGCGGTTTTTGCCAATAGAGAAACGCGCCGAATGCAATCGTTCCAAGCGGTATGGCGCAGAGCAGCAGCGCGGAAAGCGACCATAGCCCGCCTTTTGCGCCCACCGACCACAGCCGCTGCAAGCCAATGATGGCCAGCAGAAGGGCAACCGTTGCAATGGCTGCGGAGATTAGCGTCAGCGAAACGAAATCGGGTGTCGTCAACGGACCGAAACGGTGCAACGGCGCTGCAATGAGGAAGAGTGCCAGCGCAGCAAAGCCGAGATATCGGGAAAGATAGGCCGCATGGGACACGGGCCGAACGAAACGCACAGTCATGAAGCGGCACCCGGATGCTGTAGTTTTTGCAACGAAGACATTCCGCAGATAGGGTCAAGACTCGCGGGAATCGCTCATCTACCGTGTCATAATGGGTTTCGACGTCGAATGGAATCTGTTCGCACGAAATAGGGTGTGCAGCACGTGCAACCTTTGGCGCATGACGGGCTTTTCCATGCGGCTAAACCAGCGTAATCAGCAGGCAGCAAGATCAGCGTGAGCTGGCACTATAGGGAGTTTACATCATGCGTGTTTCCATCGTTCTTGGCGCAGTTGCGACAATGCTGGCGCTTTCATCCTGCCAGACATTGAGCCCGGAGGAACGGCGAGCGCGTGACGAGACCACTTGCCGTGGTTATGGCTTCCGCCCCAACACCGACCAGATGGCCGGATGCCTGCTGGATCTGGACCTGGATCGCCGGGCCGATGCCCGTGCATGGCAGGCGCAATCCAGCCGCGACATGTTCTATCGCCCGGTCGTGGTCGAACGCCGCATCATCGTGCAGAACAAATAAGACTGGCCTTACACCTTCGCCGGAATGGCTCTCAATGGTACGACCTTCGAGGTGGTATCGGTTTCCCGCTTTTCCGCCATGGCAAGCGTGGCCTGCGCCGCAGACAGCCGCGCAATCGGCACACGGAACGGCGAGCAGGAGACGTAATCGAGACCCGCATCCTCGCAGAAATGAATGGAGGCCGGGTCGCCGCCATGTTCACCGCAGATGCCGAGCTTGAGTTCCGGGCGCGTCTGACGGCCACGATCGGCCGCAATGCGGATCAACTCGCCTACGCCGTCGAAATCGAGCGAGATGAACGGGTCGCGCTCGATGATACCCTTGCGCTGATAGGTCTCTATGAAGCGGGCGGCATCATCGCGCGATATGCCGAATGTCGTCTGCGTCAGGTCGTTGGTGCCGAAAGAGAAGAATTCTGCGGCCTCGGCAATGACATGGGCGCGAAGTGCCGCACGCGGCAGCTCGATCATCGTGCCAGTCAGATATTCCAGCGTCATGCCGGTTTCCTGTGCCACAGCTGCGGCCACCCGGTCGATGACGGCGCGGACATAATCCAGTTCCGAGCGCAGACCGACCAACGGCACCATGATTTCCGGCACCACGGGTGCGCCCGTTTGACGTGCGGCTTCGACGGCGGCTTCGAAAATCGCACGGGCCTGCATTTCAGCGATTTCAGGATAGGAAATTGCCAGACGGCAACCACGATGGCCAAGCATCGGGTTGAACTCATGCAGCGCATCCAGCCGCTGGCGAAACAGTGTCTGCGACATGCCCATGGCCGCTGCCACCTCCACGATCTCGCCATCTGTCTTTGGCAGGAATTCGTGCAAGGGCGGATCCAGGAGACGGATCGTCACCGGCAGGCCGTGCATGATGGAAAACAGTTCGGTGAAATCCTGCCGCTGCATCGGCAAGAGTTGATCGAGCGCGACCCGCCTGCCGGCTTCATGTTCGGCAAGGATCATCTCGCGCATCACCTGAATGCGGTCCCCCTCGAAAAACATGTGTTCGGTACGGCACAGCCCAATGCCTTCTGCACCAAAAGCGCGGGCGGCACGCGCATCCGCAGGCGTATCGGCGTTGGTTCGCACCTTCATGCGCCGTGTACTATCGGCCCATTCCATGAGCTTACCGAAATCGCCGGACAAAGCGGGCTGGGTCATCGGTATCTCGCCGCGCATCACGCGTCCGGACGAGCCGTCAATGGTGATGACATCACCCCTCTTCAACACGCAGCCAACGCCAATCAGCACGTTGTTGCGCACATCCACCCGCATGGAGCCAGCGCCGGAAACGCAGGGGATGCCCATGCCGCGCGCCACGACGGCTGCGTGGCTGGTCATACCGCCGCGCGTGGTCAGAATGCCTTCGGCGGCATGCATGCCGTGAATGTCTTCTGGGCTGGTTTCCATGCGCACGAGAATGACGCGTCGCCCTTCTGCTTTCGCCGCAACGGCCTCATCGGAGCTGAAGACGATCTCGCCGGATGCCGCACCCGGCGAGGCCGGAAGGCCGGAACCGATGATGGGGCGCTCGATGGATGGATCAATGGTGGGATGCAGCAACTGGTCGAGCGAAGAAGGCTCGATACGGCAGATCGCCTCATCGGTGGTGATCAGCCCTTCCTCCACCAGATCGACGGCGATCTTCATCGCCGCCTTGGTGGTGCGTTTGCCGGACCGGGTCTGCAACATCCACAACTTGCCGCGCTCAATGGTGAATTCCATATCCTGCATATCGCGGTAATGGCTTTCCAGCCGTCCGCAAATGCTGATGAATTCTGCGAATGCCTCCGGCATCAGCTTTTCCATGGACGGCTTGTCTGAGCCAGAGGTGATGCGCGCCTCTTCGGTGATGGATTGCGGCGTGCGAATGCCCGCCACGACGTCCTCACCCTGGGCGTTGACGAGGAACTCGCCGTAAAGCTCTTTTTCGCCAGTGGATGGATTGCGGGTAAAGGCAACGCCGGTGGCCGAGGACGAGCCGAGATTTCCGAACACCATGGCTTGAACATTGACTGCCGTGCCCCAATCGCCGGGAATATTGTGCAAGTGGCGATAGGTGACGGCACGGGTGTTCATCCAGCTGGCAAAGACGGCACCGATGGCACCCCACAATTGCACCTGCATATCCTGCGGAAAGGGATCGCCAAGCTCTTCTTCGATCAGGCTTTTGTAGAGCGAGACGATATGCTGCCACTCGGGTGCGGAAAGCTCGGTATCATATTCGTGGCCGAGACGACCTTTCTCGTCTTCGAGAATCTCCTCGAAGATTTCGTGGTCCAGCCCCATGACTACATCGGCATACATCTGGATGAAACGGCGGTAGCTATCCCATGCGAAACGCGCATCGCCGGAATTATCGGCCAGCGCCTGTACCGTCTCGTCATTGAGACCGAGGTTGAGAACCGTGTCCATCATGCCAGGCATGGACGCGCGCGCGCCGGAGCGGATTGACAAGAGAAGGGGTTGAGAGCCGGAGCCGAAGGTGCGACCGGTGATGGCTTCCATGCCGGAAATGCCGCTGGTGACCTGTAATTTCAGCTCTTCGGGCAGGCAGCGACCACCTTGATGATAACGGGCACAAGCTTCGCTGATGATGGTCAGACCGGGGGGAACGGGCAGGCCGAGGCTCGCCATTTCGGCAAGGTTTGCACCCTTGCCGCCCAATATGGCGATATCGCTCGCGCGGCCCTCGGCAGCACCGTCGCCGAAGGTATAAACCCACTTTTTCATTCTACGCTCTCCACCCAGAAGCGTTATTATTTTTCAACCCTTTACAGCATTGTCACAGTGTTGGAAACGGCCTGTGTTCCACGATGCCACCGCAGTGCAGCATAAATGCGGCGTTAGCCGCTCCAGCGGCAAAAAAACCGCCCGCGACAGACGCGGACGGCGTGACACCCAACAATTCGTTCAGATGCGTCGGCTTAGAATTCTTCCCAGTCAGCCTTGACGGCGGCATTGCCGCTGAAGGCGGATGCAATCTTGCGGCCCAATGCGCGGGCTGGAGACTGAACCGGGCGCTCGACGCGCGTTGCGGCACGAACTGGGGCCTCATAACCGCCGCCCAGCTTGAACTGGCCCAGCAGGTGGTTGAGCGAAGCGGCTTCACGGGCAAGACCATGGCTTGCCGCCGTCTGCTCTTCCACCATGGCTGCGTTCTTCTGCGTGTCCTGGTCCATCTGGTTCACAGCGGTGTTGATCTTCTGCAGGCCGGAGGACTGCTCCTGCGCCGCATCCACGATCGCCACCACGTGACGGTTGATTTCCTGAACTTCGGTCACGATGGTTTCCAAAGCGCGGCCGGTTTCGCCGACCAGCTGCACGCCCTGCTGAACCTGGCCGTTCGACGTCGTGATCAACGCCTTGATTTCCTTCGCAGCCTTTGCAGAGCGCTGCGCCAGTTCACGCACCTCCTGCGCCACCACCGCAAAGCCCTTGCCGGCTTCACCGGCACGGGCCGCTTCCACACCGGCGTTGAGCGCCAGCAGATTGGTCTGGAAGGCAATCTCATCGATGACACTGATGATGTTGGAAATCTCCGACGAGGACTTCTCGATCTGCTCCATGGCAACAACCGCCTTGCGAACGACATCGCCAGACTGTTCCGCACCTGTGCGTGCCTTGGCCACGAGTTGGCCGGCTTCCTGAGCACGCTTGGTCGAATCCTTCACCGTCGTGGTGATTTCTTCCAGCGCTGCTGCGGTTTCTTCCACCGATGCGGCCTGCTGTTCCGTGCGCTTTGCCAGATCATCGGCAGCGGAGCGGATTTCATTGGCACCGGCATCGATACCACGCGCATTTTCGGCCACACGGCTGAGCGCCGACTGAAGTTTTTCGGCAGAGCCGTTGAAGTTCTCGCGGACCTTGTCCAGATGTGCGGCAAAGGGCTGGCTGATGCGGAACGAGACATCGCCATCCGACAGGCGCGACAGAGCATCTGCGAGATTATCGACGGCAAAGCTGGTGTCGGCTGCTTCTCTCGCCTTCTGCTCTTCACGTGCCATCCGCTCTTTTTCGGACAGGCTGCGATTGGCTTCCGTTTCCTGTTCAAGACGCAGACGCTCGATGGCATTGTTGCGGAAAACAACCACGTTCTGCGCCATTTTGCCGATCTCGTCTTTGCGCTCAGCGCCTGGAATTTCCAGATCGATATTGCCGGATGCGAGCGATGACATCGAGCCGGTCATGACCTGAATAGGCCTGATGACACCGCGCAGGACGATGAAGACACAGGCGGCAGCGCAAGCAACGGCAATCACGCCAAGAATGAGCAAAGTGTGCAAGATGAACGACTTGAGCTCTTCGCCAGCCGTCATGCCGTCACGGGCTGCGTCGAGCTGAATCGCGATCAGTTTGGAAACGGCTTCGCCCAACGGGTCAATGATTGCGTAGAGTTTGCCATCTGCAAATTTACCGATTTCCTCGATATCGCCGCCTCTGAGAAGCGTCACAATGCCTTCGATTTTCTCATCAGCCGATTGGCGCATGCGTTGAAAATCATCCGCAAGGCGTTTCTCATCGTCTTCCATATAAGTGCCGCTATAGGCGGCCCATGACTTGTCGATATTCTGCTTGGCATCACGAATGTTCTGAATGCCCTGATCGACACTTAGGGAACCACCGCTGACCTTATGGACAGTATCGACAATCTTCACGGCATAATCATCGGAGATGGATTTGAGCTGGGCCATCGGCATGACCCGATCCGCGACGATGCTGCGCAGAAGCCGTGCTTCTTCATTCAAAGCGTAAAAAGAGAATGCGGAGGTAACCGCAAGTATTGCCACAAGGAAAAATATGCACGACAAAAGTTTGGACCGAATAGACATGGAAATCCTCTTGAGCGACGCATTCACCATAAAATCGCAGGCTATTCGGAACGACACACGGGTAGTTTCCAGAACACGCACAAAAAGAATGCTATTGAACAATTAATTAGATGTGAAACATAACCATTCTGCCGAAAAATTCATCAAATTGCTCGCGTCTTGATCATCATTGCTCGCATGCAAGAAAAAACACCAACTCAGGGATGAGCAATATTCATCTGACGATATGACGAAGCCAACTTTCAAGAGAAAATATAAGGCAACACATCATCAGGATAGATGAATAACTATACTTCACGTTACGGGAGTTCGAGCTGCCTTTGCAGTAATTTTCGTAAAAAATCGAGGTTGACGGGTCAGACGGCTTCAATCAGCCGTTCAGCCATCTGCAAATCGACCGAAACGAGCTGCGAAACGCCCTGCTCGGCCATGGTGACGCCGAACAGGCGATCCATGCGCGCCATGGTAATAGGGTTGTGGGTGATGATGACGAAGCGCGTGTCCGTGGTCGCCGCCATTTCGTCCATCAGATTGCAGTAACGCTCCACATTGTGGTCATCCAGCGGCGCGTCGACCTCATCCAGCACGCAGATGGGTGCGGGGTTGGTGAGGAAGACTGCGAAGATCAGCGCCATCGCCGTCAGCGCTTGCTCGCCGCCCGAAAGCAGCGTCATGGTCTGCGGCTTCTTGCCCGGCGGGCGGGCGAGGATTTCGAGGCCTGCTTCCAAGGGATCGTCGGATTCGATCAATTGCAGTTCCGCCGTGCCGCCACCGAAGAGATGGGTGAACAGCCGCTGGAACTGCGTGTTGACGATATCGAAGGCGGCAACCAGACGTTCGCGTCCTTCGCGGTTGAGATTATGGATGCCAGCGCGCAGCTTGCGCACCGCATCGATGATGTCGTCGCGTTCCTTGATCAGCGCTGCCAGCTTTTCGGAAAGCTCCGCCTGCTCCTCATCGGCGCGCAGGTTGACCGCGCCCAAGCGTTCGCGCTCGATTTTCAGCCGGTCCAGATCACGCTCGACCTCGCGCATGTCTGGCATCGGGGCATCGACCGCCAGACCTGTCAGCCTGAAGGCCAGATGCGGCTCGACATTCAACGCTTCGCGGATGCGATGTTCGCCTTCCCCACGTTTTTCGCGGGCGGAAACCAAGCGTTCTTCGGCGCGTCCACGTTTTTCGCGTGCTTCTGCCAGCTCCGACAGGGCGATGGTAGCAGTGCGGTCTGCCTCACGTTGCAGGCTTTCCGCTTCAACCAACTGATCGGCAGCCTGTCGCCTTGCTTCCTCGGTCTTTTGTAGTTGCGTCAAGAGATTGCGACGCTTCTCATCGAATTCTTCCGGCGCGATATCGAGCTCTGCAAGCTCATCGCGGGCTTCGTCTTCGCGTTCGCGCAGCGTTGCGATATGGCCGCTGGCGCTGGCGGCGCGGCCCTGCCATGTGGCACGTTCCTGCGCGATGGCGTTGATACGGCGCTGGCGCGCTTCCGCCTCGCGGTTCAGGCCTTCATGCTTTGCGCGGGCTTCGGCCAGAAGGCTGCGATCGGTTGCGACCTCAAGCTGGCTTTCGCGCAGGCGCAGATCGAGATCGGAGAGATCGGCAGCGTCTTCCAGTTCGATGCGGGCATTCTCTTCTTGAACGGCAATGTCCTCGATCTGGCCGCTGATCTGGTTGATCGCTTCGGAAACGATATCGCGGCGGCGCAGAAGATCACCGGAGGCGCGTTCGGCCATGGACAGTTCATCGCGGGCTTCGACAAGTTGGCGCGACGCGATGCGGCTGCGTTCCCGCGCGTTGGCAAGCTGGCTTTCCACCAGACGAATCTCGTCGGCACTGGCGGCAAGCTGCTCTTCCGCTTCCTCCAATGCGTAGCGTGCCTCTTCGACCTCACCTTCCAGCTCGGCAAGGCGGTTTTTCTGGGCAAGCCGAAGCGCCGCGTTACCGGGAGCATCGGCGCTGGTGATGTGGCCATCCCAGCGAAACAGCGCACCGTCTTTGGTGACCAGTCGCTGACCGGGTTTCAGCGTGGGCATCAGCCGCTTGGCGTCATCAACGTTTGAAACGATACCGGTCTGACGCAGCGTGCGTTTCAGCGCCTCCGGCCCTGCGACATGCGCAAGCAGGGATGCAACGCCCTCCGGCAGCGCCGGGTCTGCGGCACCTTCGCCGTTTGCGGTCCAATAGGCCGGGGCGGCAGGGTCCAGCGGACTTTCGAGATCATCGCCCAAGGCGGCACCGAGGGCTGCTTCAAAGCCGCGATCCACCCGTAATTCTTCTGCCACGGGCGTGAACGAACCGGAGACGGCACCGGCGGCCAGCATTTTGGATATGGTGCGCGCTTCGGTTTCCAGCGCGTTGAGACGGTTGCGCGCCATATCCACCGGTCCACGCGCCAGCGCTTCCGCCGAACGTGCATTGGCCACCGCCGATTCGGCTTCCTCCACGACAATCAACGCGTCTTCGACGGCGATTTCGGCCGCCTCCACGCTTTCGCGCTTTTCAGATGGGTCCGGCAGGCCGGAGAGTTTTTCATCGATATTTTCGATTTCGGCAGCAGCATCCGACGCTTGACGGTCAAGCCGCGCTTTCCGATCCGCCAGATCGCGGATGGTGCGTTCCAGTTGGGTGCGGCTGGCTGAGGCCTCGGCGCGTTCTGCGGTTAGGGCGGCGAAAACGCGTTCGCTCTCGGCCAGCTTGGTGGCGGCTTCGTCGAACGCCTCACGGGTTTCCTCGGAATAGCGGCCGGAGTCGGCCAGAATTTCGATGATTTCGGCTTCTTCCGAATCCAGACGCGCGAGAATTTCAGCATTGTCGGAAACCATGCGCTCTTCGCGCTCGATATCCTCGCCCAGTTGCGCCAGACGACGGGCAAGCTCGTCACGGCGGCGCAGGATGCGGTTGGTTTCTTCATCCAGCTGCGTGCGGGCGATTTGCAGGCGTTGCAGAGCAGCGGCGACCTTGGCCTCGTTTTCACGCAGTTCCGGCAGCTTGAAGCTAGCAAGCCCTTGCGCCTTGGCCGCTTCCATCTGTGCCTGCGCCTTTTCCGCGACCACGTTGGTTG
The DNA here is from genome assembly GCF_900100825.1 of Agrobacterium sp. DSM 25558. Classification (NCBI taxonomy): domain Bacteria; kingdom Pseudomonadati; phylum Pseudomonadota; class Alphaproteobacteria; order Hyphomicrobiales; family Rhizobiaceae; genus Agrobacterium; species Agrobacterium sp. DSM 25558. The sequence goes on along the minus strand of NZ_FMUD01000007.1, from coordinate 105,084 downwards.
CCTGATTGAGCGCGCTTTCCGCCTCACCTTCGGCCTGCTTGGCCTCCACCCAGCGGATGTGCAGCAAGGTCGCCTCGCGGGCGCGGATATCCGCCGACAGCATCTTGAAGCGGTTGGCCTGCCGCGCCTGCCGTTTCAGGCTTTCGATCTGGCTTTCCAGTTGCGCCGTGACATCTTCCAGCCGCTCCAGGTTGGTTTCGGCGGCGCGCAGGCGCAATTCCGCCTCATGCCGGCGCGAATGCAGGCCGGAAATGCCCGCCGCCTCTTCCAGCAACTGTCGACGTGCCTGCGGCTTGGCGTTGATGAGTTCACCGATACGTCCCTGCCCCACCATGGAGGGCGAACGTGCGCCGGTGGAGGCATCGGCAAACAGAAGCTGCACATCCTTGGCGCGGGCTTCCTTGCCATTGATGCGGTAAACCGAGCCGTTTTCGCGTTCGATACGGCGCGTGACCTGAATTTCGTCGGCATCGTTGAAGGCTGCAGGCGCCGTGCGGTCGGAATTGTCGAGGTAGAGCCCGACTTCGGCGGTGTTGCGGGCGGGGCGATTGCCGGAGCCGGAGAAGATGACGTCATCCATGCCGGATGCGCGCATGTTCTTATAGGAGTTTTCGCCCATGACCCAGCGAAGCGCTTCGACAAGGTTGGACTTGCCGCAGCCGTTGGGGCCGACGACGCCCGTCAGTCCCGGCTCGATGATGAATTCGGAAGGCTCCACGAAAGATTTGAAGCCGAGTAGGCGCAGCTTGTTGAACTTCATGCTGCCGTACCCTTTTCCAAGAGAGAAATGGGCCTATTGGGCTGGAAAGCGGTGATCCCCGCCGCCCTCATTCCTGTTCCCCGGATCAAGTCCGAGGATGCCACAGGAGTCCAGCCACGGTGCGTCTGCGCCGTGAATGAACCATATTCTTTAAGAGAAGAGTCTTTCGCGCCCAAGGACTTGGGCGCACCGGATTCCTGTGACAGGCACAGGAATGAGGGCAGCCTATTAGGGCCGCCCGTCATATCGAAACGGAAGGATTTACAGCAGGCTGTCGACAAGAGCCGACATGTTTTCAACAGACATGTCTCCAGCGTAGCGCTTTCCGTTGATGATGAAGGTCGGGGTCGAGTTGACGCCGAATTCCGTCGCACCGCGTTGCATCGTTGCGTTCACATCATCCAGAAGCTTCTGGTTCGTCAAGCAGGCCTCGAATGTCTCCTGTGAAAAACCGGCCATTTTCGACATTTGCAGCAAAGCAGCACGTGCGTCCTGTGCCGTTGCCCAGCTTTGCTGCTGTTTGAACAGCATGGAAACGAACGGGTAGTACTGCTGTTCAGGTGCGCAACGGGCCAGCATGAAGGCAGCCGCAGCGCGCGGATCGAACGGGAACTCACGGATCACGAAATAAACTTTGCCCGTATCGATGTACTTCTTTTTGATTTCATCGAACGTCTTATTATGGAAATTCGCGCAGTGCGGGCATGTCATGGACATGTATTCGACGATCTTTACCGGTGCATTCACGTCTCCAAGACCACGGTCTGGAAGCGGGCCGGGTTTCATGACGGCGGCCATATCGACATTACCGGAAGATTCCGGCAAATCCTGCGCAAGGGCGACACCCGGCGTCAATGCAAATGGCAAGGCGGCGGCAACTGCGGCAAGGGCGACACCACCAAGAAGATTGCGGCGGGTGATATTGAATTCGGGAAAATGCATCAAGCACCTGTTTGTGAAAGACTGAAATTGTCTACAATTGCGATATAGCGGCCACCTGTTGAGAACAAGCGGCCATTTCTTTTCTTCTTGTCAAAGAATTGTGACCAGTCAAGGACAGTGTGCGTCTTTAGGCTGCGTCAAATCGTGCCGCGACGAACACGCTTTTGCAAAACAGCGGTTCCAAGGCGCTCCACGGCCTTGCGCAAAGCCTCGCTTTCAATGCCGTCCATCATGCCTTCCAGGCGCTTTGCAGCCTCGCCACGCAAGGGCTGCGGCTTGGGGCGGCGATTGAGCGTTTGCGATACCGGTTTCTGAACGATCCTGATCTGCCGAACCGCCGGAAAGCCGAAAAATCCATTGATACGCGCAATCAACTCGCCCTGTGCGTGGGTCAGAAACAGCGCGCGCGCGCCTTCACACGCAATGGTCAGAACGCCCGCCTGATATCCGCCACGGTCCGGCCCCTCATCACGGCGCGGCCATGTGATTTTTTCCGGGCGGGTACAATCGGCAAAGTCGGCACCTGCAATTTCGTCCCACGAACCGAGCAAGGCGGTGCTGATACCGGCCCGTTTTGCCAGAACCGGATCGATAATGCCGTTTGCGATTTCGGCAATCTGGATAACGCCTTTGCGGGGCTTTTTCATTCTCTACTCGTGAACTGGTGGCTTGATCGGCGCAAGCGGATGAACCAAGTATAGGCGCAATACGAGGGCCACAGCAAACCATGCTTCATAAAATCGAACACCCGCCTTATGCGGATATGCTGCTGGCGTGGTACGACCGGCACCACCGCGACCTGCCGTGGCGCACGTCGCCGCCCATGACGGCCAGGGGATTGCGGGCCAATCCATACCATGTCTGGCTGTCGGAAGTGATGCTGCAGCAGACCACTGTGCAGGCGGTAAAACCTTATTTCGCCAAGTTTCTGGCCCTTTGGCCGAACGTCGAAGATTTGGCGGCGGCACCCAGCGATGACGTGATGGCTGCGTGGGCCGGGCTTGGATATTATGCCCGTGCACGCAACCTGAAGAAATGCGCCGAAGCCGTCGCCAACGCGCACGGCGGTGTGTTTCCCGATACCGAAGAGGGTTTGAAAAGCCTGCCGGGCATTGGCGATTATACCGCGGCAGCCATCGCCGCCATTGCCTTCAACCGGCAGGCGGCGGTGTTGGATGGCAATGTGGAGCGAGTGATTTCCCGCCTGTTTTGCATCGACGCTCCCCTACCCGGCTCCAAGGGTGTGATGCGGGCGAAGGTGGCGGAGATCACCCCTGCGAACCGACCCGGTGATTTCGCACAAGCCATGATGGACCTTGGGGCGACGATCTGCTCACCAAAGCGCCCGGCCTGCGCGCTCTGTCCGTTCAACAGCCACTGTCTGGCCCTGGCGCAGGATGAACCGGAACGCTTTCCGATGAAGGCGGCCAAGAAGGAGAAGCCGGTGCGCGTCGGCGCGGCCTTCGTTGCGGTAAATGACAAAGGTGAAATTCTGCTTCGCCGCCGTATCGAAACCGGGCTTCTCGGCGGCATGACGGAGGTGCCGACCACGGCATGGACGGCCCGCATCGATGGCGGAACCGGCACGGAGCATGCGCCCTTCGACGCGGAGTGGGAACCGGCAGGCACTATCGTGCATGTGTTCACGCATTTCGAACTTCGGCTTTCCATTTTCCGGGGTAAAGTTTCAGGACGCGTGCAACCCGGTGCTAATGACGAATGGTGGGAGCCAGTCACAAATCTTGAAGCTCAGGCTCTGCCAACGGTGATGAAAAAAGCCATCTCTCAGGCTATTCCTTCGGCCTTCAAAGCACCGGGCCGAAAAGTGTGACGCGGTTTTCGGATAACCCGATGCTTATGCAAGAAAGTAGCAGGAAAAATTGATGACAAAGATCAATCACATCGTTTTCGACATTGGCAAGGTTCTGATCCATTACGACCCAAACATTCCCTACAGCCGATTGATCCCCGACGCTGACGAGCGGGTATGGTTCTTCGAAAACGTCTGCACCCATGAGTGGAACCTGGAGCAGGATCGTGGACGGACTTGGGATGAGGCCGAAGCGCTGCTTTTGCAGGATCACCCCGACCACGAAAAGACGATCCGCGCCTTTCGCCTGCACTGGCATGAAATGGTGTCGCATTCCTATGATGATTCGGTCGACATTCTGAAAGACCTGATCGCATCCGGTCACGACGTGACGATGCTCACCAATTTCGCCTCCGATACGTTTCGCGAAGCGCAGAAAATGTACCCGTTCCTGACGCTGTCTCGCGGCGTAACGGTTTCGGGCAATGTCGGTCTGATCAAGCCCGATGTGGCCATTTATGAATTGCATGCGCAGACCTTTGACCTCGACCCTGCCAGCAGCATTTTCATCGACGATTCGCTGCCGAATGTAGAAGGGGCGAAAGCTGCCGGGTGGCAGGCGGTGCATTTTACCGGTGCGGAGAAATTGAGAGCCGATTTGGCCACATATGGCATCGCCATGTAAGATGAGAATGGCTGGTGCAGGCGAAAATGGCGGTCTTCTACCTGCACCAGTCTGGTCGCAAGCGACCAGATTTGTAAATCTCATATCCGGGAAAGTTGCCGCCTTCGTTATTTGCGAATCATGTTTTGCCGAAAATCAATTCTGATTTCCGGCCAGACCCGTTGGCGGCTTGCTGTGGCTCCCTTGGACACACAGCTACAGAGCCATACTTGCTCCAGGCTTGCCATGCAATTGATATATTTAAGAAAATTCTGCTATGATTAATAACGAATACACAGACGCCCGACGTTCAGGGAACGCCGGGCGTCTGTTACTCTTCACCCGGGACTGAAGGTACTAAAACCGGATGAAGTATGTGGGGCGGCAAGACCGCCTTTGTGTTGACAAGGGCAAAGCGGTGGATCGCTTTATCCAGCCTTTGCCATTTCATTACGGATCAGCGTTCTCAGATCGTCGATCGGCTTCAAAGCCTCACCATCTTCATAGTGCCAGAACGTCCAGCCATTGCAGGCATCCAGTCCCTGCACCTTTGCACCAAGACGATGAATGGAACCGGCGGTACCGGCAGAGGCAATGGTCCCGTCCGCACGGATGATGGCGCTGTAACGGCGTTTCGCATCCGTCAGGACCTGACCGGGGCGAACCAGACCGCTTTCGAGAAGCACGTTGAAGGCAACACGCGGCTCGGCCTTCTTGCCAGTCATGACGGTGAGTTCCGCCTTGCCCAGAGGCTCGACGGCGGCGATGCGTGCAGAGGCGGCGTCGATATAGTCCTGCTCACGCTCGATGCCGACGAAGTGACGGCCGAGACGCTTGGCAACTGCACCTGTCGTGCCGGAGCCGAAGAAGGGGTCGAGCACGACATCGCCTGGCTTTGTGGAGGCCATGATGATGCGGGCAAGCAGTGCTTCCGGCTTCTGGGTTGGGTGGACCTTCTTGCCGTCGTCGCCCTTCAGTCGCTCTCCGCCGCTGCAAATGGGAAACAGCCAGTCGGAACGCATCTGAACGTCATCGTTGGAGGCTTTCAACGCTTCGTAATTGAAGGTGTAGCCTTTCGCCTTTGCATCGCGGCTGGCCCAGATCATGGTTTCATGCGCGTTCTGGAACCGGCGCCCCTTGAAGTTCGGCATCGGGTTGGTCTTGCGCCAGACGATGTCGTTCAGAATCCAGAAATTCATGTCCTGAAGAATGGAGCCGACGCGGTAGATATTGTGATACGAGCCGATAACCCAGATGGTGCCATTGGGCTTCAGCACGCGGCGGCAGGCCAGAAGCCAGGCGCGGGTAAAGGCATCGTAAGCTTCGAAAGATGCGAACTGGTCCCAATCATTATCGACAGCATCGACCAGCGACTGGTCCGGACGGTGAAGCGTGCCACCCAGCTGAAGATTATACGGTGGATCGGCAAAGATCGCATCGATTGACTGGCTGGGCAGAGCCTCGAGAGCGGCAACGCAATCGCCCTTTATGATACTGTCTTTCCAGGCATCGCTTTCACCTGCAAGATCAAAACCGGCGTGCCGAAAATCGGCCAGCGGAAACACTGATGCCATAGGTACTCGCTCCATACGCTTACTCGACTGAACTGACGCTATGGTTACCGAAGATGGTTATCAAAGGCTGAACGCGTGGCAGAAAAATCAAAAAAAACAGTCGGTGGAACAAGATGCATATGATTATCGTTGTGATTTCGGAATTTTGCGCGCCATCTAGCAGATGGAGCCAAGGGTATGGGTTGCAGGGGTAAATACTAGATGCGCGTTTCACTGATTATCGTTTCCACGCTTTTCGCGACGACTGCTTTTTCACAGGAAGCGAAACCACCGGTTATCAAACCGCAGATCAACGTCAAGACGGATGCAGTCCTCGTTCAGGGTGGACCTTCTCTGGGCAACAGCGACAAGGTGCGTTGGGATTTCTACAAGGCCGACAGCATCGGCGGACGGAGCGATGAGAATGTCGGTGGCGCCTACGACGCGACATTCGAAGAGAAAATACCGGTCGGCAAATATGTGGCGGTGGCTGCCCTCGGCAATATCAGCCGCGAGGTACCCGTCGATGTGAAAGACGGTGCTGTTGCGGAGGTGAAGGTTGATTTCAATGCGGCGCAACTGACCATCGTGCCTAAGCGTAGCGAAGACAGCAAGGAAGCCGAGCCGCTTGCACGGGTCGAGGTAAAACACGGTGCCGGCTTCAGCGACAGCATTTATGGATCAAAGCAAATCTTCGTGCCTGCCGGTGAATTGACACTGGAGGGCCGGATTGGCCCTGCCCGTGCGCAAGAAAAGATTACCGTCAAGGCGGGTGAGACCATCAGCCACGATATCATCATTCCAAGCGGTGTCGTGGTCACCAACGCGGTCTACAAAGAAGGTGGCCGCGCGGTGGAAACAGACAATATCCGCTTCGAGACCCTTTCCCCTGACGAAACGCTGGATGGCACGCGTGAAACCCTGACCGGCACCTACGGTGTAGGCAAGATGATGCAGATGCCCGCCGGCAACTTCATCATGCGTGCGCGGCTGGGACAGGTTAGTGTCGACACACCCTTTACCGTGACCGCCGGACAGCGCACGAACCTGACCGTCAATCTGAACGCTGGCGTTTTGGCTGTTTCCGCGCCGGATGCACAGCGCATCGACATTCTCGAAACGACCAAGGACATTCAGGGAACCCAGAAGGAAATTTCAGGGCGCTACGACACCAAGCATCAGGAAACCCTGCGTCCAGGCAATTACGTGGTGAAAGTTACCTATGACGATAAATCCAAGCGTGAACCGAAGGAAGTCAACGCAACGGTAACCGCCGCTGAACGTACCGAACTGAACATCACCGAATAACCTTGGAAGCCATCTGCGGCGCGATTTTTACGCCGCAGAAATTGGATTCAGAGATGCGGTCACAGAGGCTCGTCCATTCGCAGCCCGAACATGCCTTTCTCAGATGGCCCTGTTGGAAACCGGACCGAAGCTTATCGATGAAGGCTTTATCCGGCTTGATGCGGTCGCCAGTTTTAGGCGTTTCGCCAAGCCACTCTGCCACGACGGCCAAGGCGTTTGCGTCCCGTCTATTCACACTCTCCTTGAAGCAGTGTGCGGCATCATCGCCCAGCAGGGGTGCGCAGATGTCGTCCGGTCCGGATACGATTTCAATCTCTTCTCCGCCATTCAACCGCTCGGCCACACGGTCGTAATTGACTGTGAAGCCGGGCGTATAACCTTTGCCGACATAGGTCAGCATGCAGAGCAAATGATGTGCCCTGAGACGAACCGTCATTTAGAGGCTTCTGCACGTAGCGCGACGACTTTGAGAACGGCAGCGGCAAGAGCGGATTTCACAACGGCACCCAAAATGAAAGGCGCAACGCCCGCGATCCAGGCTTTTTCAGCACCCAACAGACCTGCGAGCCATGCCCAACCGAGAGTGAGACCCAACGCATTTGCGGAGAGATGCAGCAGGAAACTGCCAACCGGACGATGACCGTTGATACCCTTTTCCGTCATGAAGCCCACAAGCGCCACCATGATGGGGAAGGAAACGAGGTAACCGGCGGTCGGCCCGACAAAGGGTGTAAGACCGGATGAACCGCCAGCAAGAACCGGCAGGCCGAGCATGGCTTCACCGAACCATGCAAGCACTGTCAACGTCCCGAGCCGCCAGCCATAGAGCGCGCCGATCATCGTGACAGCGAAAGTCTGCATGGTAATCGGAACCGGGATCATCGGGACTGAGAGTTTCGAGGCCAATGCCAAGACCAACGTTCCAGCAACCACGAATAGGGCCTGCTGGACAAAGGATTTTGATGAGAGATCGAGAAAACCGGAGGGAGCGTTGCGAATCTGAGCCGTCATAGTGTCTTCCTTTTCAAATTATAGATAATTCCTATAAAGACGGCATGATTGATAACGAAAAACCCATGGGAAGCCAGAGACGGGTATCAAAATTTATTCACGGATAATCACACCATGTGGATAGACTTCACATAAATCTTATTAAATCAGCAGCTTAGTGCTATTTAAAATTATCTATAATTTATCCGACGATAACGAAGGCGTCGCGGGTCAGGCCAGTCGAGGTCCGGATTGCCGTGCGGCCAATCCACTGCACATGCCCATCCAGAATGCGCACCGCCTCCTCCGCGCGGTCGCCACGCAGGGCATCGATAATGGCGCGGTGGTCGGTGTCGGTGCGCCGTTCCCATCCTGCCCGCCACGCCGAAAACAGAAAACGCGCGCTCGCCGCATGCAGTCCGTCGATCGCTTCCATCAATCGCGGCATGGCGCATGGCGCGGTGATAAGCCGGTGAAAGCGACGGTTGGCTTCCTCCCATTGGCGCACATCCATGGCCCTGTCACCCGCCAGCGTTGCCGCTTCCGCTTCGTCCAGAATGGCTGGCGTCATATTAGGAATGGCGTGGCGCAGCGCCAGCACTTCCAGTGCCGCCCGCATCTCGGCAACTTCCTGCACATCGGGCAAGCCGAAATCGGCCACCCGCACACCGCGGCGCGGAATACTGACGGCAAGCCCCTGCGCCTCCAGACGACGAAACGCCTCGCGAACCGGAACATGCGAGGCACCAAACTCCTCGGCGACATGATCCTGCCGCAGCCGCTCGCCGGGGGCGAGTTCCCCACGCACGATACGGTCTGCCAGGGTTCGGCTGATTTTTGCGGCGATAGTGTCTTCGGGTTTGGTTTTCGGAGTTTTGGCCATGGCATGACATAAAGCGCGGCACGAAACTTGTCGAGCAAGGCTCGTCTGCAATGGCATCGGTTGAGCTTATGGTCCACATGGTCTAAAAGCGCCCGAATATTTCCGTATCAACCGTTTCCTCCATACCCAATCGCTAAGGAGAGCCCATGAGCGGCTTTGACCTCATCATTTTCGACTGCGACGGCGTTCTCGTCGATTCCGAAATCATCGCCGCCCAGGTTGAAGCTCGCCTGCTGACGGATGCCGGCTACCCCATCTCGACCGAGGAAATGGGCGAGCGCTTCTCCGGCATGACGTGGAAGAACATTCTTCTCGAAGTCGAGCGCGAAGCGAGCATTCCCCTATCCGCATCGCTGCTGGAAAAATCCGAAAAACTTCTGGATGCGCGGCTCGAGCGTGACGTGAAGGTGATCGAAGGCGTCAAGACAGCACTGTCGCGCCTGACCCTGCCACGCTGCATCTGCTCCAACTCCTCCAGCGCCCGTCTGGAGATGATGCTGACCAAGGTTGGCCTGAAGCCTTACTTCGAAGGCCATATCTATTCCGCCAAGGATCTGGGAGCTGACCGCGTCAAGCCGAAGCCTGATATCTTCCTGCATGGCGCGAAACAGTTCAACGTCTCACCGGACCGCGTTGTGGTGATCGAAGATTCCGTTCACGGCATAAAAGGCGCACGCGCCGCAGGCATGCGCGTCATCGGCTTTACCGGCGCATCCCACACCTACCCCAGCCACGCGGATCGCCTGACGGATGCTGGTGCGGAAACCGTGATCGCCCGGATGCAGGACTTGCCTGCGACGATCGAAGCGCTGTCGGAATGGGCTGGGGTGGCTTGAGTTGCCATGCAGATATTTTCCTGATTTGAGTAACGACATTGATATTTTAATAAATGTAGCTACATTAATTCATGAAGATTATCTGGGACGAGCCAAAGCGACTCGCCAATATCGACAAGCATGGTTTTGACTTTGCCGATATCGGCGAGTTTGATTGGGGAAATGCCATCGTTGAAGAAAGCCTGGTCAGTGAGCGAAACCAGCGGCGCTTCAAGGCGGTAGGATATTTCCGCGAGGGAACCGCTGCAGTCATCTTTGCGACGCTCGGGGCGGAAGCGATCTCCATTGTAAGCTTCCGGCAGGCGAGCGAAAAGGAACGAAGGAGGCTGCCTTGGCCAAGACCTTAAAAGCAAAGACCTTCCAAGCCGGACGTGGATATAGCGAAGCCGATTGGGACGCCGTAGACTTTCCCGAAATCCCTGAAGCTGAGCTAAAGCGTGCGCGACCTGCTGCAGAGGTTTTACCCGCAGAATTTTTCAAGGCCATGGACGAACAGCGCGTGTCCCGCGGACGCCCTGCGCTGGAAAACCCGAAGAGACAAATCACGTTGCGTCTGGATGAGGACGTTATTGCCAGGTTTCGTCAAAGCGGAAAAGGCTGGCAGGGCCGCATGAACGAAGCCCTACGCAAAGCCGCAGGGCTCTAGAGCCAAGCAAACATCCTGGCTACCCTACCCGCGCCGACCCTTCTTCGTGCCAGCACCGCCCTCATCAAACGAGATGAAAACATTGGTCTGGCGCGATGCGCCGCCGGGTCCGTTGGGAATGGCAACGTTGGGGTTGTTGAAGATGAATTGCGTGCCCGCATCGCCTGCTGGAAGATCGACAGGGAAATTCGTGACCTGCGAGAAGATTTCGCCGTTGCCGTCCTTCACCGTCACGCGGATAGGAAGGTTGATGCGGCCGGGCTTGGAGAGCGGGCCGGGAACAAGGCGGCCCTGCGCCAGCACATTCACAGTCAACGTGTCGTTGCTCATGCTGCAGGAACGCGTCGTATCGGAAAGCGATGCCTGATAGACGAGCTTCGTCGGATCGCTCCCACCACCGGCGTAAACGCGGTGTACGGCGTTGGAGTCGAGAATCGTGATGCCCGGGCAATTCGCCTGAACAACCGGTGACACAGCCTCAGCGGTCGGTGCATTCACCGCCATCGAGTCCGATGGATTGGAAGAGTTGCAACCGCTGATCACAGCCAGAAGCGATATGGCGGCGGACAAACGCAAAATATTCCCTGTCACTCTGTTCAACCCTTCAAAAACTACACCGATATAGGACCGTAGAACCCGTTTATTGGCCTTTCATGCCCGTCGGCGATGGTCTATAGCAGCGGCGCTGGAAAAAATCGATTGGTTGCGTTCGGATTTGCTCTAAATTTGCAAAATCCTTCACAACGCTGCCAAACACGGGCTTCCAGCGCAGACGACGCCGACGATAAGGGACTATCTCGTGGAATATGTATCGACCAGGGGCAGCGCCCCATCTCTTGGTTTTTCCGACGCGCTTCTGGCGGGTCTGGCGCGTGACGGTGGACTTTACGTTCCCCGCAAATGGCCGAACATGTCGAAAAAAGAAATTCGCGCGCTTCGCGGAAAAACCTATCAGGAAGTCGCCTTCGAGGTTCTCTACCGCTTTACCGGCGGCGAGATTCCGTCCGATGCATTCCGCGCGATGATCGATGATGCCTACGCCACGTTCCGCCACCCGGCCGTCGTTCCCTTGGTGCAGACCGGCCCCAATTCGTTCATTCTGGAACTTTTCCACGGCACGACGCTCGCCTTCAAGGACGTGGCGATGCAGCTTATCGCCCGCCTGATGGACTACACGCTGACAGAGCGCAACGAACGCGCCACCATCGTCGGCGCAACATCGGGTGATACCGGTGGCGCTGCCATCGATGCCTTTGCGGGCCGTGAGCGGACCGATATTTTCATTCTGTTCCCACATGGCAAGGTTTCGCCGGTGCAGCAGCGCCAGATGACCAGCTCGACGGCATCCAACGTGCATGCGATTGCCGTTCACGGCAATTTCGATGACTGCCAGACCCTCGTCAAAGAGATGTTCAACGACGGCAAGTTCCGCGATAGCGTCAAGCTGTCGGGCGTGAACTCCATCAACTGGGCGCGCATCATGGCGCAGGTCGTCTATTACTTTACGGCAGCGCTTTCGCTGGGTGGTCCTGACCGGAAGGTGTCCTTCACTGTCCCCACAGGCAATTTCGGCGACATTTTCGCAGGTTACGTTGCCAAGCAGATGGGCCTGCCCATCGACAAGCTGGTGATTGCCACCAATGACAACGACATTCTGGCGCGAACCCTGAAGACCGGTCGTTACGAAATGCGCGGCGTTCACGCCACCACGTCGCCGTCCATGGATATTCAGATTTCATCCAACTTCGAGAGGCTTCTGTTCGAAGCCTATGATCGTGATGCTGGTGCCGTCAAACGCTCCATGGATGGCCTGAAACAATCTGGCGCTTTCGATATTTCCGACAAGGCGATGAAGTTCATCAAGCGCGATTTCCGCGCAGGCCGCGCTACGGAAAAACAGGTTGCTGCGACCATTCGCGATACGTTGGCGGAAAGTGGCTACCTGCTTGATCCACACACGGCCTCTGCTGTTTTCGTGGCGAAAAAGCACGAAAAATCAAACACTCCAATGGTCACTTTGTCCACTGCGCATCCGGCGAAATTTCCTGCAGCTGTAAAATCCGCTTGCGAAATCGATCCAGCGCTTCCAGTATGGCTTGCTGATCTGATGAACCGGGAGGAGCGTTTCGATATCCTGAATGCTGAGCTGGACGCCGTAGAAACATTCATCGGCAAACATGCTCGCGCCAAGGGTGAGTGACGCGGAAAGACTTGATATGAGTGTGAATGTAACCCGGCTTTCCTCCGGGTTGACGGTTGTTACCGAAAGAATGCCTCACCTTGAAAGCGTCGCTCTCGGGGTCTGGATCAAATCCGGTTCCCGCAACGAGACCGATGACGAGCATGGCATCGCGCATCTTCTCGAACATATGGCGTTCAAGGGCACTGCCCGTCGCACTGCGCGGCAAATTGCCGAGCAAATCGAGAATGTCGGCGGCGAAGTCAACGCCGCGACATCCACCGAAACCACGTCCTATTACGCCCGTGTTCTGAAAGATCATGTTCCGCTGGCAGTTGATATCCTCGCCGATATCCTGACGGAGTCCGCCTTTGACGAGGCGGAACTGGAGCGTGAAAAGAACGTCATCCTGCAGGAAATCGGTGCTGCGACTGATACGCCAGACGACGTTCTCTTCGATAATTTTTCCGGTGTCGCCTATCGTGACCAGACCATCGGTCGCCCTATTCTGGGTACGCCCGATACGGTGCAGTCCTTCTCGACAGGCCAAATTCGCCACTATCTGGCACGCAACTACACCACCGACCGCATGTTCGTGGTGGCCGCAGGTGCTGTGGATCACGAAAGCTTCGTCAAGCAGGTTGAAGAGCGTTTCGCCGGTCTGCCGCAGCTTCCGGTCGCGACCCCCGTTATGGAAAAAGCGATCTATACCGGCGGCGAAATTCGCGAGACGCGTGATCTGATGGATGCGCAGGTCCTGCTGGGCTTCGAAGGCAAGGCCTATCACGCCCGTGATTTCTATTGCTCGCAGATCCTCGCCAATATCTTGGGCGGCGGCATGTCTTCTCGGCTGTTTCAGGAAGTCCGTGAATTTCGCGGCCTTTGCTATTCGGTCTATGCGTTCCATTGGGGCTTTTCCGATACCGGCATTTTCGGCATTCATGCCGCGACCGGCAGCAACGACCTGGCGGAACTGGTTCCCGTCATTCTCGATGAGCTTCGCAAATCGTCGCAGACCATCCATCAGGAAGAAATTGACCGCGCCCGGGCACAAATCCGTGCTCAGCTTTTGATGGGTCAGGAGAGCCCCGCGGCGCGTGCCGGGCAGATCGCCCGTCAGATGATGTTGTATGGCCGCCCTATTCCCAATGACGAGATGATGCAGCGTCTGGGTGATATCACGACAGAACGTCTAACCGATCTTGCAGGCCGCCTGTTTTTCGATACAGTTCCAACATTGTCCGCCATCGGCCCGCTGGAAAACCTGCTGCCGCTTTCGGACATTACGGCTGAGCTTTCGGCAACGCCATCCACCAAAATACAGGCTAACGGCTGACGGCAAGGGCATATGTCCGCGGCAAGTGGGGATGAGGTCTGACCTTACATGCTGCGTTTTCTTTCCCGCAACAGCGATACACCGGAACTTCGTAACGCCCAATATCTGCTGAGATTGCCGCGCTATTCCGACTACAGGCAGTGGTACAAGCTGCGGTCGGAAAGCAGGCAATTCCTCCAGTCATGGGAGCCGACATGGCGCGCCGACGAGTTGACCGAGAGTTCGTTTCGCGTGCGCGTGACCCGCAACGGCCAGGAATTTTCCTCGGGCATGGCGATATCGCTGCTGCTCTTTACCCGGGATGGAACGCTGCTGGGCGGCATCACCATCGGTTATATCAGGCGCGGTGCCGCGCAAAGCTGCATGATTGGATACTGGATAGGTGAGGCTTACGCGGCCCAAGGCCATATGTCTGCCGCATTAAAGCTGGTAATACCCTACATCTTCGACGGACTTCAGTTGCACCGTATTGAGGCAGCCTGTATTCCAGAAAACTTCAAAAGCATACGGCTGCTTGAAAATGCCGGATTTCAGCGGGAAGGTCTCTTGCGGGAATATCTGAAAATAAACGGCAATTGGCGGGACCACGTCATGTTCTCCCTCATTTCCGATAAGCAAAATCCCGCCGGGACGCAGTAGGATAGATGAAATATATTAGCCTTGCGTCGCGCCTCGTTGGACGTCTTGTGGCCGCAGCGCGCTTTACGCCTCTGCTGTTTTTATTCGTGCTGTTTACCGCACAAGCGCATGCGTTTGAGCCGGTCAAGATTTCTCGCGACGATACAGCGTTGGATTTGACCGCAACAACGGATATCTACGCCAATCAGGGCGAGGCTTTTCAGGTTTCCACCGCCCCCGGTCCCGATGGTATTCGTCGTCGTATCGAGGTGCGTGCCTCCTCTCCCGCGCATCAGGGCGATTGGGCGGTGTTTGCACTCGCCAATGTGTCCGAAGAGCAGCTGGAACGCGTGATCGTCGCGCCGCATTTTCGGCTGGTAAACTCGAAAATTTTCTGGCCGGATCTAGGCTCCCAACGCATAATTGCCATTACCCCCAGTGAAGGTTTTGCGCTGGACCGGCAACCAAGCGCCGACGCGGACGTGTTTCGCATCACGCTCAATCCCGGCGCGGTGATCACCTTCGTGGCGGAACTGTCGACGCCGCAATTGCCGCAAATCTACCTCTGGGAACCCGAGGCCTACAAGGACACGATCAACGCGTTTACGCTCTATCGTGGCATTGTTCTGGGCATTGCCGGCCTGCTGGCGGTTCTTCTGACCATTCTCTTCGTCGTCAAAGGCACCTCTGTCCTACCCGCGTCGGCGGCGCTGTCCTGGGCGGTTCTGGCCTATATCTGCGTCGACTTCGGATTTCTGGAAAAGCTGATCACCGTTACCTCCAGCGACGAGCGAATATGGCGCGCGGGTGCCGAAGTGGCGCTCGCTTCCAGTTTCGTGGTCTTCCTGTTCACTTACCTGAACTTGAACCGGTGGCATGCGCATCTGGGTTACGCGACATTCGCATGGATCATCGGCCTTGGAGCATTGTTCGGCGTAGCGATCTATGATCCGTCCATCGCTTCGGGCATCGCCCGCCTGTCGTTTGCACTGACGGCGACCGCCGGTATCGTGCTGATCATCTATCTCGGCTTCAACCGCTATGACCGCGCCATCCTGCTCGTGCCGTCTTGGGCGCTGATCATCGTCTGGCTGTTTGGAAGCTGGCTGACGGTCACCGGACAGTTGGACAACGACATTGTCCAGCCAGCCCTTGGTGGCGGTCTGGTGCTGATCGTCCTACTGATCGGCTTTACGGTTATCCAACACGCCTTTGCAGGTAGCGCCTACCAGCAAGGACTGTTTTCCGATCTGGAGCGGCAATCGCTGGCTCTGACCGGCAGCGGCGATACTGTGTGGGACTGGGACGTAACGCGCGACCGCATCGTCACGACGCCCGATGTTTCGGTCAAGCTTGGGCTTCATCCCGGCACCATGCATGGCGCGGCTAGAAACTGGATCCCGCGCCTGCACCCTGATGACCGCGACCGCTTCAAGGCGACGCTGGACGTTCTGCTGGACCATCGCAAAGGACGTCTCAACCACGAATTCCGTATTCGCGCCGAAGACGGGCATTTCCACTGGCTGCAAATTCGGGCGCGGCCAGTGCTTGGCTCGAACGGTGAAATCATTCGCTGCGTCGGCACGATCACCGATATTACCGAACAGAAAAACTCCATCGAGCGGCTGTTGCAGGATGCGCTGAGCGACAATCTGACCGGCTTGCCAAACCGCCAGGTTTTCCTCGACCGCCTGCAATCGGTTCTTAACCTCGCACCCGAGGGTGAAACGGTCCGCCCGACGGTGATGGCGATCGATATCGATCGTTACAAGCTGGTCAATGACACGCTGGGCATTGCCGCCGGTGACAATATTCTGATCGCGCTCACACGCCGTCTGCGTCGTCTTCTGAAGCCGCAAGACACCTTGGCGCGCCTTTCGGGTGACGAATTCGGACTGATATTGGTTTCGGAGCGAGACCCGCAGCGCGTAGCGGATTTTGCCGATGCCGTGAACAAAGCCATCATGGTGCCGATCAACTTCGCCAATCGCGAAATCATTCTGACGGCTTCCATCGGCCTCGTCTCGTGGATCGATCAACAGGAAAATGCCGCTGGCCTGCTCAGCGATGCCGAGCTTGCCATGTACCGCGCCAAGCGCGCTGGCGGCAACCGTGTGGAGCCGTTCCGCCCGGCCTTCCGCACATCCGGTACCGACCGTCTGCAAATGGAAAGCGATCTGCGCCGCGCCATCGAGCGCAAGGAACTGTCGCTTGCCTACCAGCCCATCATCAAGCTTGATAATGGCGATCTGGCAGGCTTCGAAGCGCTGATGCGGTGGGAACATCCCAAGCGCGGCACCATTCCGCCGAGCGAATTTATCCCGGTGGCGGAAGCTTCCGGCTTGATCGAGCCTTTGGGAATGTTCGCTCTGGAACGGGCGGCGACGGATCTGATGGACTGGCAACACGCCATCGACAAGCTGCCGATCTTCATCTCTGTGAATATTTCCAGCGCACAGCTTCTGAATAACGAGCTTTATACCGATGTGCGCAGCATGTTACAGCGGACCCGCTGCAACCCGAAACAATTGAAGCTGGAACTGACCGAATCCGTCGTCATGGAAAATCCGGAACAGGCGCGGCTCGTTCTCGCCAAGCTCAAGGAAACCGGCCTAAGCCTTGCACTGGATGATTTCGGAACGGGTTATTCCTCGCTCGCCTATCTGACACGCTTCCCGTTCGACACGATCAAGCTGGACAAGGCGCTGGTCGCCAACACCAGCGACAAGCGCAATGTGCTTTTACGTTCCATCATTGCAATGGCACGTGCCTTGGAAATGCAGGTGGTTGCCGAAGGTATCGAAACACCGGAAGATGCGGCGGAGCTTGCCCGCATGAATTGTCATTACGGGCAAAGCTTCCTATTCGGTACGCCTGATACGCCTGATGCAGCGCTAAGGCTTCTCCGGGAGCGTTTTCAGGTGGTCAAAAGGGCCTGATCCTGATGCGCCTGCTGCTGAAACCCCTGCTGCCAATCGGTCTGCTGGTTCGCTGGAATTTTGTCGTGCAATAGCTTGTGCATGAATTCCAGCTTTTCCACGACTGCGGGGGCCAGCACGAAGGGATAGAGATCCGCCTCGCCCATGCTTCGCTGCATCGAGTTGAGAGCAACCGTCAGAGGGATCCACGCATCGACCAATTGCTGCGCGCTTCTTGCGCTGTATGGCTCGAAGGCGACATCCGTTTCCAGCTCCTGATGTCCCTCGGGCTCGATGGCGATGCCGAATGCGTGTGCGGTTTCCAGCGTATCGACAATGTGCAGATAGTGGGCAAAGCACTCAGCGAAATCTTCCCACGGATGGACTGAGGCGTAGGAACTGATGAATGTTTCCTGCCAACCGAGGCGTGGTCCCTGCTCGTAATTGCGCTTTAGCGCTTCACCGTAGTCCTCGCGCTCATCGCCAAACACGGCGCGGCACGCTTCCAGCCGGTCTGCGTCGCGCACCAGCTTGTTCCAGATGAAGTGACCGACCTCATGGCGGAAATGGCCGAGCATAGTGCGGTAGGGCTCATTCATGTTGCTCTTGATCTGCTCGCGCGTCGCATCATCAGACTCGGCAGCACGGATAGCGATCAGGCCTTCGTCGTGACCGGTCATGGCCGGAATGATGGAGCCATCCGGTGCCACTTCATCCACCAGAAAGTCGAAGACGAGACCGCCTTGTGGATCAACGTCGCGGTTGGGATGCGGCAGCTTCAAGCGCAGCATGGAGTAGAACAGGTGTCGCTGGGCTTGGCTCAGCCTGCGCCATTGTTCGATTCCCTCTTCGGTCGAAGCATCTGGCACCAGCCTGTTATGGCTGCAAGCCGGACAAAAATTGCTGTTGCTTTCTGCTGGCACAGACCAGTTGCAGATGTCGTTGACTTCGTTGGCACAAAACCGGACCTGGCGTTCCGGGTGCGCCACCAGCGACCAGTTCGGATCACCTGCAGGCTCAATCGCTTCCATGGAAAGCGTCTGAGGCACAAAGACCAGACGGTGACCGCATTTGACACATGAGCGATTGTCAAAATGAACGGGCTGACCGCAAGCAGCGCATGAAAATAGGCGCATGTATCGCTCCTGGAAACGAACCGCAAAATCGGCTCTGAGCTGAGGGGAAATGTAAGATGACAGATAAAAAAGCGCATGTGTTTCAAGAACACATGCGCTTTGATTTCACTGCTGTCAGCAACTTTGCTGATTGGCAGACAGATTAGGCTCGGTCTACCGCACCCTTGACGGCGTCCTTGGCTTTACCAGTCGTGGTCTGGATCTTGCCCTTGGTTTCCTGCGCTGCACCTTCGGCGCGCAAGCTGTCGTTGTCGGTTGCCTTGCCTACGCCCTGCTTGACCTTGCCTGCAATTTCGTTGGCCTTGCCAGCGACTTTATCGGATGTGCTACCCATGATATTTCTCCCTAGTTTTTTAACCAGACGTGGCGCTGGCGACCGAGGTAAAAACGTCAGGATCAAATTTTAGTTCCGCTAAAATTTAAGTCTCTCAAGCATGACCCGCCTGCGCCGACAACATTCGTGGGTCCACACCCATCAAACCAAGGGCGCGCTCGTATTTGTTGTCGAGGAAGCGATCGAAGATCAGCTCTTCGGATGCGGGGCAGTTGAGCCAGCCATTGTTGACCATCTCGTTTTCAAGCTGTCCCGGTCCCCAGCCGGCATAACCCAGCAGCATGGTTGCCTTGTCCGGCCCCCGTCCGCCGGAAATGGCGCGCACGATATCGAGCGTCGACGTCAGGGAAATATCGTCGCTAACAGGGATGCTGGACTCGCTGCTGTAATCATCCGAATGCAGCACGAAACCCCGGCCGGACTCGACAGGCCCGCCGCATTGAATGGGAAATTCGCGGGTGCGGTCAGGTAGCATAATGGCGTCGTTCTGATCCATCATCTTCAGATGCAGCAGCACATCGGTAAAGGTGATCTGCTGGGCGCGGTTGATGATGAAGCCGATGGCACCCGCATCGGAATGGGCGCAAATATAGACCACGGAGCGCTCGAACGAACCACCCTCTAGTCCCGGCATGGCGATGAGAAAATGGCCATCCAGAAAGCCACGCTCTTTTTTGTCCATCAGGGTCGAAAAGGTCACTGGCGCCTCCGGTCTGCTATATTCTCGTGGAAAGAGGTACGGCATAAGGGTTGGTCATAGGCGAAGGATGCGACATAGAGGCCGATCAATCAACCGAAAATGATGAAGGGGTGAAAATCGCAACTGGCCCCCTGATAGATGTTAGGCTAGACCGAAGACATGAACGCTACGCTCTTTCTTTTCTTACGCGCATCCCTGCCATTGTTCGCTCTCACGCTCGCATTGGCATCTCCCCCCAAGCTCGCACAGGCCGATGTAACGAACTGGGAAACGAGCGAAGGCGGGCGCATGCGCGTCGTCAGCAAGCCTGCCGACGCCACTGGCCGCATCTACGCGGTTTTGCAGATCGAGCTCAAGCCCGGCTGGATTACCTACTGGCGCGAGCCTGGTGAAGCCGGTATTCCGCCCAAGATCAAGCTCGACCCCTCCAGTGGCGCAACCCTGACCTCTCTGGCGTTTCCGGTACCCAAGCTCATCAAAAACGACGAGATCAGCGACATCGGTTATGACACGCCGGTCAGCCTGCCCTTCACATTGCAGTCTCAGCCCGGCTCCGATGAAGACAAAGCGCGGCTGACGGCTTTCATCGGTGTCTGCCTGAATATCTGCATTCCATTCGAAGCCAATTTCGACATCCGCAAGGATCACGGAAAAGCGGCCACGGAAGAAGAAACGCAGGCCGTGGAAACCGCAAATTTGACCCTGCCGGAACCGGCCAACGACGATTTTCGGGTGCAGAGTTTTCACATCACGCCCGACAAGACCTTGCTCGGCGTTGAGCTGCGGTTACCGGAGGATGCGCCGAAGGAGACCGAAATCTTCGTTGCCGGCCCTTCCGGCTACGCCTATTTCGAGCCGCAGAACATGGTGCGCGACAAGCGCAAGCTGTCTTTCTACATGAACATAAAAGGACTTCCGAAGTCCTATAATCCCAAGGGTCAGCGCTGGACCATTCTGGTGAAATCCGGTGAGAAGGTGATGGAAGCTCCGCTTGATTTTCCGCAGTGAAGGACGATGAAATTCGCTGGCGACATTGCGAAATCATCCTCTATAGTCGCGCCGGATCATTGCCACAGGAGCGACATCATGACCATCAAGATCGGCGACAAACTTCCATCCGCGACCTTCAAGGAAAAGACGGCTGACGGCCCGGTTGAAACAACGACAGACGCTCTTTTCAACGGCAAGAAGGTCGTTGTGTTCGCTGTACCCGGCGCGTTCACACCCACATGCTCGCTGAACCACCTTCCCGGCTATCTCGAAAACCGCGACACCATTCTTGCGCGCGGCGTCGACGACATCGCCGTTATCGCCGTCAATGACTGGCACGTCATGGGCGCGTGGGCGCAATCGTCCGGCGGACAGGGCAAAATTCATTTCCTGGCAGACTGGGATGCATCCTTCACCAAGGCGCTCGGCCTCGATGCCGACCTTTCCGCTGGCAGCCTCGGCGTGCGCTCCAAGCGTTACTCCATGCTGGTGGAAGACGGCGTGGTCAAGTCGCTGAACGTTGAAGAAAATCCCGGCCAGGCAACGGTTTCGTCCGCTGCGACGATGATCGAGCAACTTTAATCTGCTCTTGATGTAATCCTGGGCGTAGAGCCCAGGATTGACTGCCACTCGCTCTTCGTGACGCGCCACGCATGCCGTTGAGCAGCATAATCCTCCTCTGCCAATCCCATTCTCACGCCATTCTTCCGCCGCAATTGTTATACTATTACCGTAATTGTATAACATTATTGTGAGCATCCAAATGCTGCATGCCTTCTCTTTTCGCCGCCTCCTGCAACAATCCATATCTACACGCCTCACCATCGCGCTTGTCATTCTCGTTCCGCTCTGGCTCGCCATCCACTGGGCTGTGGTGTTGCCATGAGCAATGCTGCGGTGCTGACAATCGATAATCTGACGGTGGCTTACGACCGCCACCCGGCGGTGCACCACATCTCTGGCAGTTTTGCCAAGGGAAGCCTGACGGCAATTGCTGGCCCAAACGGCGCTGGCAAATCGACGCTGCTGAAGGCGATCATCGGGGACATTAGAGCCTCACAGGGGTCTGTCGATCACGCGCTCAAGCGCGCAGAATTTGGCTATCTTCCGCAAGCGACAGACATCAACCGGCGTTTCCCGATTTCTGTTTTGGAAACGGTGTTACTCGGCACATGGAAGACCGCCGGTGCATTTGGCAGCGTCACCCAAAAAGATGAAAAGCGGGCGGAAGAGGCGCTAGCAACGGTTGGCCTTTCTGGTTTCGAAAACAGGTCTATAGGCGCGCTGTCTGCCGGGCAGTTCCAGCGTGTTCTGTTCGCCCGCCTGCTGATGCAGGATGCCAGCGTCATTCTGCTGGATGAACCCTTTACCGCCATCGATGCGCGCACGACGCGCGACCTTCTGGATATCGTCACGCATTGGCATGCTGAGGGCCGCACGGTGGTTGCCGTGTTGCATGACTTCGAGCAGGTGCGTGCTCATTTTCCAGAGACTCTGCTGATCGCGCGCGAACTCATCGCATGGGGGCCGACACATCAGGTCATGTCGCCCGTCAATCTGTTGCGCGCCCGTATCATGGCCGAACGTTGGGATGACACCAGCGATGTATGTGAGCCAGCAGCATGACCGCCTATGACATTTTCCTTGCGCCGTTTCAGGACTACGGCTTTATGCGGCGCGCGCTGATTGCCTGTTTCTGCCTTGCAGCCGGTGCCAGCCCGATTGGCGTTTTTCTGATGTTGCGGCGCATGAGCCTGATGGGAGATGCGCTTAGCCATGCCATTCTGCCGGGCGCGGCCATCGGCTATCTCATCGCCGGTTCACTATCGCTGACCGCCATGGGCGTCGGCGGACTTGTCGCCGGACTTTCGGTGGCGCTGCTCTCGGGTATTGTCAGTCGCATTACGCCGTTGCAGGAAGATGCGAGCTTTGCGAGTTTCTATCTGGCTTCACTGGCGCTTGGGGTTCTTATCGTTTCCCTGCACGGGTCGAATGTCGATCTTCTGCATGTGCTGTTCGGCACCATCCTCGCCATCGACGCGCCAGCGCTCTACCAGATCGGCGCCATCACCTCGCTGACACTCGTCGTCCTCGCCCTCATCTATCGCCCGTTGGTAACCGAATGCTTCGATCCCGGCTTTCTGAGAGCCGTGGGCGGGCGGGGTCCGGTCTATCACGTCATCTTTTTGGTGCTTGTCGTCATCAATCTGGTAGCCAGCTTTCAGGCGCTCGGCACGCTGATGGCGGTGGGGTTGATGATGCTACCGGCGGCCATTGCGCAATTATGGACGCGCAATCTTCCCTCTATGCTGGTGGTTGCCGCTGTGAGCGCCGCCATCTCCGGCTATGTCGGCCTTGTCGTCTCATACCATTTCGAACTCGCTTCAGGCCCAACCATCATCATGGCTGCAACCTGCCTCTACGGGCTGTCCATCGTGGCAGCACCGGCAGGACTTGCAGGCCGCTATTTCACCCGCCCGCATTTGAAGGGCTAAATCTGGAGACGTGCCAATGTTATCTCGCACTTTACTTTTCTCTGCTGCCATCTCTGCCCTTATCGCCTTCTCGGCTCCCGTATCTGCGGCAGAACTGAAGGCCGTCGCTTCCTTCACCGTGCTTGCCGATGTCGTTAAGCAGGTGGGCGGCAAGCATGTGACCGTAACCAGCCTCGTCAAGCCGGATGGCGACCCACATGAATTCGAGCCTTCGCCCGCCGATGCCAAAAGCCTGAAGGCGGCAGACGTCGTTTTCGTTAGCGGGCTGGGCCTCGAAGGATGGATGGACCGGCTGATTTCGGCGTCTGGCTACAAGGGAACACCCGTGACGGTTTCCGATGGTATCAAGACGCGAGAGATGGACGAAGGCGGAAAGACCGTGACCGATCCGCATGTGTGGAACAGCCCGCTCAATGTTAAAATCTGGGTCAAGAACATCGAAACGGCGCTTTCTGCCGCAGACCCGGCCGACAAGGCAGATTTCAAGGCAAATGCCGAGGCCTATCTCAAGACGCTGGAAGGCCTTGACGCCTTCGCGCATGCGAAGTTCGATGCCATTCCAGAAGATCGCCGCAAGGTGCTGACGAGCCATGACGCATTCGGCTATTTCGGGCGGGAATACAAGGTGACGTTCCTGTCACCGCTGGGCGTGTCCACCGAGACCGAGGCCTCTGCCGGAGATGTCGGCAAGCTGATCGAGCAGATCAAGGCCGAGCATGTGAAGACATATTTCTTCGAGAACTCGAATGATCCGCGTTTGGTGAAGCAGGTTGCCAAGGCCACTGGCGCAGAGCCGGGCGGCGAATTGTATGTCGAAGCGCTTTCCAAGGCCAAGGACCCTGCTTCGACCTATGAGAAGATGTTCCGCTACAATGTTGAGCAGATAGCTGCCGCCATCAGCAAATCAAGCTGATGGATGCGATGACTGCGGCGGCTTACCGCCGCAGTCATCTCTTAGACTGACATATCGAAAACCAAAAGGCCCGCCGCGCCGCCGTCGGTCAGCCCGATCAGGCGTTCGCCGACGTCGACGTGCTGGGGGTGAGCGAGATATTCATCGCGTGCTTCCAGGCTTTCCAGCGTTACGATAAAGCCGTCCAGAAAATTGCCGTTCAGACCCTCGGATGAAACATTCTGTCCGCATTTCACGTCGATGATACCGGGAATGACATCTTTCAGCGCCGTGATGGCTTCATAGATCGCCTGTTTTTCCGCCGTCGCGGTCGCGGATTTGAAGCGCACGAAAACACAATGTAAGATCATGGGTGTCCCTCTTCTGCTTTATGTTTTTTGGTGAAGATAGGCCGGGAAGCGCAATCCGCAAACCCCAGTAAAGCACCTGTCTGTTACCGCCGTTTGAAAGGCTCCATGCCTTTGCGGGCAAGTTCGTCGGCGCGTTCATTTTCCGGGTGGCCCGCATGGCCCTTGACCCAGTGCAAAGTCACCTTGTGGCGCTCGCGCGCCAGTTCCAGCGCCTGCCACAGCTCCACATTCTTGACCGGCTTGTTGTCAGCGGTCTTCCAGCCTTTTTTCTTCCAGCCGAAAATCCACTTGGTAATTCCGTCCTTCACATAGGCGCTATCAGTGTAGAGATCGACTTCACAAGGGGATTTCAGCGCGTTGAGCGATGATATGGCTGCCATCAGTTCCATGCGATTGTTGGTCGTTTCCGCCTCGCCGCCGCACAGTTCCTTTTCCGTTTCGCCATAGCGCAGAACAGCGCCCCAGCCGCCCGGCCCGGGATTGCCGGAACAGGCACCATCGGTATAAATCTCGACGTGCTTCATCGCTCCACCAGCCCATATTCGGTAAAGTGGCCAATGGCGCGGTGGAAGCGCAGCTTGCGCAAATATTCCAGCGGATCTTTCTTGACGACCAGCGCGCCTTCCGGCGTCGTCAGCCAGTCATAGAGACGCGTGAGGAAGAAGCGCAGCGCCGAGCCCCGCGCCAGAAGCGGTAAGGCATTAAGCTCCGCATCGCTCATTGGCCGCACGGACTGGTAGCCTTCCAGAAGAGCTTTGCCCTTGGTGACATTGTAGGAGCCATCTTTCTCGAAGCACCACGCGTTAAGGCAGATGGAGACGTCATAGGCCAGCAGGTCGTTGCACGCGAAGTAGAAGTCGATGAGGCCTGATAGCTCGTCACCCAGGAAAAAGACGTTGTCCTGAAACAGATCGGCATGGATGACGCCTGCGGGCAAATCCTGCGGCCAGTTGGCAGCGAGAAAATCGATATCGGCACGGATTTCCTGTTGCAAACCAGCCTCGACCTCATCGGCGCGGGCTTCGGATTTATCCCAGAGATCCTTCCATCCCTCGACTGACAGAGCGTTGGGACGTTTCAGCTCGAACCCTTCCCCGGCCAGATGCATGGCGGCCAGAGCCTTGCCCACTTCCCGGCAGTGTTTGGCTTCCGGCTTGCGCAGCCACATGCCTTCCAGAAACGAAATCAGAGCGGCAGGCCGCTGCGACAGTTCGCCCAGCAATTCACCGTCGTGACGGGGGAGCGGCAAGGGGCAGGACAGGCCTTTTGCAAACAAATGCTGCTTCAAGCCTAAGAAAAACGGCAGGTCCGACTTCTCCACGCGCTTCTCATAGAGCGTCAGGATCAGCGGGTCCTTGGTCGTATGAAGCAGGAAATTGGTGTTTTCCACGCCCTCGGCAATGCCCTTATAGGACGTCAGCTCTCCGACGTCATATTGCCCGAGAAAATGCTTCAGATCGTCTTCGCTGATATCTGTATAAACTGCCAATGTCTGATCTCTTGAAGAATGCGGAAGTGTTTACAATCAAAAGCCGGACGCTGGCTTCGGCGGCAGAGCGTCACTTGCGGTGCCATTGACGAAGGCCATGTCCTGCGTGGTCAGCTCGATCTCACGCAGTTCGCGGTTCACCAGAAAATGCTCGGTCTCTTCAACCGTGATAGCCAGATCGAGTGTGGTCTCGAAACGAGCCTTGAAAGCCTGGATGATCTCGTCAACGATGACTTCCGGCGCAGACGCACCCGCGGAAAGACCGACTGTCTGCACGTCACCAATCTGGTCCCAGTCGATTTCAGCGGCGCGCTGAACCAGCACGGACCGCTTGGCACCTGCACGCAACGCGACTTCGACAAGACGTTTGGAATTGGAGGAGTTCGGCGCGCCGACGACGATGAACAGGTCACAGCCGGGTGCCGCCTGCTTGACGGCATCCTGACGGTTGGTGGTGGCATAGCAGATGCTGTCCGCTGCCGGTGCTTGCATGGCCGGAAAGCGTTCCTGAAGCTTGGCGATAACGCCAGCCGTGTCATCCACAGACAGGGTCGTCTGCGTCACGAAGCCCAGATTTTGCGTGTCCGCAGGTTCGTATCGGGCTGCATCCTCAACCGTTTCGACCAAAGATACCGCACCTTCGGGCAATTGCCCCATGGTGCCGATGACTTCCGGGTGGCCGGCATGGCCGATGAGGACGACGTGGCGGCCGAGGCGCTGGTGGCGCATGGCCTGTTTATGGACCTTGGACACCAGCGGGCATGTCGCATCCAGATAGAAAAGATTGCGGGACTGTGCGTCCTCCGGCACGGATTTCGGCACGCCATGGGCGGAAAAGACCACAGGCTGCTGGCGATGCTCAGCGGGGATTTCGTTCAGTTCCTCAACGAAAATCGCGCCCTTGGCTTCGAGGCCTTCGACCACATAGCGGTTGTGGACGATCTCATGGCGAACATAGACGGGGGCACCATAGGCCTTCAAAGCCAGAACGACGATCTGGATGGCGCGGTCGACACCGGCGCAGAAGCCGCGCGGCCCGCAGAGCCTGATCGTCAGAGGCGGTTTGGAAACGGCGATATTCATTCCTTCTCCTTCAGCCTCCCGGTGCTTCATTCTCTGGAATTTCTTACGCCCCGGACATAGGCAAAACCTGCAACGATGACAAGGGCGAGCGCCAATCCGTACCATGTTATCGCATATTGAAGGTGATTATTCGGCAGATCGATCAACGTCACCCCGCCCTTCGGCCAACCGCCGGGATTGGGTGCGTCGTTGGCATCCACGAAGAATGGCAGGACTTTCCCGGGCTCGATACCCGCGCTGTCGGTCATCGCGGTCAGGTCTTTCCAGTAATAGATATTCTTCGCGCGGTCATTGTCTGGCAACAGGCTGGACGGCTTGGCCGCCAGACGAGCCCGCGCCAGCCCTTCGATAGAAACGACACCGGAAACGTCGCCCGCCGTCCGTTTTGCCTGGTCTTTCATGTCGTAAAGCACGAAACCGCGATTGACGAAAATCGTGCGGCCATCGCCAAGGCGCAGAGGCGTGTAGATGTAATATCCGCTCTGGCCCTGAAACGTCGCGAAAAAATGCTGTTCTTTCGTGTGGTCGAACGTGCCCGACAGCGCAACGGTGCGATACTCGATATCGCCGCCAGATGCCGCCAATCTCTCGATATCTGAAAGCGGAACGGGAGCAGCATGAATGCGTTGCTCGATATCCGCCATCAGGGCTTCTTTCCAGTACAGGCGTTTCACCTGCCATGTGCCGAGCGCCAGCAGAAGGACGAGAACCAGAAGCACGAAAGGAGCGGCAAACCAGAGGTTTCGCTGGCTGGATGTGGTGGTCTTGGTATCAGTCACGATCAAGGCTGCCTTCGCGTGCATTGTTGCGATATTGCAAGGCGATCATGATGCCCTTCATCTTCTTCAGCAAAACCAGAGAGATGATAATCGCAGCAGGTATCCAGATCAACGCATGCACCCAGACGGGCGGTGCAAAACGGGCATCGAGCCACAGCGCCATGCCGATGATGAGAAAACCGACGATCAGCATGACGAAAACCGCAGGCCCCTCCCCCGCATCGGCAAAGGCATAGTCCAGACCGCAGGCGCTGCACCGAGGTTTCAGCGTCAGGAAACCATCGAAAAGCCGACCGTGGCCGCATCGCGGACAACAGCCGCGCAAGCCCACTTTCACGGGATCGACAGGTGGATAAAGCGTTTCATCATCTTGCATCGTCGTCTCGTTTTCACTCTGCTCCGGGACGTCAGAAAAGCAAAGGGCGGCACGCGCCGCCCTTTTCAAAACCAATGCGTCAGGCTTAACCCGCCAAAGGCGCGCCCCAGCCGCCCCAGACGTAGATAGCGAAGAACAGGAACAGCCAGACGACGTCAACGAAATGCCAGTACCAGGCGGCGGCCTCGAAACCGAAGTGGTTCTTGGGCGTGAAATCGCCCTTGATGGCGCGCAGCAGGCAGATCAGCAGGAACACCGTTCCGACGAAAACGTGGAAGCCGTGGAAGCCTGTCGACATGAAGAAGGTCGCGCCATAGATGGAATTCTTAAAGTCGAACGGCGCGTGCATGTACTCATAGACCTGCACGAAGGAGAAGAATGCACCGAGTGCGACAGTCAAAGCCAGACCGGAAATCAAGCCCTTGCGGTCATTGTGCAGCAGCGCGTGGTGCGCCCATGTTACGCAGGTGCCCGACAGCAGCAGGATGACGGTGTTGTAGAGCGGCAGATGCCAGGGATCGAGAACTTCGATGCCCTTTGGTGGCCATTGCCCGCCGGTGAATGCAAGGCGTGACGCCTGAATGGCCTCGTGTGGATAGAGGCTGGCATCGAAATAGGCCCAGAACCATGCAACGAAGAACATGACTTCGGACGCGATGAACATGATCATGCCATAGCGCAGGTGCAACGCCACGACGCGGGTGTGGTGGCCCTCATGCCCTTCCTTCACCGTATCTGCCCACCAGGCGTACATCACGTAAAGGATGATGGCCAGACCGACATAGAACAGCCATGGGTTGGCCCATTCCAGACCGAACAGCTTGAACGAACCGCCATTCAGATATCTGATGTAACAGATGCCGCCGAAGGCAAGGAAGAACGCACCGACCGAGGCTAAAAGCGGCCACGGGCTGGGGTCTATGATATGGTAGTCATGTTTCTTCTGATGTGTGTCTGCCATGTGAACGATCCCCGCAGGCTCTTCCCTAGTCATTCAATAAAGCGGCACCTGTTAAAAGGCCACTCATGCAGCGCGACCGGAACCGGTCGCACCTCCCTCTCTCATAGTTTCGTTTCGTCACGTTCAGTCTTTACCGGCAAGGACGCAACCGGTTTTTCCGTCTTCGACGGATAAAATGTGTAGGACAGTGTCAGTGTATGGATGTTCTTCGTTTCCCGAGCCTTGACGATCTCCGGATCGATGAAGAAAACGACCGGCATTTCAAGCGTCTGACCCGGTTGCAAAGTCGTTTCCGTGAAACAGAAACATTGCACCTTGTTGAAATAGGCACCCGCTTCCATTGGCGTCACGTTGAAGACCGCACTTCCGGTGGTCGCCACCGGAGAACGATTGGTCGCCCGGAACATGACCTGCACCGTTTCGCCGATTTTCGGCTCCACGGATTTGTTAACCGGCTGGAAATCCCAGTTCAAACCGTTGGAGGTGTTGGAATCGAATGTCACCTTCATCGTCTTGTCGAGAATGACATCCGAATATTGCTCGACGCGTTGTGTCGTACCGTTATAGCCGGTGACCTGACAGAACAGTCGATACAGCGGGACCGAGGCATAGGCCATGCCGACCATGCCGCAGACAAAAACCAGACACAGCACAAGAATCGAACTGTTGCTCGTTTTCTTCGTGGATGTTCCTGTTGCTGTCATATCCCTCCCCCTCTTGTCGCCCGGGGCTCAGAAGCCGCCGATTTTTATGATGGTGATGATGTAGAAAAGAACCACCAGCGCCGCCAACACGACGCCGAGAGCGATGTTTCGACCTCGGCGCGAGCGTTTCTGCGCATCGTTCAGCTTGATCGTTTCCATCACGCAGCCCCTTGGATCAATGTCAGAAACGACGGCGCGACATGATCGGCCAGAAGGCCGGAGAAAATCGCGAACAGATAGAAGACCGAATAGGCAAACATCTTTTTCGCCTGCACCATCCGCTCATCTCCGTCAGGCATACGGCGGACCGAGATGGAACAGTAGATAAAAATGATGCTGAGAACGGCTGCAAATATACCATAACCAAGACCGGCAAGTCCGGTAAAGTACGGCGCCACTGCAACGAAAGCGGTCAGGACGGCGTAGGCAATCATCTGGTTCTTGGTGGAGCGTTCACCGGCAACATTCGGCATCATGGGAATGCCGACCGAACCATAATCGCGCATCTTGAAGAGCGCGAGAGCCCAGAAATGCGCTGGCGTCCAAAGAAAGATGATGAGGAACAGGATGGTGCTGTCAAGCGACACACCACCGGTGACGCAGGCCCAGCCAAGCATGGGTGGAAACGCGCCAGCCGCACCGCCGATGACGATATTTTGCGGCGTCGAACGCTTCAGCCACATCGTGTAAACCACGGCATAGAAGAAAATCGTGAAAGCCAGCAGGCCAGCGGCAAACCAGTTCACGGCCAAACCAAGAATGGCGACCGAAAACACGGACAGTATCAGACCGAAAGCAAGCGCTTCACCCGGCTGAATGCGTCCCGAAGGTATTGGCCGCTTGGCGGTCCGTGTCATGATCGCGTCGATATCGGCGTCATACCACATATTCAGTGCGCCGGAGGCACCGGCACCCACTGCGATGCAGAGGATGGAAACCAATGCCAAAAACGGGTTGATGCTGCCGGGTGCCAGAACGAGGCCAGCAAAACCGGTGAACACTACCAGCGACATGACGCGGGGTTTCAGCAACTCGAAATAATCGCGCGCACTCGCCTCTGATAGCGTGAAGCTATCAATGTCCAGCGTGTCGCGATTGTCGATAACAGTCATTTTTCCTGCTTTCATAGGAAACGCCGCGCATATATGCGGCGCTCCTTTTACGTCTTTTGTCTGAGCGTGAAACTGACATCTATCATGTTCAGTCGAGATAGACGCTCTGACAAAATGCCTCAGCGGATCCGGGGAAGCTGTTCCCACTGGTGATATGGCGGCGGCGAAGACAGCTGCCACTCCAGCGTCGTCGCACCTTCACCCCATGGATTGTCGCCAGCCACACGCTTCTTGGCGAAAGCTTCCCATACGCCGCCGAGGAAAATGAGGACGGCAACGGCCGAGATATACGAACCGATGGAGGAAACATAGTTCCAGCCAGCAAAGGCATCGGGATAGTCGATATAGCGGCGCGGCATACCGGCAAGTCCGAGGAAGTGCTGTGGGAAGAAGATCAGGTTGACACCGACGAACATGACCCAGAAGTGCAGATTGCCGATTTTCTGGCTGTACATGTAGCCGGTGATCTTCGGGAACCAGTAGTACCAGCCGGCAAAGATTGCAAACACAGCACCCAGCGACAGCACGTAATGGAAATGTGCGACCACATAATAGGTGTCATGCAGCGAACGGTCGAGACCGGCATTGGCCAGCTGTACGCCCGTTACGCCACCGACGGTGAAGAGGAAGATGAAGCCAATCGCCCAGATCATCGGTGTCGTGAAGGTCAGCGAGCCGCCCCACATCGTCGCGATCCAGGAGAAAATCTTGATACCCGTCGGAACCGCGATGACCATGGTTGCGAAAACGAAGTAACGCTGCGCTTCCAGCGACAGACCGACCGTATACATGTGGTGTGCCCACACGATGAAGCCGACCGCACCGATGGCGACCATGGCGTAAGCCATTCCGAGATAACCGAAGATCGGCTTTTTCGAGAAGGTCGAAATGATGTGGCTGATGATGCCGAAGCCGGGCAGGATCAGAATGTAAACTTCCGGGTGACCGAAGAACCAGAACAGGTGCTGGTACAGGATCGGGTCGCCGCCGCCTTCAGGCGCGAAGAAGGACGTACCGAAGTTGCGGTCTGTCAGAAGCATGGTGATGCCACCCGCCAGAACTGGCAGAGACAAGAGCAGCAGGAATGCCGTGACCAGAACCGACCAGGCAAACAGCGGCATCTTGTGCAGGGTCATGCCCGGCGCGCGCATGTTCAGAATCGTGGTGATGAAGTTGATAGCACCGAGAATGGAAGACGCACCGGCGATGTGAAGCGCAAAGATCGCCAGATCCACCGCAGGCCCAGGCATGCCGCTGGTAGAGAGCGGCGGATACATGGTCCAGCCCCCGCCGACACCATAAGCACCAGCCGGTCCTTCAACGAAGAGCGACAGAAGCAGAAGGATGAAAGCCGGTACGATCAGCCAGAACGAAATGTTGTTGAGGCGCGGGAACGCCATGTCAGGCGCACCGATCATGATCGGCACCATCCAGTTGGCGAAGCCGCCGATCATGGCAGGCATGACCATGAAGAAGATCATGATCAGCGCATGCGCAGTGGTGAACACATTGTACATGTGCTTGCCACCATCAATGGCGGCATCGCCCTCAAAACCATAGACCATGGCTGCGAGGCCGTGGAAAATCTGAATGCCGGGCTCCTGAAGCTCCATACGCATGACGACCGAAAGGCCGCCGCCGATGATGCCTGCAATGATCGCGAAGATCAGATAGAGCGTACCGATATCCTTGTGGTTCGTCGAAAAGAGCCAGCGCTGAGCGAAGCTCGGTGTATGCGCATGGTGCGCGTGATCATCATGGTGCGCTTCGCGCTCGACAGAGTGATGATCGTCGTGTGTGGAATGTCCAGCCATTGTCCTCACTCCTTACGTTATTTGGTTTCGTTTTCGGCGACCTGAACAGTACTAGACGCACCATCCACCGAGGCCATGAGCGCCCGGTTCGCACCGCTCAAATCTGAGGCGGCAGCGGCGAACCAGGTTTTATATTGCTCTTCGGAAACCACCCGTATGGCGATTGGCATGTAGGCGTGGTCCTTGCCGCAAAGCTCGGAGCACTGACCATAATAAAGGCCTTCCTTTTCAGGCTTGAACCATGTCTCGTTCAAACGGCCAGGAACGGCATCGATCTTGACGCCGAAAGCTGGCATCGCGAAAGCGTGAATGACATCCGTCGGCGCTGATGTGACCAGCAGGCGCACGGTTTTACCGACAGGAACGACCATTTCGTTATCGACGGCCAGAAGGCGTGGATAAACAGCCTTGTCATTCTTGCCAGCGGCTGCGCGGTCGACGTCCTTCAGAAGGTAGCTGTCGAAAGCCAGTGGCTCAGCGCCTTGCGCGGCCGTGTACTCATAGTTCCACTGCCACTGCGTCGCCGTTGCCTTCAGCGTCAAATCCGGATTTTCCGGCTGCGTCAGCTGCGCGTTGAGCAGATTGAACGATGGAAATGCCAGAAACATCAGGATCAGAACCGGAGCGAGCGTCCAGACGATTTCGATGGCCGTGTTATGGCTGGTCTTGGATGCGACCGGATTTTTCGATGCGCGGAACTTAACCGCCACGATAATCAACAATGCGAGCACGAACAGCGTGACCGGAACGATAAACCAAAGCGTATATTGTTCGAACCAGCGAATTTCATGCATGATGGGCGTTGCCGCCTCCTGCAATCCCATCTGCCATTCCCTCGGCTGGTCGGCGCGAGCGCCGACAGCCGTGAGCAGACAGATTATGCCCACCAAGCTTGCGTAAATTCTGTTAGTCACGGTACCTCTCCCTCACGCGTTTGATCATGATCAATCTCAAACGCAGAATCCATGCTTATACTTATGACTCAAATCATAGTTTGCCTTTCGCCGCAATATCGCCTTGGTTGGCATTGGTCCGATTTTTAAGGCTATCCCGCCTCCCGGTCGGCACGTATCGAAGCCTCAGAAGCTGCATTCGTGCAGCGCCGCATGCTGCAAAGTCCTATTTTGGCCGCACTCGCTTGGAATTGAGGTGGCTGGCTCTTTCATTTCCCGGTCGGGACGTCAAAATAGCCGCACTGATTCGAATCCTGAGGTATCCATGCGTCTGTCTCCGATTGCGCGCGCTTTTTTTATCGCCGCCGGTCTTTCCATTATCGTTCCCGCTGCGGGTTTTGCGCAGCAGCAGCCGGTGCCGGGTCAGCCGCAGCAGCCGGGGACGCCTAAATCGACGCATGGCGCGTGGTCGGTCATCTGTGACAAACCTGCCGGCGCTTCCGGAGAGCAGTGCGCTCTGATGCAGAACGTGATTGCGGACGACCGTCCGGAAGTCGGTCTTTCCGTGGTCATCTTGAAAACTGCGGACCGCAAATCCCGGATTCTTCGTATTCTCGCTCCGCTCGGCGTTCTGCTGAAAGACGGGATGGAGCTCTACATCGACAATAACAATATCGGTCGGGCCTATTTCACACGCTGCTTCTCCGAAGGCTGCTACGTGGAAGTGGATATCGATGACGAATTGTTGAAGGTTCTGCGCGCCGGTAAAAACGCGGTGTTCGCGCTGCGTGAATCAGTTGATCAGGACCGCGTCGGCATTCCAATCGAACTGCGCGGCTTTGCCGAAGGCTACGACACGCTTCCCTGATCAATCTTGCGCCGTTGGGCTCCAGCACTTAAATGCGCTGTTAACAGCCACGACTGGAGCCCGCGATGACCCAAGACCTTTTGACCCTTTTCGATTGCGATGAAGGACAGTTGCGCGCCCAGATTGCCGATGCGCTTTCGGGTGCTGACGATGGTGAATTGTTCGTTGAACACGCGCAAGCGGAATCACTGACGTTCGACAATGGCCGCCTGAAGGGCGGCAGCTTCAATACGGATCAGGGCTTCGGCCTGCGCGCCGTAGCAGGCGAAACGGTGGGTTATGCCCATGCGGGCGAGCTCTCTCTGGCTGCTCTGAAGCGCGCATCCGATGCCGTCGGCGCTGTTACGAAAGGCTATTCCGGCTCCTATGCAGCCGCCCCGCAGCGCACCAACAAGAAGCTTTATGGCGACGAAAACCCGATTGGTGCACCGACCTTCGAGGAGAAGGTCAAGCTTCTGACCGAAATCGATGCCTACCTTCGCGACAAGGACCCGAAGGTTCGGCAGGTTACGGCAAGTGTTGCCGCCAGTTGGCAGATCGTGGACATTCTGCGCGCCGATGGTCATCGCGTCAGTGACATCCGCCCGATGACCCGCATCAATATTTCGGTGATTGCCGGTGAAGGCGACCGCCAGGAAAGCGGTTCCTACGGTATTGGCGGACGCGTCGGTTTTGGCGACTTCATCACCACGGAAAACTGGCAGCGCGGTGCAGATGAGGCGTTGCGGCAGGCGCTGGTGAACCTCACAGCCATCGATGCCCCCGCTGGCACCATGGATGTGGTGCTGGGTGCCGGTTGGCCGGGCGTGATGTTGCATGAAGCTGTCGGCCACGGGCTGGAAGGCGATTTCAACCGCAAGAAAACCTCTGCTTTCGCAGGACTTCTGGGTGAAATGGTCGCAGCACCTGGCGTGACCGTGGTGGATGACGGCACCATCGACAATCGTCGCGGCTCACTGACGGTGGACGACGAAGGCACGCCTTCCGCCTATAATGTGCTGATCGAAAACGGCAAGCTGGTCGGCTACATGCAGGACCGGCAGAATGCGCGGCTGATGGGCATGAAAGCCACCGGCAACGGACGCCGCCAAGGCTATTCGCACGTGCCAATGCCGCGCATGACCAACACCTATATGCTGGGTGGCGACAAGACGCCGGAAGAAATCATCGCGTCGGTCAAGAAGGGCATCTACGCAGTCTCCTTCGGCGGCGGTCAGGTGGATATAACCTCGGGTAAATTCGTCTTCGGCTGCACGGAAGCCTATCTCATCGAGAACGGCAAGATCGGCGCGCCGGTCAAGGGTGCCATGCTGATCGGCAATGGTCCGGATGCGATGAAACGCGTGACGATGATCGGCAACGACATGAAGCTCGATACCGGCATCGGCAATTGCGGCAAGGCAGGCCAGTGGGTACCGGTCGGCGTCGGCCAGCCGCATCTGCGTATGGATCAGATTACCGTTGGGGGAACGAAGGCCTGATACCGCCAGAGTGTTTCAACGTCTTTGAAACAAAGTGTTTGTCATCTCTGACAGTTGCTGGGACTATTCGGTTTAGCACGATCCACTTTAACCTAAGGACATCATGACCTTTACAGCGAACGCTCTCGTTCCCGAACTTGCCGTCAGCGATTGGCCGAAGAGCCGCATGTTTTATTGCGATCTGATCGGCTTTCATGTGGTCTATGAGCGACCGGAGGAAGGGTTTACCTATCTGGCGCTGGGGGATGCGCAGTTGATGATCGATCAGGTTGGAGCGGGGCGAACATTCGAGCAGGAAAATGCGCCGGTGGATTATCCCTATGGACGCGGCATGAACCTGCAACTGGCTGTTCCGTCACTGGAGCCCATTCTCGACAGGCTGACACGGGCGGGTGTGGAGTTGTTTCTGCCGATGGAAGAAAAATGGTATCGCAAGGGCGAAACTGAAGTCGGCAACCGACAATTCATCGTCGCTGACCCCGATGGCTACCTGATCCGACCCTTCGAAAGCCTTGGCGAACGCCAGTTCCGGTTCGGCTAAACAGAAATGGCTCAACTTCTGCGCAGGCCAAAAGCCGTCATTTTCGACATGGACGGAGTTCTGATCGAAAGCGAAAAACACTACCGGGATTCGTTTCTGGCCGCCTCGGATGAGGGCGGGCACGGCATGGCAGTGGAAGTGTATCAACGCGTTTGCGGCAGTCCGTGGGACGTTATCACTGCAACCATTCGCTCAGAATATGGTGATGATTTTCCGATGGAGGCATTTCGAGAGGCGTGGCTTCGACATTTGGCGATCCAGATGGCCGATGGCGTGGCGCTGAAAGCCGGCGTTATCGAAATTCTCGATCTGCTGGATGAACTGCAAATACCCCGCGCCATTGCCACTTCGTCCGGCCACGAATCCGTCAACCGCCATTTGGGGGCTTTCGATCTCACACCACGGTTCGATCATATTCTGGCACGTGGAGACTATGCCGAGCCGAAACCGTCTCCCCTTCCCTATCTGACCGCCGCCAAACGTTTAGGGTTTGTGCCGGAGGATTGCCTGTCGCTGGAAGACTCCTATCACGGTGTCCAGTCCGCATGGAGTGCGGGCACACAGACCGTGATGGTGCCGGATGTCGCGCCTGCAACGGATGCGATGCGAGAAAAATGCGTGGCGATCTGCGACAGCCTTTTTGATGTCGCAAAACTTCTAAAATCTGCGTAATTTCGTTTTAAACTAAACGCCCGGCTCGAAACGCCATTTGCGCTTGATCGACGCTTCAAGGTCGAGGCCGCTATTGTGCGCAAGCAGCAGCACATGACCCAACAAATCGGCCGTTTCGTCTGAAAGGTCCTGGCGCATTTCCTCTTGCGTTTTGCCTTTGCTGCGCCCGCGACCGCTCAACCTGTTCCAGGCCTGGGTAACCTCTCCCACCTCTTCCTGAAGCTTGAGCACGTACCAGTCCGGGTCTCGCTCGATACCATTTTCGTTCGCATATTTTTGTGAGGCCTGTTCAAATTGCAACATGAGTTGAGAAAGCATTCGTTCCTCCTTTGTTCATGCGCAATTCACCATGATTCCCCGGTCGTGTCGACAGGAGCCATGCGGCATTCGACATGCCGCATGGATGCCCTCAAGGATACATCCGCACCTTCGACCATTCACCTTCAGGCGTTTCGCGACGAAATTCGACGCGGTCGTGCAGACGGAACTTGCCGTCCTGCCAAAACTCTATGGTCAGAGGCTGGATGCGGAAACCAGACCAATGCGGTGGGCGGGGAATGTCGCCGATCGCGTATTTCGCAGTGTAGGTGGCCACGGCTTTTTCCAGCGCAAACCGGCTTTCGAGCGGGCGCGACTGCTTGGAGGCCCAGGCACCGATGCGGCTTCCGCGTGGACGCGATGCGTAATATTCATCCGCTTCATGATCACTGACGACTTCGACGGAACCTCGAATTCGCACCTGCCGACGCAGGCTTTTCCAGTGAAAGCACATGGCACCTTTGTGCTGGCCAAGCAGCTCAATGCCCTTGCGGCTTTCGAAATTCGTGTAGAAAACAAAGCCTCGCTCATCGGCATGTTTCAGCAGAACCATGCGGACGCTGGGCATGCCGTCTTCGTCCACCGAGGCGAGCGCCACGGCGTTTGGATCGTTGATTTCAGAGGCCGTCGCATCACGCAACCAATCCGCAAAAAGTGCGAAAGGTTGATTTTCCTCTGTAAAGTCACTGGATGTTAACCCACTTTCCGACATATTGAATTAAATGCTCCTGAGCTGATTTGCGTACCAGAGATGTGTTCTGGTCTAGAGATGGTGATCGTCATAGCAAAGTCGAACAGTCGAACAAAGAGCTTCTTGTCGTCAGTCGTGGATGTTTCCGCCACTGCATGCATGCTCGTCATGTTGACAGGTTGCGTCAGTCTCGACCTGTTTGGCGGAGAAAAGGTCGACAAGTCCCTGTCCACCGCCTCCGTGCCCAACCAGCAGACCACACAGACACTTTCAGATGATGCGACGATCCGCAATGCTGTTACCTCTGCCGATCTCGCCAAAATTTCAGACTCCCCCCTGCCTTGGGCCAATGCAGCGACAGGCAGCGCAGGCGTCGTGACCGCGATACGCGAAGACAGAAACACCGGTTTCGTATGCCGCGACTTCGATACCACACGCCATTCCTTCGAAGGCGTTGCCAGCTATAGCGGCCAAGCTTGTCTCTCTGAGACCGGCGAATGGTTGATGACCCGCTTCAGCCAGAAATAAAGCATTTACCCTGTCTACCATTACAGTTGTCGCGACATGCATTGCGACGCCTGCTGTAAAGGTCTGATTAGCAACTTCTTGCGACAGTCAAATCCGATTTCAAACGAACGATGCAACGCAAAGACTGCATGCACGTTCAAGACGGGTGGTTTTCGTGTTGCAGGCTTTTCATGACGAAAGAATACGGCCTGAACCGACTGGGATGATTGGAGGTTCGGATGCGTGATCCTTACTCTATTCTCGGCGTTCAAAGAGATGCCGGATCAGATGAAATAAAAGCAGCCTGGCGCTCGCAGGCGAAAGCCGTGCATCCTGATCACAACCAGACAGACCCTGACGCGACCGCGCGTTTTGCCGAGATTGGCCAGGCCTATGACCTGCTGAAGGATCCGCAAAAGCGCGGGCTTTATGATCAGGCTCGGCGCGTGGCGGAAACCAAAAAACGCGACCAGACCATCATGCAACAGCGCGCCGCCGCCAGAGAAGCCGCGCAACGCGCCAAGGCTGCAGAAAAGCTAATGGAAGAGCTCGCCAAGGCGCAATCACGCGCCAGCAAAGCCGAACCACAGCCAGAGAGCGCCAAGCCGGAATCCGCCGAAGATATGCTGGAGCGTATCTTCGGCGCGGACGCAAAAGCCAAAGTCGCAGCGGCCAAGCCCGGTGCTGCTTCCGACAATGCCAACATGTCCGAAGAGGAACAGGCGACAGCACAGAGTGAGAAGATGGAAGCGCGTGCAGCGCAGGCCAGCAGCTTCTTCAGTGCCCTTTTGCGCCGCATACGCGGCACGACTGTTGTTCCAGACAAGGCTCCCGATATTACCGCCGAGGCCATCGTCACCGTTTCCGATCTTATCGAGCAGAAGTGGGTGACGATCGGTATGCCGGAAGAGCGGGAAGTTCGCTTCCAACTGGAGCCTGGTATGACCGACGGTCATGTGGTTCGGTTGAAGGGTCAGGGGTTGAAACTACCCGAATCCGCCCGTGGCGATCTCGTGGTCACGCTTCTGGCGTCGCGGGACGATACATTCTCCATCCGCAATTTCGATATCCACACCACTTTCCCGATTTCATTGGCGGACGCTGTGCTCGGTTGCGAAGCCACTGTCCAATCACCGCATGGCGAGTTGAAAGTCACGGTCCCCGCATGGTCGGGTTCTGATCGTGCCGTCCGTGTGGACGGCAAGGGATTGAAGGACGGATCTGGCGGATACGGCGATTTTGTCGTGGAACTGCGCATCATTCTGCTGGATACGCCGGATGCGAAGGTGATGGATCTCATGCGCCATATGCGTGAAGGGCTCTATCTCTAAGACCACGACAAAGTTTCTGAGCGGCTTTTCGGTTCGGTCACCGCGAAAGCCGTGAACAACGCACCCATTGTTACGTTCCCTAACATGAGATGATGCAGCCCTGCTTGAACAGGCGTTCTGCCTATGCCATAGGCAAGTTCGATTTAAGGATAGGGAGCAAACAATGGCTCAGACATCTGGCCTCATGGCTGGCAAGCGTGGC
Organism: Agrobacterium sp. DSM 25558; assembly: GCF_900100825.1. Taxonomy (NCBI): domain Bacteria; kingdom Pseudomonadati; phylum Pseudomonadota; class Alphaproteobacteria; order Hyphomicrobiales; family Rhizobiaceae; genus Agrobacterium; species Agrobacterium sp. DSM 25558. The sequence continues at coordinate 64,901 of NZ_FMUD01000007.1, read as the reverse complement.
CTCATTATGGGCATCGCAAACAATCGCTCCATCGCCTGGGGCATTGCAAAGGCGTGTGCCGATGCCGGTGCTGAGCTTGCTTTCACCTGGCAGGGTGACGCTCTCAAGAAGCGTGTGGAACCGTTGGCTCAGGAACTGGGCGCGTTTATGGCTGGACACTGCGATGTGACCGACCTTGGAACGATCGATGGTGTTTTTGCAAACATCGAGGCGCATTGGGGCAAGATCGACTTCGTCGTTCACGCCATCGCCTTCTCCGACAAGGACGAGTTGACAGGCCGTTACCTCGACACCAGTCGTGAGAATTTCAACCGCACCATGGATATTTCGGTTTACTCGCTGGCCGCCGTTGCAAAACGCGCCGAGCCGGTGATGAACGATGGTGGCGCAATTCTAACTCTGACCTACTACGGCGCTGAAAAAGTCATGCCGAACTATAACGTCATGGGTGTCGCAAAGGCTGCGCTTGAAGCCAGCGTACGCTATCTGGCCGTAGATCTTGGCAATCGTGGTATTCGCGTCAACGCTGTTTCGGCAGGCCCGATCAAGACGCTTGCCGCTTCCGGCATTGGTGATTTCCGCTATATTCTCAAGTGGAATGAATATAACGCGCCGCTGAAGCGCACCGTTTCCATCGAAGAAGTCGGCAAGTCCGCACTGTACCTCCTCTCCGATCTATCAACGGGTGTTACGGGTGAAGTGCACCACGTCGATTCCGGTTATCATGTGATCGGGATGAAGTCGGTGGACGCTCCCGACATCTCCGTTGTAAAAGACTGACATAACGATATCTCGCGCAAACGTGTACGGCAGTTTTGCGCGAGATATGCCAATCACAGGCGACATGCCCTATCTCAGGTGCATCGTTGAAAGAATAAGACAGGGGTTGCGCATTGCTGGTCTATGTTATCCGTCACGGACAGACAGACTGGAATGCAATCCGCAGACTGCAAGGTCAAAAGGATATTCCCCTCAATGACTTCGGTCGTTCGCAAGCGACCGAAAACGGCAAGATCCTATCCCGCATTCTTGGGCCCACCCTCAACGATTTCGACTATATCGCCAGTCCACTGGGCCGCACCCGCGAAACAATGGAACTGTTGCGCGGGGCTATGGGACTGGAGCCAACAGCCTACCGCACGGATGAACGCCTTGTGGAGATTTCCTTCGGTGACTGGGAAGGACAAACGCTTCCCGAATTGAAGATGACCGAACCCGAAAAAGTAAAAGCCCGCAAAGCGACGAAATGGGATTTCATTCCGCCGGGGCATGATGCCGAAAGCTATGAAATTCTTTCATGGCGTATTGGAGCATGGCTGGCTTCGGTCGATCGCCCGACGGTCTGCGTCTGCCATGGCGGGGTCATCCGGTCGATGTTCCGCCTCGTATCCGGTGTGGACAAGGATGTGGCTGCGGAAATCGCCATTCCGCAGGATCGTATATTGAGAGTGGAAACGGAAAAAGGCACCGTTGAGTGGATCGATCCCTCAGCGTGATCGCTACTGGATGACCTCAAGATCATCCACGACACGCTTGCCATCCACTTCGGTGTAGAACACCACGACCTTGACCCCGGCCTGCAGGCCATCGAAGTTGAACTCTTCCGGCACCTTGTAATTCTTGCCGTCGGCCAGTGTGATCGACAGCCCTTTGACGTCAACCTTGCTGATTGTCGACTCGACATCCACGCTTTGCGCGAATGCATTAAAGGGAGCAAACAGACCGGCTGTGGCCAAAAGTGCGGCAATCATCAAACGCATCGCTATGGCTTTCTTAAAGGTGCTGAAGAACTTCATATGCGACAAGATTTGCCTCCCGAATGTGGCGGAATTCGCCCGCAACCATGACATTTTCGATCCAATTGATGAATGGATTTTAACTTTTAATCAAGCCTTTAGAGACGCTTTCTCTTCAGACACGTGCAATCCGCGCACTTGTTAAATTAGAACAATTTAAAACAAAAACTATATTCTGGCATTCAGAATATATTGTATTTTAAGCTGTATAGCAGAGAAAAATTCGATACTGCCGAAGGATAAATTGCGTGAGTGTTTGGGCTAATATTGGGGAACGCCTTAACGAAATCGTGAAACGAAGGATCGTTGCCGCCCTGCTGGCTATGGCGATGGCCGGGATCATGCTTGGTGCCTTCAACCTTATCGATCACCGAAGTGCCGTATCTCTCCGCGAAGACCTAGAAACGCACGCCAAATATGCGCTCGACGTTTTACACGACAGCCTCGTCATGCGCTTGAGCAACGATGTCTCGACGTTGACGTCCCTGGGTCACTACGCGACTTTCACGTCAGAGGGTGCGCAGACGGAACTGGACAAGATCGCCGATTACCAGTTGCAGCAATCCCATCATTTCATCGCCATTGGCTTTGCGCGCGATTTCCAGCTCGAGAAACTTTACACGTCGCAATCTGCGGCTGACTTTCCCGCGGGACAGATCAACGCAATGTTGAGCGAACGACTGGCCAAACTCGCTGCCCTTCCCGCGAATGAGCGCCTGCCAGAGGCGCAGATTTTCGAGCCTGCGGCAGGCGGAACCATCTTGGTCATCGTCACGATGCCGCCCGCAACGGCCACCAATGCGGAAAAGGACGAACTGGTTCTGGCCGTGGTCGACAGGCGAAAGCTTCTGCACACAATCGGCTATGATACGCTTGCGCCGCTTGAGGGTAAGTCGGGCGATATCAGGTTCGAAATCCGCGACACGGTGACCAATGAGATCGTGGGCCAGGTTTTGGAGCCGTTGCACGAAAACCCCTTGGTCAAGTCTGTGGATTTACCCGGTTCCCGTTGGGAGATCCGGGCGACACCCGCGTCTGGATGGGATGCGGTGAAGCCCTATTACAGGTCTTTGCGCACGACGCTTGCGATCGCGGCAATTTCCATGCTGCTGCCAATCATCGTGGCGGCGCTGCTGCTGTCGGAGCGCAATCGCAATATCAAAACCCTTCGCCTTCGTGAGACGAAGCTTCTCGAACTCTCACAGCGCTTCAAACTGGCAATGGACTCTTCCAGTATCGGCATATGGGAAATCGAGAACGACACGTCTCGCTGCTATCTGGATGAGCGTGCAGCAAGCCTGCACGGGTTTCCGATGCAGGAACAACGACCGTTGCTGACCGAGTGGTTGACGGCCCTCGTAATCGAAGATCGCTCAAAAGCGGCGCGGTTCTTCTTCAACTGTTCTTCCGGTCAACAGACCTCCTCGGAGGTCTACAGGGTGGCCTTGCCGGGTGGAACCGTGCGCTATCTGCGTTCTGCCGGTTCCAGCTACATCAAGCCGGATGGATCGCATCAGACCACCGGCATTTTGTGGGACGTCACATCCGACATGATCATGGCGCAAAAGCTGCGCGAGGCGAAAGACAACAGCGACATCAAGAACGCGGAACTCGAGCTCGCTCTGCATGAGCTTTCAAGCCGCGAACATGAGTTGGAGGAGCTTTCCGGACGCCTGAAACTCGCATTGGAATCCTACAATTGCGGCATATGGGAAGCAGCGGATGACTATTCCAGCGCGGTCTGGAATGAGCGTATGTGCGAGCTATACGGGCTACCGCCCGAGCCGGAGCGGCATGTTACACGGGATGATTACCTGAACTGTCTCCATCCCGACGAAAGACCCAGCGCGCTCATCAACAGGCTTAGAGACCCTAACGACCCTAATCGCATTTCGACCCACCGTGTCGTCTTGGCCGATGGCAGCATTCGTTATGTAAAGGCGGTCGGTCGCCTTCACGAAAACCGCGATGGAACCAGAAAGATCGTCGGCATCGCTTTCGATGTTACCGCCGACGTTCTGCTTTCGGAACAGCTCAGCTCCGCCAAGGATGAGGCCGAAGCGAGAAACACAGAGCTGGAACAGGCAAAAACCCGTATCGAGCACAACGCGCTTCACGATCCCCTCACCGGCCTTGCAAACCGCCGCAAGCTCGATCAGGAGCTGGACGCTCTGTCATCGCCATCATCAGGAGAGCGCAAGCGTTTTGCCATTCTCCATCTCGATCTGGATCGCTTCAAGCAGATCAACGACACTTTGGGACACGCCGCCGGTGACGCGGTTCTGATCCATGCAGCCCAAATATTGACCCAGAACGTGCGGGAGGGAGATGTCGTCGCGCGTATCGGCGGTGACGAGTTCGTGATCCTGATCCGCCAACTGAACGACAAGGACAACATCAAGTCGATCGCGGCCAAAATCATCTCGGATTTCAGCTATCCCTTCGATTTCGATGGCTTTACCTGCCGCTGCGGCGTCTCCATCGGCATTGCATTTGCAGACGTCGGCTCCGCCGATGCTCGACGGACGCTCATCAACGCGGATCTTGCGCTTTACCGCGCCAAGGCGACGGGCCGGAACCGCTTCGAGTTCTTCACGCAGAACCTCCAGGCCGAAATCGTCAACCACAAACGAACGGCGGACGAAATTCTGGCTGGACTTGAGAGAGGTGAATTCGAAGCCTGGTATCAGCCGCAATTCTGCGCCAACACACTCGCATTGACCGGCGTGGAAGCGCTGGTCCGGTGGCGTCATCCTGTCAGGGGCATTCTCACCCCGGACAAGTTCCTGAAAATTGCCGAGGAAATCAATGTTGTATCGATGATAGACCAGATTGTTCTGCAACATGCACTGCAAGACAAGGAAATCTGGCGCATGAAGGGCATCGATGTGCCGCGCATTTCCGTGAACGTCTCAGTCCGACGCCTGCACGACGATCACCTGATAGACAGTCTCAAACAGCTTGCCATCAAGCCAGGTGAAATCACCTTCGAACTGGTGGAGGCGATTTTCCTCGATGAGAACGAAGATATCGCGACCAGCAACATCGAACGCATCAAGGCTCTGGGCATCGACATCGAAATCGATGACTTCGGCACCGGCCACACATCGATCATCAGCCTTCTGCGCCTGAAGCCAAAGCGGCTGAAGATCGACCGCCAACTGGTCATGCCCATCCTCACCTCACCGCAGGAACGCTCGCTTGTCCGCTCCATCGTGGATATCGCCCGATCGTTGGGTGTCGAGACCATTGCCGAAGGCGTCGAAACGCATGATCACGCCGCTCTTCTGCGACAGATAGGTTGCGATATGCTTCAGGGTTACGCTTTTTCCAGACCGCTCCCCCCAGAGGAATTTTCGGATTTCGCGGGTGGTGAGAGATGGCTGAAAGTTTCGTGACGATCACGACGTGTCATCCCAGCCCACCGATATTTTTGAGAAACACGCCACGGCGGGAACGGAATTGGCAAAAGAAAGGCTTTTGCCTTCCGTGCCTTTTGCACTATGAAAAACCCGCCTCTTTTTAGAAATGCGTTCCTCAAGCGGAATGCCGCTCGCTCGGTCTGATCACATGTCGCATAATACCTTCGGTTATCTTTTTCGTGTTTCCACCTGGGGCGAAAGCCATGGTCCAGCGCTCGGCTGCGTCATTGATGGTTGCCCTCCCGGCATCCGCTTCACGCTTGCAGAAGTTCAGCAGTGGATGGACAAGCGCAAGCCTGGCCAGAGCCGCTTCGTAACCCAGCGCCGCGAAGACGACATCGTCAAGGTTCTCTCCGGCGTGATGATGGATGCGGACGGCGAGACGATGATCACCACCGGCACACCGGTGTCGATGATGATCGAAAACACAGACCAGCGCTCCAAGGATTACGGCGAAATCGCCAAAAGCTTCCGCCCCGGTCATGCCGACTTTACCTATGATCTGAAATACGGCATTCGCGATTATCGCGGCGGCGGTCGTTCTTCGGCGCGTGAGACGGCGGCACGTGTTGCCGCCGGTGCGCTGGCCCGCAAAGTGGTGCCGAGCCTCGATGTTCGTGGTGCCCTCGTCCAGATCGGCAAACACAAGATCAACCGTGCCAACTGGGATTGGAACCAGGTCGATCAGAACCCGTTTTTCTGCCCGGATGCCGAGATGGTTCCGGTCTGGGAAGAGTATCTGGACGGTATTCGCAAGGCCGGATCTTCCATCGGCGCTGTCGTTGAAGTCGTAGCAGAAGGCGTACCTGCCGGTATCGGCGCACCCATCTATGCCAAGCTCGATCAGGACATCGCCTCCAACCTCATGTCCATCAACGCCGTCAAGGGCGTGGAAATCGGCGAAGGTTTTGCTGCCGCTGAACTGACCGGCGAGGAAAATGCCGATGAAATGCGGATGGGCAATGACGGTAAGCCGATTTTCCTCTCCAATCATTCCGGCGGCATTCTGGGCGGCATTGCAACGGGCCAGCCTATCGTCGCGCGTTTTGCGATCAAGCCGACGTCATCCATTCTGACGGAACGTCAATCCATCGATACCGATGGCAACAATGTCGATGTGCGCACCAAGGGCCGACACGACCCCTGCGTCGGCATTCGGGCCGTGCCGATTGGCGAAGCGATGGTGGCCTGCACGGTTGCCGACCATTATCTGAGAGACCGCGGCCAGACCGGTCGCCTGAAATAGGAACACAAACCACCATGACATATGATCAAAAGCGTGTCGTTGAAGCTATCAGGGCCTTCGAGGCCGGTGAGATCGTTGTTGTCATGGATGATGACGATCGCGAAAACGAAGGCGATTTGATCGTTGCCGCGGTGCATTGCACGCCGGAAAAGATGGCCTTCATCGTGCGCCATACGTCCGGCATCGTCTGCGCGCCCATGCCACGGGAAGAGGCAAAGCGCCTTAACCTCAACGCCATGGTCGCGGAAAACGATAGCGCCCATACCACCGCTTTTACCGTTTCCGTAGACTTCAAACACGGCACGACCACAGGCATTTCCGCCAGCGACCGCAATGTGACGGTTCGCAACCTCGCCAACCCCAATGCGGGTGCCGCAGATTTTACCCGCCCTGGCCATATCTTTCCGCTGGTGTCGCGCGAAGGCGGCGTGTTGATGCGCTCCGGCCATACGGAAGCGGCTGTCGATCTGTGCAAGCTGGCAGGCCTGCCGCTCATCGGCGTTATCAGCGAGCTGGTGAATGACGACGGCACCGTCATGCGCGGTCCGCAGGTTTCGGCCTTTGCCGAGACGCACGGCATGAAGCAGGTGTCCGTTGCGGACCTTATCGCCTATCGCCAGCGGAAGGAAACGCTGGTCGAAAAGGAAAGCGAGTTTACGCTTGAAACGCCTTTCGGCCCCGCAAAGGCGCAGACCTATTCCCTGCCCTGGGACCCGATGCAGCACATGGCGGTGATTTTCGGCGATATCCGCGATGGCGTCGATATTCCCGTGCGCCTGCATCCGGAAAACGTGGCCGACGACATCTTCGGCAAGAAGCAGCCCGTGCAGCATTACATGGAAAAGATCGCAGCCGAAGGTCGCGGTGTCATCATCTATCTGCGCGAAGGCTCGGTCGGCGTTGGACAGGTGGCCGGACGCAGGAAATCCCGCGACCCGGAAGAAGCGCACGCCCAAGCCCGAACACGCGACGACGAATGGCTGGAAATCGGCCTCGGCGCACAGATTCTCAAGGAACTCGGTATTAGCTCGATCAAGCTGCTGAGTTCTCGCGAACGCCACTATGTCGGGCTAGAGGGTTTTGGCATTCAGATCAGCTCGACGGATATCGGGTGATCTCCATGTGTTGGACACCCCGCAAAAAAGCGCGGGGTGTCGAGAGATCATAGAGCGCTTAAGAAGCTTCTGATGATCTGGGCAATCTCGGCGCAATGGGTTTCCAGCGCGAAATGCCCCGTATCCAGCAAATGAATTTCGGCATTTGGCAGATCGCGTTTATACGCCAGTGCACCGGCGGGGATGAACGCGGGATCGTGACGGCCCCATACCGCGAGAAGCGGTGGCTGGTGTTTGCGGAAATAGGCTTGAAACTCAGGATAGCGTTCCAGATTTGTGCGATAATCCAAAATGAGATCGAGCTGGATATCGTCGGCACCTGACCGCGCCATCAGCGCGATATCGAGCATATAGCCATCAGGGCCCAACCGGCGCGGGTTCGTGCCGGTCCGGTATTGCCAATTTTCAATCACATCCGCCGATAACGAAGCGCGGCAAGCCTCACGGGTTTCCTCGCTCGGATTGCGCCAGTAGGTCTCCCAGGCACCCCACTCGTCGCTGAACCCATCCGTATAGGCATTGCCGTTCTGGCTGATGATCGCCGTCACTCTTTCAGGATGTGCGGTGGCCAGACGATATCCGGTCGGCGCACCATAATCGAACACATAGAGCGCGTAGGTTTTCAGCGACAGCGCCTCGGTGAAGTCGTCGATGACCTTGGCCAGATTGTCGAAGGTGTAGTCGAATGTGCCACGCGCCGGGGCCTTGGTGTATCCGAACCCGGGCAAATCAGGGGCGATGACGCGGTAGCGCTCCGCGAGCATCGGAATAAGCTCCCGAAACATGTGGCTTGACGAAGGAAACCCGTGCAGGAGCAACAGAACCGGCGCGTCTTTCGCACCCGCCTCGCGGTAAAACACCTCCACGTCGCCGACTGTCTGGGTTTTGTAAATGATGGTCATCGTGACCTCCAAAATCGTTTTTGTTGACATCGAGACGAGCCCATAGCTCGTTTGTCGAGATCAAAATACTACCGATCGGTCGTTTGTAAATAGGGAAAATATTTGATATGGTTCGAACGCTCGCCGTACTTTGCGACGAAGACTTGGATGGAGGTGGGTACCGCATGACAAAAGTAAGCAGAGAAAAGATCATCCGGGAGGCGCGTGAGCTATTTCGGGAAAAGGGCTATGTCGGCGCGTCGATGCAGGATCTGGCGGACAAAGTCGGCCTGCGAAAAGCCTCGCTCTATATGCGATTTCCCAACAAGGAAGCGCTCGTTCCGGAGGTTCTCAGCTTGACGCTGGATGAGACCTTTACCCAGCCGGATATCGACGGTTCAGATTGGTACACGGCCTACAAGGCGGTCGTCCGGGCGATTGCCGACAGCCTGACGGACCGCAAGCGTTGCGTGGGATTTCATCTGGCCTATGGCGTGGGTGACGACACGCCGATGGCCAAGGAAGCCGTACGGAATTTCTTCCAGGCTCACCGGGATCGGATGACCGACATATTGGAAAAGGCGATGCCACGTGACATTGCATCCATCACAGCCACGGATGCCCTTGTCCGCCTCGAAGGAGCGACGTTGCTTCTCGCCGTGTTCGATGATCCCGGCGCGATGGAACGGGCCGTAGACGCGGTCATGGCTGCGGTGCGCGACTAGATGATTTAACCCAGCCAACCATCCAGATACCGTACAGTCTCGACACCGGTAAATTTCGCCAGCCGGTTCAATTCTGCATCGAGCTTTGCAAGCCTCCCCGAAGACGTACGCACGTCCTTTTCAAGCCACAGGCGCTTTACATCCAGCGTTCCACCTTTACGCTCCGCCTTCATATCGATGCGACCTATCAGTTTGTCCCCTTCCAGAAGCGGGAAGACGTAATAGCCATATTGCCGCTTCGGCTCCGGCACGAAGACTTCGATGCGATAATAGAAGCCGAACAGGCGTTCGGTACGCGCGCGGTTGCGCAGCAGGGGATCGAACGGGCTGAGCACGCGGATGCGGTTGGGTGGCTCGATCTCCGATTCCGCCTCGCCCGCGAACCCTTCGAAGGCATACGAGACACGCTCCTTGGCACCATCCGAAGAGGCAAGCGAGACTTCGCAGAGCTCATCGCGATGATCAGTTACCCATTGCTTGGCTTCCTGCGGCGTGACGATGTCGAAGAAGGCGGAGATTTCGCCCGACGTCGCAAAGCCCAGCCGCGTCAGTGCTTCGCGGCAGGCCCAGTCGACGAACTCGTCGTGGTGAACCTCTTTATCGTGATGTTCAGCCGGAATGACCCGTTCTGCGAGATCATAGACCTTCTGAAAGTTCATGCGGCCAGCCACCGCCAGTTTGCCGGTGTGCCAGAGATATTCAAGCGCGGTCTTCGATGGATGCCAGTTCCACCAGCCGCCGGACTGATGGCCCTCCGCCTTCATATCCCGTGACATGACAGGGCCGTTTTCGGCAATGCGACGATAGGTCTCCTCGAAGTCCGCATCGAACCCCTCCCCCTGCCACTTGCGCCAGCGTTCCAGAATAACGGGCTCCCGGCGGCGGAAACGGTGTTTCCAATAGGGGTAGAAGGTCGCTGGCAGGATCGAGGCATCATGCGTCCAGTGCTCGAACAGCGCCCGGTCCTTCTCCAGCAGCTCCGTGAGGTGCTGGCGCTTGTAGGTCTGGTTGCGGGAAAAGATGATCTGGTGGTGCGCCCGCTCTACAGTGGCGATGCTATCCAACTGTACGAAGCCGATATCCGTGATCAGTTTCAACAAATCGGCCTTGCCCATGGCACGGCTGGGCGATGCGGATAGACCCTGTCGCGCCAGGAAGATACGTCGTGCTGCTTCGTTCGAAATCAGAATCGCCATGGCAAAAGCCTATGGTTGCGAGACTGAAAAATCAATGTTCTTTTTTTGTTCCTTGTTTCGTTTGCCCTCTCCTGCGTTTATAGGAACAGCGAGAGCATTTGGGGACTGGCAGTGGATATTCGTTTTAACGATGCGGGGGTGGCGTTTGAGGGTAGAGCGGCGGTCGAGCCTCTTACGCTGACGCTTAACCAACGACGCATCGGGATTATCGGTCTCAATGGTTCGGGCAAAACGACCTTCGCGCGGATGATCAACGGCTTGACGAAACCGACGAGTGGCCATGTCAGCGTCAACGGGCTGGATACGGTCAAAGATGCGTCCGATGTCTTGAAGGATGTCGGCTTCATCTTCCAGAACCCACAAAACCAGATCATCCTGCCCATCATCCGCGATGACATTGCGTTCGGCCTGAAAAACAAGGGGCTGAGTAAGGCCGCCATCGATGCGGCAGTGGACGCCACCTTGCAGCGCTTCGATATCCAGCATCTGGCAAAACGTCGTGCGCATGAGCTTTCCGGTGGTGAGTTGCAGCTCTCGGCCCTTGCCGCGCTGACCATCACCAACCCGAAAATTCTCATCATGGACGAGCCGACCAACCAGCTGGACCTGAAGAACCGTGCGCTGGTGGAACGGACCATGGCGGGGCTGGAGCAGGGTTTGATCGTCATTACCCACGATCTTCCCCTGCTGGAAAGCTTTGACCGCGTGCTTCTGTTCCATCAGAACAGGCTTCATGCCAATGCATCCCCTGCCGAGGCCATCCAGCTTTACCGAGAGCTGGCACTGACATGAAAAGCCTGCATGTCGAAGGAAGCAGTTGGCTTTACCAGCTATCGCCCCGCATCAAGCTGGCGAGCCTAGCCCTGTTCAGCATCGGCCTGTTTCTTACGCGCGATCCGCTTATCCTCCTCGCCGCCGTTTCGATGGCGGGGTTGGTGCTGTGGCAGACGCACCTGGGCTTTCGGGAAATCGTTGCGCGGCTGCGGCCTGTTCTGCTGACCATTGCCATCATCGCAGCTTTCAGTTTTCTGCTAATTTCGGCAGCGGATGCGGCAATTGCTCTTTTGCGTTTGACGGCCCTGACGCTGCTGGCGACGGCGATTACGGCAAGTGTCAGCATTTCTCAGTTCATGGATGAAATCGCTTTTGCGCTGCGTCCGCTGGAAAAGCTGGGGCTCGCCAAGGCCGCCGATGTCGGCTTGGCGGTTGGGCTTGTCGTGCGTTTCGTGCCTGAAGTCATCAACCGCTACGAGACGTTGCGCGATGCGCACCGCGCCCGCGGAATGAAGACAAGGCTGCATACGATATTGGTTCCGCTGATCATTATGACGTTGAAGGATGCCGACGCGATTGCGGATGCCATTGACGCGCGCGGTTTCAGAGGCCAAACCTCATCTCCTGATATTTAAAGATGGGAGCCTATTGAGAATGAAAACCCGTGACCTCGTTCTGATCTCGCTGTTTTCAGCCATCATCATCGCGCTTGGCCTGTTGCCGCCCATCCCGCTTGGGTTCATTCCGGTGCCTATCACGGCCCAGTCGCTCGGTGTCATGCTGGCCGGTGTGGTGCTGGGTACGAAGCGTGGCACGCTGGCGGTTCTTCTCACAATCCTTATCGCCGCCATCGGCCTGCCGGTGCTATCGGGCGGTCGCGGTGGTCTTTCCATTTTCTACACGCCGACCACCGGCTTCCTGATCGGCTGGATTGCTGCCGTCTTTACCACGGGCTATTTGTCCGAGCGTTTGGTCAACAGGGATCAATCGGCTCTGGCACAGGGCTTGGGCTTCTTTCTGGCCAGCGTTGCCGGTGGTGTGATCGTTCTGTATGTGTTCGGCATAACCTATCTGGGCTTTGCAGCTGGCATCGGTTTTCAGAAGGCCTTTGTCGGCTCCATGGCCTTCATTCCGGGCGATGTCCTCAAGGCCGTTCTGGCCGCATTGGCTGGCCGCGCCGTGATGGCCGGTTATCCACTGTTGCCGCAGCGCGCGTAACGCTGCCGCTTTTCAGGAGTCACCGCCATGGCCACACGGCTTTACGAGCACCCGATATTCCTGGAACACATAACGCCTGCAGGGCACCCGGAGCGGCCTGACCGGCTGCGGTCGCTCAACATTGCGCTGGAACATCCGAATTTCGAGCGGCTGGAGCGGAAAGAAGCACCACAAGCCAACGAAGATTCGGTGTTGCTGGCGCATCCAGAGAGCCATCTGATTTCGATCATGCGACAGATTCCGGAGGAAGACGGCGAGATCAACCGCATCGAGGCAGATACCTATGCCTCACCCAAAAGCCTGCAAGCGGCGCTGACCGGCATCGGCGCTGCCATGGCGGCAGTGGATGACGTGTTTTCGGGAGCCGCCGACAATGTCTTCGTCGCCAGCCGCCCGCCTGGCCACCATGCCGAGACCGAAAAGGCCATGGGCTTTTGCCTGTTCAACAATGCCGCCATCGCGGCCCGTCATGCGCAGAAGGTGCATGGGGCGGAACGTGTTGCGATCGTTGATTGGGATGTCCACCACGGCAACGGCACGCAGGATATTTTCTGGAACGACACTTCGGTCCTGTTCTGCTCCACACACCAGATGCCGCTTTACCCGTGGAGCGGCGATAAAAAAGAAACCGGCATCAAGAACAACGTCGTCAATGCCCCGCTGTCTCCCAACACCGGCAGCGATCATTTTCGTGAGGCGTTCAAGTCCCGCGTGCTGCCAGCGCTTGCCGATTTCTCGCCCGACCTCATCATCATCTCGGCGGGTTTCGATGCGCACCACCGCGATCCCCTGGCGCAGATCAATCTGGTGGGTGATGATTTCGATTGGGCAACGGGGCGAATTCTTGACATGGCCGACAAATTTGCTGCCAACCGGGTCGTCAGCCTGCTTGAAGGCGGTTATGATCTGGAAGGGCTGGCGGAATCGGCAGCCATGCATATTTTGAGAATGATGAAGGGTTGAACATGACGGAAAATGCCAACACAGCCGATGTCAGCGGTTATTCTTTCGAAAAGGCTGTCGCCGAGCTGGAAAGCATTGTCGCCCGTCTGGAACGCGGCGATGTGGCACTGGACGAATCCATCGCCATTTACGAGCGCGGCGAAGCCCTGAAAAAACATTGTGAAACCCTGCTGACGGCTGCCGAAAAGCGCATCGAGAAAATTCGTCTGGATCGCGCGGGCAAGCCGGTCGGCGTGGAGCCGTTGGACGGCGAATAGGCGTAGCTCCCTTTGAACGACCGCCGGTCTCACCCCGTACCGTCGTCATCCTCGGGCTTGTCCCGAGGATCTAACCACGTTTGATGTTGGGGTTCGTTAGACCCTCGGGACAAGCCCGAGGGTGACGGCGAAGGATAATGCAGACTTCGCCCCTCTCTCCTCCCGCAAAATCAGAACACAGCGTTCATAAGAGAACCCTCAACAGTCCCCCAAATCGTGCTAATCTACCGGCCAGTCACGCAGGAGATTTGCCATGTCGTTTTTTCCCGGAAATGACCCCGCCGCGGGTGATGCCTTTGCCTGCGATGCCATCGAGAACCTGATCATTCCGCGCTCCAGCGATATCGGCGGATTTGCCGTGAGGCGCGCCCTGCCGACGCGGGATAGGCGACTGGTCGGGCCGTTCATTTTTTTCGACCGCATGGGACCGGCAATCCTCAAAGCCGGGGAAGCGCTGGACGTCAAGCCGCATCCGCATATCGGGCTGTCTACCGTGACTTATCTTTTCGATGGTGAAATCAAGCATCGTGATAGTCTCGGCACCGAACTCACCATCCGTCCTGGCGACATAAACTTGATGACGGCGGGGCGCGGCATTGTCCATTCGGAACGGACGCCGGAGAACCTGCGTGGTCATCCGCTGTCCATGTCTGGCCTGCAAACATGGCTTGCCTTGCCCGATAACAAGGAAGAGATCGCGCCGGATTTTTCCCACACCGGGCGGGACGCAATGCCTGTCGTCGATGTGAAAGGTGCATCGGGCCGTGTCGTCATCGGCTCCTTTGCTGGCGCATCGTCGCCGGTAAAGACGTTCACGGATACGCTTTACGTCGACCTGACGCTGGGTGCGGGTGTCAAATTCCCCTTCGCAGCCGATCATGAGGAACGGGCAATCTACATTCTCTCCGGCTGCCTGGAAGTGGCGGGAGATGTGTTTGCCGCCGATCAACTGATCGTGTTTCGCGCTGGTGATGATATTACGTTGAAGGGTGGCATCGCCGGCTGCCACATCATGATTTTCGGAGGCGCGGCGCTGAATTCCAAGCGATATATCTGGTGGAATTTCGTGTCGTCATCAAAAGAACGCATAGAAAAAGCCAAGGAAGAGTGGAGAACTGGACGCTTCGACATTGTACCGGGGGATGAAGAGGAGTTTGTCCCTTTGCCGCAGGGTTGAAATTCGTTAAAACGATTTTAGTCTTGTCGAAGACCAGAATGCACACCATCTGGAAGCGGCAGATCGAACACCAAAATACGAAGGCCTAACGATTGACCGGAATGCCAGAGACACCATTGCTTGACCGGGTGAAATTCCCATCCGATCTCAAGTCCATCGAGGATCGTGACCTGCCGCAACTGGCCAGGGAGCTGCGCGATGAGATGATCGACGCCGTGTCCACAACCGGCGGGCATCTGGGTGCGGGTCTCGGTGTGGTGGAACTGACGATTGCCATCCACAAGGTGTTCAACACCCCGGAAGACCGGTTGATTTTCGATGTCGGGCACCAGTGCTACCCGCACAAGATTCTGACCGGTCGTCGCGATCGCATCCGTACGCTGCGGCAGGAAGGTGGCCTTTCCGGCTTCACCCGCCGCGCCGAAAGCGAATATGACGATTTCGGCGCTGGCCATTCCTCCACCTCCATTTCCGCCGGTCTCGGAATGGCCGTGGCAGCGGAACTGGATGGCAGCAACCGCAAGGTCATTTCCGTCATCGGTGATGGTTCCATGTCTGCCGGTATGGCGTTCGAGGCGCTGAACAATGCCGGTGCGCTGGATGCCCGCCTTATCGTCATTCTCAACGATAACGACATGTCGATTGCGCCACCAACCGGCGCCATGAGTGCCTATCTCGCGCGTCTGGCGTCGGGCCGGACCTATATGGGCTTCCGTGATTTCGGCAAGAAGCTGACAGCCTATCTCGGCAAGACCATCGACCGCGCTATCACCCGCGCCGTGACCCACGCACGGGGCTATGTCACCGGTGGCACGTTGTTCGAAGAGCTGGGTTTCTACCATATTGGCCCTATCGATGGTCATTCCTTCGACCATCTGCTCCCCGTTTTGCGCAATGTGCGCGACAACCAGAAGGGCCCGGTGCTCATTCATGTCGTGACGCAGAAGGGCAAGGGATATGCACCCGCCGAAGCCGCTGCCGACAAGTATCACGGCGTCAACAAATTCGATGTCATCACCGGTGCGCAGGCGAAAGCCAAGCCGAATGCACCGAGCTATACCAGCGTCTTTGCCGAAGCACTGATCCAGGAAGCGACGCTTGACGACAAGATCGTCGGCGTCAGCGCCGCCATGCCGAACGGCACGGGGTTGGATAAGCTCGCCGAGCTCTTTCCCACACGCAGCTTCGATGTCGGCATTGCCGAACAGCATGCCGTGACCTTTGCCGCTGGCCTTGCTGCCGATGGTTACAAGCCGTTCTGTGCGCTCTATTCTACCTTCCTGCAACGCGGTTACGACCAGCTGGTGCACGATGTGGCCATTCAGAGCCTGCCGGTGCGCTTTCCGATAGACCGCGCTGGTTTTGTTGGTGCTGATGGCCCTACCCACTCGGGCTCTTTCGACACGACTTTCCTCGCCACCCTGCCCGGCATGGTGGTGATGGCGGCAGCGGACGAGGCGGAGCTGAAACATATGGTGCGCACAGCTGCTGCCTATGACGAAGGTCCGATTTCCTTCCGGTATCCACGTGGTGAAGGTGTTGGCATCGAGATGCCTGTGCGCGGCGAAATTCTGGAAATCGGCAAGGGCCGCATCGTCAAGGAAGGCACAAAAATCGCACTGCTCTCCTTCGGCACGCGCCTTGCGGAATGCCTTGCTGCGGCGGAAGATCTGGATGCGGCTGGCCTTTCCACCACGGTTGCAGATGCACGTTTTGCCAAGCCGCTAGACCTCGATCTCATTCGCCAACTGGCCAGCCACCACGAAGTGCTCATTACCATCGAAGAAGGCTCGGCAGGCGGCTTCGGTGCGCATGTGCTGCATTTCATGGCCAGTGCCGGTCTGCTCGACACGGGCCTGAAAGTCCGCACCCTGACGCTTCCCGATCAGTGGGTTGAGCAGGCCAAGCCGGAAATCATGTATGCCAATGCTGGTCTTGATCGGGCGGGTATCGTGTCCACCGTATTCAACGCACTCGGCCAGAAACAGGCGGGCGTGGGTTACGCCGTTTAGCCGCCGCGTGCGCGCATGGACAAGATTTAACTTGGATTTCCTTTTCCGCCCTCTACAAACAAGCATTTTGTAGAGTGGAAAAATTGATGAAAAGAAGAACTGTTATTCTTGGAGGAGGCGTTATTATCGCCGCGTCAGCAGCGGGCGTATCGCTGTGGCCTCGCCAGCATAAAGCCATTGCCGCCCGTCAGTTCGACTGGAAGGGAACCGATTTTCTCCACGGTGGAACCAAGGCGATCGACATGGCGACACTACCGCCGCCGGTGTTTCGAAGCAGTCCGAATTGCATCGTCACCGCAGCCCAAACGGTTGGCCCATGCCACGTCAATAACGTGCCGCAGCGAGAAGATGTTTCCGAAGGTAAGTCTGGTCTTCCCATGCGCATGGCGGTCAGAATTGTCCATAGCGCCGATTGTCGGCCGATAGAGAATGCGGACGTTGAAATCTGGCATACTGACCACCGCGGCATCTATTCCGGCCGCGAAGCTGCCGACATGTGCACGGCGAATGACGCGGAAGCCCTCAGCGGCCTTGCCTTTCGCGGGCGGCAACTGACCAAGGCGGATGGTCAGGCAACGTTCCTGACCGCTTATCCAGGCTGGTATCGCGGTCGCGCGCCTCACATTCATTGCCGCATCTTGGTAGATGGCAAAGAACTGCTCGTCAGCCAGCTTTATTTTGACGATACGCTGAGCGATATCGTCTATGGCCAGCATCCGGATTATGTCGGCAGACCACGGCGCGACACCGCTAATAGTGACGATAACATCATCCCAGTCGATGCGACGGACCATATTTTCGATTTCGAGAAGCTCGAAAGCGGCGTCCTGTCCGCGACGATCACCATCGGGCTTTCATCTTAGGACTGCGCCACAAAAGAAAACCCGCCGGATCGCTCCGGCGGGTTGTGCATGTCAGACTGTGACTGATCTCAAAACTCTTCCCAATCCTGAGCTACCGGTTTGGCGGCGACAGCCTCGGTCCTGGGTGAGAAGGCTTTCGCCAGGCTCTGGCCAAGCGCACGCGCTGGCGACGAGACTGGACGCGCGGTAGGCTGCGCGATCTTTGCCGCTGGGCGAGCGGGCGCAGAATAGTTCGGCTTTGGTGCTGGTACAGAGGCTGACCGTGGTACGCTTTGCTGTGCCGGCTTGAACGCCGTCGCAGAGCGCGCACCGCCACCGAGATTGAACTGACCGATCAGTTCGTTCAGGCTTTCGGCTTCCCGTGCCAAAGCGTGGCTGGCGGCAGTCTGTTCTTCCACCATTGCGGCGTTCTGCTGCGTGCCTTGGTCCATCGTGTTGACGGCCGTGTTGATTTCCTGCAAGCCGGTTGCCTGTTCGCGGGCGGCGGTAACGATCGTCGCGACGTGCGAGTTGATTTCCTCGACTTCGGCAATGATTGCCTGCAAAGCCTTGCCGGTTTCGCCCACCAGGTTCACGCCGTTTTCGACCTGCGCGCTGGATGCGCCGATCAGAGCCTTGATTTCCTTGGCGGCATTGGCAGACCGCTGTGCCAGCTCACGCACTTCCTGTGCGACAACCGCAAAGCCCTTACCCGCTTCACCGGCACGCGCGGCTTCGACACCGGCGTTCAAGGCCAGAAGGTTCGTCTGGAACGCGATGTCATCGATAACGCCGATGATATTGGTAATCTCACCGGACGACTTTTCGATTTCCTGCATGGCAGAAACTGCCTTGCGAACGACGATGCCGGAGTTTTCTGCACCGGTGCGAGCGCGCTGAACCAGAGCGCTTGCCTCTTCTGCGCCCTTTGCACTGTCACGGACAGTCGTCGTAACCTGCTCTAGGGCAGCGGCCGTCTCTTCGATGGACGCTGCCTGCTGTTCGGTGCGGCGGGAAAGGTCGTCTGCGGAAGACAGCATTTCAGACGCGCCGGCGTTGATGGCAGAGGCATTTTCGCCAACGTTGCGAAGCGCTTCCTGAAGCTTGTCCAGCGAGTTGTTGAAGTTGATGCGCAGCGGCTCCATGGATTCCGCAAATGGTGTTTCGATGCGATAGACCAGATTGCCGTCGGCGAGAGACTGCAAACCTTTCGCCAGTTCTTCGCTGGCAAAGGTCTGTTCCGCGTCGGCGCGTTCCTTCTCCGTTTCGTTGCGGCGGCGGTCTGCTTCCGTCGATGAACGCAAACGGTCGCTTTCGTCCGCGAGGCGGGACTTTTCGATACCGGCTTCCTTGAAGACCAGAACGGCCTTCGCCATCTTGCCGACTTCATCGCCGCGGTCGAGTGCGGGAACCTCAACGGTCGTGTCGCCACCGGCAAGGCGGCTCATCGCGTCCGTCATGCCGACAATCGGAGAGACGATGGCGCGAGACAGCGCCCAGATCAGCAGCACGGCAACAACGCCAGCGGCAGCACCGCCAACCAAGAGGGCGAGTTCAAGATTGGTATGAGCGGCAGACTGTGCAGCAACCTGGTTTGCGGAAGCGGTCGACAGCTGTTCCTTGATTTTGGCAGCCGCAGCGCGGAAGCCATCCAGTTGACCCTTGGCCTGATTGCGTCCAATCTCGATGACGTCTGAAATCGGTGCCTCGGTGTTCTTGCGGGCTGCCATCTGTGGCTGCGCCAACTGCGTGTAGAACACGGTCGCGGTCGCCTGCATGTCGTCGATGGACTTCAGGATTTCCGACTGACCGACGGCCAGGCCGCGAGCCTCATCCAGTTTTTTCAACATCAGATCGCGCTGGGCAAACACATCATTATATGTGCTGTCGCTGCGAAACAGCAGGAAGCCACGCTGGTTGACCGCCTGCTCCAGCATCGCAGCCTTCGCGTCATCGACTGCCGACATGATCCTGGCGGTGTTTGTCTGCTGTTCCGACAAGCTCTTGGCTTCAATCGTTTGCAGAAAGACGACCGCCGATGCTACGAGGCAGACACCCATCAATGCAACGAAAGTGGCAACCAGCTTGAGGTTAATAGGGAGATTCTTCAAAGACATCGAGGGCTCTTTCGACACGCTTCAGGTGCGACTGCATAGGAAAGCAGTCTGCGACATCACACATTATGATCCGGGGGCCGCCATCATGGCAGAAGGGGTGAGATCAACTCAACTGTGCCGCAGAATGCAATAAAGCCGTTTATTTTCGCTTAAGTTTCCCAAGATCTATTATATATGCTGCATATTCATTTGGCGCGCTCGCCTTGTACTGTCGGCTCAAACGCATAAAATGCTTGCGCTCAGGGCGTTTGGCAGTCATTGAAACGGCCATGTCTAATTCATCTGAAAATCACCGGCTGGACCAGCTTCTGGTATCCCGCGGCCTGTTCGCCAGCCGCTCTCGTGCACGTGATGCCGTCGCGCGCGGCACCGTACGCGTCAACGGCAAGGTCGTCACCAAGCCCAGTCTGACATTTCCCGGAAATGTCGTCTTCGAGATCAGCGATCCCGCGCAGGATTACGTATCGCGCGCGGCCTTGAAACTGGTCGCGGCACTCGACCATTTTGAGCTGGACCCGCGCAATCGCGAATGTCTTGATGTCGGCGCGTCAACGGGCGGCTTCACCGAAGTGTTGCTGAAGCGCGGTGCGTCTCACGTCACCTCGATCGATGTCGGCCACGGCCAGATTCATCCGCGCATTGAAAACGACAGGCGCGTCACCAGCATCGAGGGTTTCAATGCCCGCTTCCTGACCAGCGACGATATCGACAACAGGCCGATCGGCTTCATCGTATCGGACGTGTCATTTATCTCGCTCAAGCTGGCACTGGCACCTGCGCTAGAACTGGCCGAGGCTGGAGCGTTCGCCGTATTGCTGGTGAAGCCGCAATTCGAAGCCGGGCGCGACGCGATCAGCAAAGCCGGGCTACTAAAAGACCCAGAGACGGCACCGGCCGTCGCCGCAGAGCTTGAGCGCTGGCTGGTGGAAGACATGGGTTGGGTCAGCCTCGGCCTCATTCCCTCGCCGATTGCGGGTGGTGACGGCAACGAGGAATTTCTTCTCGGAGGCAGAAAGCCATGACAGCCCAGACCGTGAAGATACAAAGCCTTGGCGCCCAGGGAGACGGCATCGCCCACTGTCCTGACGGCACTGTCTATGTGCCCTTCGCACTGCCCGGAGAGACCGTGACCATCGCACGTGTCAAGGACGTGGGCACGATCATGTCGATTGCCGAGGCGGCACCGGAACGGCGCGAGCCTGCGTGCCGTCACTTCGGCCCCGATGGTAAGAACGGTACCTGCGGCGGCTGCTCGTTGCAGCATATGGCGGATGAACCCTATCACGTCTTCAAGCGCAGTCTTGTCATTGCAGCCTTGAAATCCAAGGGGCTGGACGCCGAGGTCGACGGGTTGGTGCACTGTCGCCCCGGAGACAGACGCCGCGTTGTCTTTTCCGCGCGCAAAACGGAAAAAGGCCTGCTTTTAGGTTTCAGCCAGGCAGGCAGCCACCACATCGTCGCCATTGAGGAATGTCCCATCGCGTCGGACGGCATCGTCTCGCGTTTGGACGCCATCCGTGCCATCGGGCTGCCGCTCGTCTCGAATGCCGAGCCGTTCCGCATCACCGTCATAGAAACGCGGACCGGGCTCGATATTTCCTTCGAAGGCATCAAAGCGCCAACCGACAAGCAGCGCAGAACGGCGACGGAAATCACGCTGGCCACACGCGCCATTGCGCGTGTTTCGATTGCTGGTGAAATTCTGATCGAGCCGCAAAAGCCGCTGATCGATTTCGACGGCGTGATGATTTCGCCACCGTCCGGCGGTTTCGCGCAGGCCACCAAACCGGCCGAAGATGCCATGGCCGAACTGGTGCTGGCGCATGTGGGTAAATCCAAGCGCATTGCCGACTTGTTCTGCGGGTCCGGCACATTTGCCCTGCGGCTGGCACGTCTTGGCAAGGTGCATGCGGTGGAAGCCGAAGACAAGGCGCTGAAAGCGCTGGATCTTGCGGCGCGCAACACGCAAGGTTTGAAGCCGGTCACCATTGAAAAACGCGACCTCTTCCGCCATGCGCTGACCGCCAAGGAACTGAAGAACTACGACGCCGTCGTCTTCGATCCGCCTCGCGCGGGAGCCGAAGCTCAGTGCAAGGAACTGGCAAAGAGCAGCGTCAAGAAGATCGTTGCCGTCAGCTGCAACCCGCTGTCTCTGGCGCGTGACCTCGCCATTCTGGTCGAGGGCGGCTACCGCATCACCAAGGTTACGCCGATCGACCAGTTTCTATGGTCGCCGCATGTGGAAGCGGTTGCGACGCTGGAGAAGTAAGCTATTTCTCCCTCATTCCTGTGCTTGTCACAGGAATCCAGCCAGCCCAAGTCGTTGGGCTGAAAAGACTCTTCCCGCCGCGCAGACGCGCGGCGACTGGATTCCTGTCACAAGGACAGGAATGAGGGAACTCGCTATCCTCACCAGGCCGTATCGATATTGCCATTACCAGTCACACCATCACAACGGCAGCGACCGCCAACGCGGCCCTGCTGCACCGGGCAGACGTAAGGGCGCGAGCGATTGGCGCTATCGGGTGGCGTTACCACGCAGACGAAGCGCGGACGGCGACGGTCTGAGTTGTTGTTTCGGTTGGATTGACCGGCCTGACTGTTGTAATTCTGAACTTCGATGACATCGCTCTGCGCTGGCTGCGGCGGCTGGAAATTTGCCGCCTCCGCCACGCTGGAGATGGGCATGAAGGCGAGCATTGCGAAAACGATATTGCGCATGGTGGCGGCTTTCTCACGAGATGGACGATATCAGACAAGGAATATCCGCCATCTCTTCCGGTTCCGTAAAGGTTGCCAGTTTTCACCCGCCACGCTTAACGACGCATGAACGCCTCGAAGGCTGCTCTGGCCTCCGCACTTTGCAATTGAGCCGCAAAATGAACGATTTCCGCGTCGATGCGCTCGCGCACCTCCGCTCCGTCACCACGCAAGAGATCTCGGGCGATCTTCAGTGCCTGTGGTGGTTTGGATGCCAGCGACGTAGCGATCTTCAAGGTTTCCGTTTCGACATCGGCTTCGGAAACAACCTTCCAGATCAAACCGGCCTGAAGAGCCTGTTCCGCCGAAAATCCCTCTCCTGCCGCCAGCAGTGCAAAGGCTCGCTGATGACCCATGATGCGCGGCACGAGCAGGCTGGACGCCGCTTCCGGTACCAACGCCAGATCCACGAAGGGCGTCTTGAACAGGCTGCGTCTGGAGGCGACCGTCAGGTCGCAATGCAGGTTCAGCGTCGTACCGATGCCGATGGCCAAACCATCGACGCCGGAAACGATGGGTTTGCCGACGCCGACCAGCGCATGCAGAAAATCTCCTGCTGCCAGTCTTCCCTTGCCGCCGGACATGGCAAAGGCCATGAAATCGGCCATGTCGTTGCCTGCCGAAAAGCAGCCGTTAGAACCGAGAAAGGCGATGGCCCGGATATCACCATCCGCATCTGCCGCCTGCAACGCCTCTATCATGGTGCGATACATCGAATCCGTGATGGCGTTCTTCTTATCCGGGCGGTTGAAGCGAATGACCTGCACACCGGGTGCCGCTTGCGGACGTTCCAAGAGAATATGATCGGCAGACATGGGAACTCCTTAACCCAGCACGGCACGGGCCGCTTCAAGGCTCGCGGCACCAGCAATCACACGGTCCTTCAAGGTGGATGTTTCCGCCAGAAGGTTTTCGGCAGTGAAACGGCAAAGGGCCGTGCGGTTTGCGCCCTGCCCGTCGTCAACCGATGCCAGAGCACCCTTGGCGAGATAGGTACCCGTTAGCGCCAGTCCGAACAACCGCTGGTACGGCGTCGCACCGGCGAGCGCGGCTGATGTTTCGCCCTTTGCCAGGGCATCCAGCAGCCACTCGGTTGCCTCTTCAAGATCGGTGATGCTCTGGTCTAGATAACGCGCGGTTTCGCCAAGCTCCGGTGTGTTCGACGCTCTCACTGCCTCGGCCTGCTCTTTTAGCTCTGCAATGAAGCCGCGCACCTGTGCGCCTTCGGAGAGCGGCAGCTTGCGGGTGACGAGGTCGATGGCCTGAATGCCGTTGGTGCCTTCATAGATCGGCGCAATACGGGCGTCGCGCAGGTAGCGGGCCGCTCCGGTTTCCTCAATGAAGCCCATACCGCCATGCACCTGAATGCCGAGCGAGGCCACATCCACACCGGCATCCGTGGAGAAAGATTTGGCAATCGGCGTCAGAAGGGCCGCACGCTCCTGCCAGAATTTCCGGTCCGTCGCATCAGTCTTGGCGTGGCTCATGTCGATGGCGTGAGCGCAAGAAAACGAAATGGCGCGCGAACCTTGCGTCAGCGCTTTCATCGTCAGAAGTGTTCTGGCGATATCGGGGTGCTCGATAATCGGGCTCATGCCCGTGGCCTTGGTGCCGGGTGCCTTGCCTTGCGTGCGCTCCTTGGCATAGGCAATCGCCTTTTGCGTCGCCGCTTCGCAGATCGCGACACCCTGCATGCCGACGGCCAGACGGGCATTGTTCATCATGGTGAACATGCAGGCTAAGCCCTTGTTCTCCTCACCGACAATCCAGCCGATCGCGCCCTTCTCAGTGCCGTAACGACCATCACCGAAAATCATCGTGCAGGTTGGAGAGCCATGAATGCCGAGCTTGTGTTCCAGCGCGTGACAGAAGAGATCGTTGCGTTCGCCCGGATTGCCCACTTCATCGGGCAGGAATTTCGGCACCAGAAACAGCGAGATGCCGCGTGTTCCGGCAGGCGCATCCGGCAGGCGGGCCAGCACGAGGTGGATGATATTGTCAGCTGCGTCGTGTTCACCCCAGGTGATGTAAATCTTCTGGCCGAAAATCCGGTAGCTGCCATCACCAGTGCGTTCCGCCCGGCTCTTCAGGGCAGCAAGGTCAGAACCAGCCTGCGGTTCGGTCAGGTTCATCGTACCGGTCCAGACGCCAGACACCAGCTTTTCCAGATAGGTTGCCTTGAGGTCGTCGCTGCCGTGTTTGGCAACGGCTTCCACCGCACCCATGGTGAGCGTAGGGCAAAGCGCAAAGGCCATAGAACCGGAATTCCACATTTCCAGTGCCGCGACATTCAAGAGATGTGGCAGGGCCTGCCCGCCGAATTCTTCCGGTGCAGTCAGGCCGTTCCAGCCGCCTTCCGCCCAGCGGCGATAAAGACCGGCCCAGCCATCCGGGGTGCGCACTGCGCCATCCACCAGCTTGGAACCTTGCTTGTCGCCAATCTCGGCGAGCGGCGCGACCTCATCCGTGGCGAAACGACCGGCTTCGTGCAGAATGGCATCGACGGTGTCTTCATCGAGATCACCGAACGCGCCTTGTTCGAGCGCGGCTTTCAGACCTGCCACATGTTTCAGCGTAAAAGCGATATCGTCTACCGGTGCGATATACATCCTGCCTCCTCCCGAAGCGTCAGCTTGCAATGCGATAGCCTTCGGGGCTAATTGATTTTTACGTAAACGTCAATTTGAAAAATCCGGTTGGCGGATCAGTTGATTGTAATCAAACTGTCACAAAACTCTGATCAGCATGACGTCGTCGCAAAAGCGGGACGTAGCACCGCTGCCCGCCGCGAATGCCGCTTCAGGAACACGCCATGGACATTCCTCACCCTGCCATTCCCGGTCTCGTCTGGGCTTACCGCTTCCAATCGGGCAATGGAAATTGCATCCGGCTACCGCCTGAGGTCGAGTTGACGGAACTACAGGCAGACGACGGCTTTTTCTGGCTGCATCTCAATCTTGCCGATACCCGTGTTGTCGGATTCTTGGAAACGATGCCGGGCCTTGACGAGAGCGTGAAAGCCAGTCTGACGACCCACGAAACGCACCCATCCATTGTTGTCGATGAAGGTGCGATTTACGGGACGCTGGTGGATTTCCAGCGGGAATTCGACCAGGAAACCCGCGACATCGGCTGGCTGCATTTCGCGCTCAGTGAGCGCTACATTATTACCACGCGCCTGCAACCCTTGCGCTCCATCGACCGTCTTCGTGCCAATATCGACAAGAACCCGAAACGCTATTCAACGCCTTCCCATGTGTTTGAAGGACTGGTCGCGGAGTTTCAGCGTACTCTGATCACGCTGGTCATGGAAACGACAGAAGAGCTGAACGCCATCGAGGATATCGTCTATGACAGCACGCCGCGCGATGAGCGTCGACGGCTGGCCCCGGTCCGGCGCACAGTGGTGCGTCTTCACCGGCATTTGCGCACGGTTTTGACACTGATGCGCAGGGCATCTGCTGCCGACGAAGAGGATATGCCTGCAGGTTTCGAGGATGTCGCTGCCCGACTGACAGGCAGACTCGAGGCGGTCGATCACGACGTCTATGCGCTACAGGACCGTGCAAGGCTTCTGCATGAGGAAGTGGACTCGAAACTCTCGTCGGAGACGAACCGCCACCTCTACATATTGTCGCTGATGACGGCTTTTCTCTTGCCCCCCACGCTGGTCACGGGCTTTTTCGGGATGAACACCGGATCCCTTCCCTTTACCGAAGGCACGAGCGGTACGATCTACGCTGCCAGCTTCATCGTCGCATCGATCCTTTTTGCCTGGGTCGTGTTGCGCCGCGCCGGTATTCTCTAGACGCAAAAACGCCGCCCGGATGGAGCCGGACGGCGTTTCTCATTTCAAAAGTGTCAGTCCATCAGCCGTAAGGCGAATAGCAGGCCTGACGTGGGCCGTTGTAAGGCTGGAACGTGTTGCTATACGCATCGTAAGAGCGATAACGGCCGAAGCACCAGTTGACGTGGCTCTGGCTCAGACCGGCACGCGGTGCTGCTCGATAAACAGGACGCGGACGGTATTCAGGCACAGGGCGATAGACTTCACGCGGCTGTGCAAGCGCACCACCGATGATGGCACCTGCACCGAAAGCGGCCAGCGGGAACCAGTAACCATTGTGATGGCGATAACCGGGACGGTAGTCGCGATAGCCACGATGGCCGCGATAATAGCCGCCGCCGTAGTCGCGTCTGTAACCACGATCACGCCAGTACTGCACGTTCACGACGCCGTTGTCGGCCTTCTCGACTGCTGGCGGCGCAACGGAGATCGGCATTGCCTGCGCTGGCACGACAGATCCTGCGGCGATCAACGCCGAGAACCCGGCAGCCCAAAGGGTTTTCACATAATTTTGCATCTGATTTCCTCCATCCACGACCGGGTACTCTGCCGGCGCATTGTGAATAACGATTTTTCTTGTCTTGGCATTCCAGCCCACAAGCTGCGGGCTCATTTATATGTAACTCAGATTATAAATGGCTAGCTGAACCCAGCATTAACAGTGAGTTCACAGTCACTTGATGGCGTCTCAATAAATACAATAGGAAAAGCCCGACATCTGCCGGGCTCTTCTAAAATCATTGATTAATTGGTCACGCACTGTCTGCGCGGACCATTGTTTGGCTGATATGTGTTATCGGAAGCGCGGTACGAACGGTAACGGCTTGCACATGCCTGCTGGTGGCTGCTGCCGTAGGCTGGACGGCCCTGCGACATGGCACCGCCGATGATTGCACCTGTCGCAAACGCGGCTAGCGGGAACCACATGCCGTTGTGCTGGCGGTATCCAGGACGACGGTCACGATAGCCTCGGTGGCCATTGTAATAGCCCTGACGGTAGGATGGGCGGCGGTAATCGCGGTCGCGATTACGGAAATCCCGATTGCGGAAATTGCGGTCGCGGTAGATGCGACGTCCGTCATACTGCACCTGCACGACGTTGTCTGTCGTTGTGGTCGTCGACTGGACAGGCTTTGGCATTGGAAGTGGGACCTGGAATGCCTGAGACGGCGTAAAGCTCGTCAAAAGCATGATAAAAGCTGTCGCAACACTGGTCTTGCGCAAATTCAGCATGAGTTTCCTCCGTTTTATGACATTACGCGTTGAGACCGCGCTTCGATGACCAACTAACGGGAAAATTCGATTTTGGTTCCATTGTGCAAAATGAAACCAAGTATAATCAGGCCTCTACTTGTACATCCGTCAAAGGACGTGAGCAGCAGGCGAGGATATAGCCTTCCTCGATATCTTCATCGAGAATACCGCCATTATGGTTCATCTCGACTTCACCGGACAATTTCAGAACACGGCAGGTTCCGCATATGCCGGATTCGCAGGCAGCCCCGATGCGCACGCCAGCGGCACGCGCCGTCATCAGAATCGTCTGGCCCGGCTGACATGGCACATCCTTGCCGGATAGCGTGAAACCGATTTTCGTCAGCACTTCGCCTTCATCGGGCAAATCGCTTTCGCCGACGGCAACAGGCATGGCCGGGGAGAAGCTCTCCTGATGGTAGCGCGCCATGTCGAAGTCCGAGGCATCCAGCATGGAGCGGATCGCCGCCATGAACGGCTCCGGCCCGCAGCAGAACACGGTACGATCCATGAAATCATGTGAGAGCAGCGCGATCTTTGCCTTGTCCACCATGCCCTTCAGGCCCGACCAGAGATCGGTGCGACCGCAGTTCTCGACAATGAAACCGAGCGACAGGTTGGGCATGAAGCGTGCGAGATATTCCAGCTCGTGCCGGAACACGATGTCGGAGGGGGAGCGCGAGCAGTTGATGAAGGAAATATCGCTTTGCGGTGCGCGGTCGCTCATATCGCGCACCATCGACATCATCGGCGTTACGCCGGAGCCAGCCGAAATGAACAGATATTTTTCGCCCGGATGGCGCACATAGGAGAAGTCCCCCAGCGGCCCGAGCGCGCGGATGCGCATGCCCGGCTTGAGGTTGTTGAACATCCAGCGCGTGCCGACACTGGTGGCCTGCGCCTTGACGGTGACGGCGAGCGCATAGGGGCGCGATGGGCTTGATGACAGCGTATAGGTGCGAAACAGCGGTTCTGGGCCCACCGGCAGTTCCAGCGTCACGAACTGGCCTGGCAGATAGCGGAACCAGTTCGGGCCTTCGGAGCGAAACAGGAATGTCATCACGTCAGGCGTTTCGGGCGTCACCGAAATGCATTCCAGCATGTGAAGCTTGTCGCTCCACGGCTTCATTTCATCAATATGCTTGTATGTCGTCTTCATGTTCATCGCGGTCATGCGACAGCCGAGAGTTTTTGTTTATCGCCCGAAAGACGGTCGATCATGAAATCGGCATACCAGTTGACGAACTGCATGACGCCGCCCTCATCCTCCATCGAATAGGGGCCGGGCTCATAGGCAGGCGAGCGAATGCCGAAAGCGTTTTCCTCAACGATACGGCGATCCTGATCGTTGGTCTCGTTCCAGACATGGGTCAGGTCTTCGAGATCGTAATCCACGCCTTCCACGGCATCCTTGTGCACCAGCCATTTGGTTGTGACCTGCGTTTCTTGCGGACCCAGCGGCAGCACGCGGAAGGAAATCAGGTGGTCGCCAAGGAAGTGGTTCCAGGTCGTGGGGTAATGGAACAGAAGCAGTGCACCGATATGGTCGATGGTCACATCATCCGAGAGCGGACGACGCACGGCACGCTTGCCGGACATGGTATAGCTCTCGGCCTCGCCGATCAGCGGCATGCGCGCCACGCGGAACTGGCCCTTGGGGTCGATCTTGAAGCGGCTGGGCAGACCGGCGGCTTCGCAGCGCGCCCAGTGGCCGCCGATTTCCGGGTCGCTCGCACCACCATCGGTACCGGTCACACTCGGATTTTCAGGGTAGGTGCGGCAGAGTTCCGGGTGGTTGGCGGCGCAGTGGTAGCACTCGCGATTGTTCTCCCACACCAGCTTCCAGTTGCCTTTTTCGATGATGGTGCTTTCATGGGCGACCTTGGCCTCCCAGATGCGGTGCGGTGCCATATAGGCTTCGATTTCGGCACGCACCGGCGCAAAGTCCAGCGGCTGCTGCGCCAGACAGATGAATACGTAACCGGCGACGGTCTCACAGGCGATCGGCTTCAGGCCGAAGTTTTCCTTGTTGAAGTCATCCCCCATATGGCGCGCAAACAGAAGCTTGCCATCCAGATCATAGGTCCACTGGTGGTATGGACAGACGAGGCGAGCGGATTGACCCTTCTGGCTGGTGCAGACGCGTGATCCACGGTGGCGACAGGAATTATGGAAGGCACGGATGGTGCCGTCCTTGCCGCGCACGATGACGACCGAGTAATCGCCAATCTGGACCGTGAGATAGGTGCCGGTCTTCGGCACTTCGCAATCATGCGCCACGAACAACCAATCGCGGTACCAGATGTTTTCCATATCCAGCTGGAAATAGTCCTGGTCCACATAGAAAGGCTGGTCCAGCGTGAAGCCTTCACGACGGTTTTTCAGTTGGCGCAATACGGTTTCACGCAAATCCATGGCCATGTCCTCGAAAAGTCGCGGTGCGCTTCCAAAGCATCTTTCCGCGTTTAGCTGGAATGATCTAACCATTCACGCCGATCTTCAGCACCACATACAGCGACATCGGCTTCCGCATTGGCGACAATTTGCGACATGCCGCATAAATGCAATAGTTTCTAATTTTGTTTCGAAAACAGCGGCTTATTCTTCCGTTTCCGGGAGAAGCAGTCGCAATATGACACAAACGCCGGTGCAGCCAATCCTTAACATCCGCTACCGCACGACAAGGGAATCTTAACCCCCTTGCGGTAAAAACCTGTGGATCGGCAACAGGAGCTCACCCGATGCAGAAGGGAACGCCAATCCGCTACTTCGATGCGAATGCACGTATGGCGGCACCCCCACGCTCGAAAACGGCCCATTCGGATTTTCTGCGCACCGGTAAAATTGCCCGTTATGAGGAGAAGTGGGTTCCTCGCGAACCGCGCTATCTGACACATGACCAAGTCGCCGAAATGACCGGTCGCAAGCTTCAGACCGCCGGTGAGATGACCCATTCGCGGCTCAACTCCTTTCACCGTTCCATTTACTTTCCACAGATGGTGTTCCACCGCACCATCGAGGCAAGCCCGCATCTGGGCTATTGTCACGTCACGGCATCACGCACCAGTTTCGACTTGCGAAAGCAGGTCATGTGGTCGTTCTACTTCGCCAACTTCTTTTCGGAATTGTGCGGAGACGAGCAGTTCTTCGAAAATATCGACCCGCGCCATTCCCGCATGTATTTCGCGGTCGCGATGGATATGAACGGTGACAAAACCGTGCAGATCGACAAG
Source organism: Agrobacterium sp. DSM 25558 (assembly GCF_900100825.1). NCBI lineage: Bacteria > Pseudomonadati > Pseudomonadota > Alphaproteobacteria > Hyphomicrobiales > Rhizobiaceae > Agrobacterium > Agrobacterium sp. DSM 25558. The sequence continues at coordinate 34,066 of NZ_FMUD01000007.1, read as the reverse complement.
ACCATGCACCGCGATGGCCTGCTTTTTCGCACACACGATCCGAAGATCGCACTCAAGAACGTGTTGATGCTCGGCACCCGCTCCAACGAAATGCGCAAGTTGATCCGCACGCTCTGAGTCCGGAGTAAACGGCTTTCCAAGCAAGCTGAAAAGCTCTAAAGCAGTCGCGCAAAACTGTGCGGCGCTTGTCAGCGGCGCGCCTCATAAGGTGCAGCATTCATGGCGCGTCATATTCACATCGAACAGGACCGGGAAACGGCTCTCCGCGAGGCTGTCGATGTCCTGTCGTCCGGCCATCCCGTCGCCATTCCTACCGAAACGGTCTATGGCCTTGCAGCCGATGCGACGAACCCCGCTGCCGTTGCCCGCATATACGAAACCAAGGGCCGCCCGCAGTTCAACCCGCTCATCTGCCATATGGCCAGCATCGCGATGGCGGAAGATTATGCGATTTTCGACTCCATCTCGCGCAAATTGGCAGAAGCTTTCTGGCCCGGGCCACTCACGCTCATTCTACCATTGAAGCCCGGAAGCACGATCCATGCGCTGGCGACAGCTGGTCTCGATACTGTCGGCATCCGCATTCCCAAGGGCTTTGCCAGCGACCTGATCGCCACCTTCGGCAAACCACTCGCCGCCCCCAGCGCCAACAGTTCCGGCAAGATCAGTTCCACAAGTGCTGCCCATGTGGAGGCGGATCTGGGTGAGAAGGTCAGCCTTATCTTGGATGGCGGCTCGGCACCGGTTGGCGTGGAATCGACTATCGTCAAGGTCAACGGTGATGGCACCGTGCGCTTGTTGCGGCCCGGCGGGCTCGTTGCAGACGATATTGAACAGGTCATCGGCCTCAAGCTCATCCGCTCAGAAAAGGCATCTGCCGCCATCGAGGCACCCGGCATGCTGGCCTCCCATTATGCGCCCGGTGCATCCGTGCGGTTGAATGCGGTATCCGTGGAAAAGGGTGAAGCGCTGATCCGCTTCGGTGGCGAGCGCGTCGCTGGTGAAGAGAACGCCGCAATCGTTCTCAATCTCAGCGCAACCAGCGATCTTGCGGAAGCGGCAACCAATCTTTTCGATCACCTGAAAACCGCCGATGCCAGCGGTGCTGTTAGCATCGCCATCGCGCCCATCCCGGCAACAGGGCTAGGTGAAGCCATCAACGATCGGCTGGCGCGCGCCGCTGCCCCCCGCCCCTGACTCACCACGAGGACTACATGACGACGATTGCTCTGCCCGATGATCTGATCCAGCGTTTCGTCACCATCGTCGGTGAAAAGAATGCCGTGCGCGATCAGGCCGATCTTGCCCCGCATCTGGTGGAAAATCGCGGCCTGTATAAAGGTGCCTCACCTCTGCTGTTGAAGCCGGCATCGACGGAAGAGGTTTCTGCCATCATGACCCTCGCCAGCGAAACCGGTACGGCCATCGTGCCACAAACCGGTAACACCGGCCTCGTGGGCGGGCAGACGCCGCGCAGCGATGCCAGCGATCTCATTCTTTCTCTGGAACGGATGAGCCGTGTGCGCGATATCGATCCCGTCGCCAATGTCATCGTCGTGGATGGTGGCTGCATTCTCGATACCGTCCATCAAGCAGCTGACAAGGTGGAGCGGATGTTTCCGCTGTCGCTGGGTTCACAAGGCTCCTGTCGCATCGGCGGAAACCTTGCCACCAATGCGGGCGGCACCGCCGTTCTGGCCTATGGCAATATGCGCCAGCTTTGCCTTGGGCTTGAGGTCGTTTTGCCGACTGGCGAAATCTGGAACGGTCTTCGTCGGCTGAAGAAAGACAATACGGGTTACGATCTGCGTGATCTGTTCATCGGTTCCGAAGGCACGCTTGGTATCATCACCGGCGCGGTGCTAAAACTGTTTCCCAAGCCGAGGGGGCACCAAGTCGCCTTTGCCGGTCTCAACTCGCCTGCAGACGCCTTAACCCTGTTCGACCGCGCATCGACACTCTGCGGCGCAGCTCTGACCGGCTTCGAACTAATGCCCCGCATCGGCATCGAGTTCACCGCAAAGCACATCCCCGGCGTCCGCGACCCCTTGGAAACGCCGCACCCGTGGTATGCGCTAATCGATGTCTCGACCTCCGATACGGCAGAGACAGCGCAGACAATGATCGAGACCCTGCTGGAGCAAGGCTTCGAGGCTGGCATCGTGAAGGATGCGGTCATCGCGTCCTCTGAAGCGCAGCGTCAGGCCCTGTGGCACATGCGCGAGAGCATGTCGGATGCGCAAAAGCCGGAGGGCGGTTCCATCAAGCACGACGTGTCCGTACCGGTTTCAAAAATTCCGGAATTCATGGCGGAAGCAGAGGCCGGTGTTCTGCAAGCCATGCCCGGCGCGCGCATCTGCGCCTTCGGCCATCTCGGCGATGGCAATATCCATTACAACATTTCCCAGCCCGTTGGTGCCGACAAGGCAGAGTTCATCGGCCGCTGGCGCGAGATCAACCACATCGTCCACGGCATCGTGCTGTCGCATGGCGGCTCGATTTCTGCCGAGCACGGTATCGGTCAGTTAAAGCGTGACGAGCTGGCCGCCATCCGCCCCGGTATCGAAATGGAACTGATGCGCCGAATCAAGACAGCCTTCGACCCGGCGGGTGTGATGAACCCGGGCAAAGTCGTTAAAATGTAGGGATTCTGCGAATCAGCGGTACCGAGATGGTACAACGGTGCCGCGTTTTTCTTCTCCCCGTCGGGGAGAAGGTGGCCCCCCTTCGATAAACTCAGGAGGGTCGGATGAGGGGGCAAGCTTTCCGCACCCGTATGCCCTTGCCCCCTCATCCCGCTGCCGCGACCTTCTCCCCGGCGGGGAGAAGACAGCCAACAGTGACGTCCAACATATCTAGAACGCTGCATACAAGCGTAATCCCCACCCATTTTTGGTTTTCGCACCTTTGGCAATTGTCCGGAGCAACTTGCCCTGCGCAAGCTGTCTTCAAGGCGATACGCGCGGGGACAGCCAGCGTGTTTTCTCCGAATTCATACGATCCGGAAATGTGATGTTGGCACAAACGCTTGCGCAATGGCGCACGTGCCAATTCAGGAATTCGAAACCCTATCGGTCTGCGTTTTGCTAACCATTTGGGAATGCAAAGTTTTCTTAACCTCGATTTTTAAGCTGTCACGAAGATGCGGCCGCTATCTTCTCCCTATCAGAGGACGAAAAGTCCCGGACGAGACCATGAAACGGCTCTCAGGTAAAACAAGGATAGCATGATATGACCAACACTGTTCTGAAGCCCGAATGGGCAGGCGCAACACTCCGGCTAGACCCTACGCGGTTTCCGCAGCAGATCACCTACGGCAAGGACAAAGGTTCAGCCGATGTGGCTATCACGCTCGACGAGCGCGGCGCGGTTCTCCGCAAGGTTCTCCATTCCAGCGGTCTTCCGCTGTCCTTTGCCCTTCCGGCACGCGCCTTCAAGGGCGTTGCCGCCCGCGCCATCGACCATGGTGACGGACAGGTTACCGTTACGCTCGAACTTCACCACGACGATCCAGACCTCTGCATTCCGCTGCTGGTGGCGCATGATCTGTGCGACATCGCTGCCGATTGGCGCAGCTGGTCGGAAAAGTATCGCATTCCCATGTTGATGGTGGAAGCTGATGGCATCGCCCGCCCGCTGGAAGATCATCTCGGCCATATCAGCACCAAGGCCACTCGCCCGCGCCGCCGCCACTCCTATTTTGCAGACCGCCGCCCACGCTTCCTCGTGCGTCGCAGCACCGGTTCGCTGGGCCTGACCATGCGTATTCAGGGCAAGGAAATCATCGCCCGCAGCTGATCCACCACCTGCGGATAAACGGCAAAACCCGGCGCGTTGAAAAACGCAGCCGGGTTTATCGTATCAGCGAACAAGCAAAGGGACTAGCAGGCCAGCGAAGATCAGCACGCCGACGCGATTGTTGGATTTGAACAGAGCGAGGCACTGTTCCACATTGTTGATATCCAGCACCTTCACCTGCCGGAACAGCAAAAATGCCGCGATGACCAGACCTAGGTAGCCAGTCCAGTTAACGCCCGCTGTCAGGAAAGCCAGAAAGATGAAGGCGAGAGCTGTGCCATAAAGACCAATCAGCCAGCCATGTGTCTTATCTCCGAACAACAGCGCGGTGGAGCCTATGCCGACGGCCGTGTCATCTTCCCTGTCCTGATGGGCGTAAATCGTATCATAACCGATCGTCCAGGTAATCGCGCCGACGTAAAGCAGCACCGGCGAGACGGACAGCGACCCAAATTGACCCGCCCAGCCCATCAGCGCGCCCCATGAAAAGGCAAGGCCGAGAAAAAACTGCGGCCAGTTGGTGAAGCGCTTGGCGAAGGGATAGATTGCCACGAAGATCAGCGATGACAGGCCAACGACAATCGCAAATCCGTTGAAGCACAACAGCACCGCAAGTCCGACCATTGCTTGGATGACGATAAAGATTTTCGCCTGTTTGCGGCTGACCCGGCCCGACGGCAGAGGACGCGAGCGGGTGCGCGCCACCGCCATGTCGATCTCGTGGTCGACGAGATCATTATAGGTGCAGCCCGCGCCGCGCATGGCAACCGAACCGGCAAAAAACAGGAAGAGATGGAAGAGCAGAAGGCCCCAGGAGAACGTGCCGAGATGCTGCGCCGCATTGGCCGCCATCGCCGCTGACCAGAAGCACGGCCACATCAGCAATTCCCAGCCGATGGGGCGGTCCCAACGGGCCAGTTGCGCATAGGGCCAAAGGGTCCTCGGCAATATCCGATAGACCCAATTGTTGGATGGCGCGTCGGAAACGCGGCCGGAAAGATCACCTTGGTCAACCATGCCAGCGTTCTACGCTTGGCATTTACGAAGCGTCAAGCAAAAGACCTCGGCACAGTGACCTACCCTATCAAAACAGAACTTTTTCCAAAGGCGGTCGTGTCTTTTCGAAGTCCAGCAATCGCGCTTCGTTCTTTGCGATGTAATCGCGATTGTCTGACACTACATTCCCGCGTTTTGTCAGCTGTATCTGAAAAATATAGAAATTCTCGTGCGTAAACGCCATTTCCGACCCGGCCAGATAAAACTCCCACATGCGGAAGAAGCGCTCATCGTAGATCGCGATGGCTTCTGCCTTGTTGGCGACGAAACGCTCCCGCCATTTGCGCAGTGTGTGAGCATAATGCATCGGCAGGATCTCGATGTCGCGCACCAGCAAGCCTGACTTTTCCACCGCGGGCAGAACCTCCGCCAGCGAGGGAATATAACCGCCGGGGAAAATATATTTTTCGATAAAGGGATTGGTCGCCAGCGCCGGATAGGGTTGGCCTATGGAGTGCATCACCATCACGCCGTTATCGTCCAGCAACTCCGCCGCCTTGGTGAAATATTCCCGGTAGTGCGTCGGGCCGACATGTTCGAACATGCCGACCGAAACGATGCGGTCGAAAGGTCGCGCGGCAGACAGATAGCGATAATCCTGCAATTCGAAACGCAGCTTATCCGCCAGCCCGCGCTTTTGCGCCCGGTCGCGCGAAACCCTCAATTGTTCCTCGCTGAGCGTAATGCCGGTGACGTCCACATCCGCGCTTTCGGCCAGATACATGGCCATTCCGCCCCAGCCGGAACCGATTTCCAGCACCCGCTGTCCCGGCTGTGGCATCAGTTTTGCGGCAATGTGCCGCTTCTTGGCAACCTGCGCTTCATAGAGACTGATGCCCGGCGGATTGAAGTAGGCGCAGGAATATTGCCAGTCTTCGTCCAGAAACAGATCGAACAGCTTGGCGCTCAGATCGTAATGGTGGGCGACGTTGTCCTTGTTGTGATTGACCGGCAGATGCATCTTGATGCGGGCTGCAATAATCCGCGCCATGCCGCGCCAGATCATGCCGATCGTCAGCGCTTCACTCAGCGTGTTGCTTTTGATCAACGCCAGAAAGTCATAGATGTCGCCTTCAACGACAGCCATGCGCCCTTCCATGAACATTTCCGCCAGCTTCAGCGCCGGATCGGCGGCAATTTCATCCATCGCCGCATCATCGGTGAAGTTGAGGGCAACCGGTTTCCCGGTACCATCGCCGTAAACATGCAGCCCTCCCGGGCCGGTAACGACCAGATTGCCGGTTTTGACTATTTTTCCAAGTAAAGCATGCAAAGACGAGGCCATTTCATCCCCTAATAAGCTAAGTCTCACTTATCAATTTGGAATTAAGCTATCCCTTTCATACAAAGTTTCAAGCCACTCTATTTTCAAAAATATTGAATGATTTCAGATTGGTTTTTTGGGTTTGATAGAGTGGGAACGGCGGTGGGTGTGGCTTACCCCCCTCTGCCCTGCCGGACATCTCCCCCACAGGTGGGGAGATCGACTCGTAGAAACCGCTCGGCCATCTTGAAGGCTGCGGAAAGGTGAGCAGGCGTCTAGCCGATCTCCCTCCTTGTGGGGGAGATGTCCGGCAGGACAGAGGGGGGTAAGCCCCACACACCGCCGTCTAAAACCAACCACCGGAATACGCACACCGAAACATCAAAAACGTTTCACCACTCACCGTTTCTTCATCGCCTCAGCCAAAGCCGCGGCCAATGCACCGCCGGGTTGCGCGGTTTCATTGCGCGGCTGCGGTTTGGCACTGGCATGGCGCATAGCATTGGCGTTGCCCTTTTCGCGCATCGGCTGGGGTGCGGCCTCGCCGCCATCCTTGCGCATGGTCAGGCCAATGCGTTTGCGTTTCACGTCCACTTCCACCACACGCACCTTCACCACATCACCGGCCTTTACCACCTCATGCGGATCCTTGATGAAGCGGTCTGCAAGCTGCGAGACGTGGACGAGGCCATCCTGATGCACGCCGATATCCACGAAAGCGCCGAAAGCGGCAACATTCGTGACCGTGCCTTCCAGCAACATTCCGGGTTTCAGGTCGGTGATTTCATCCACGCCATCGGCAAAGGTTGCGGTCTTGAAGCTCGGGCGCGGGTCGCGGCCCGGCTTTTCCAGTTCGGCGATAATGTCCTTGACGGTCGGCAGGCCGAATTGCTCATCGATGAACTGTTTCGGGTCCAACGATTTTAGCGCGGCACTATCGCCCATGACAGAACGCAGATCACGACCGCAGGCGGCGACGATCTTCTTGGCCACGCCGTAAGCTTCCGGGTGCACGGAAGATGAATCCAGCGGCTCCTTGCCGTTGGGAATGCGCAAAAAGCCTGCGCACTGTTCAAATGTGCGCTGCCCCAAGCGCGGTACTTTCAGCAGTTCCTTGCGGCTGGCGAAGGGTCCCGTCTGGTCACGATGCAACACGATAGCGTCGGCAATGGAGGCTCCAAGGCCGGAAACGCGCGAGAGAAGCGGGGCGGATGCCGTGTTGAGATCGACACCGACCGCATTCACCGCGTCTTCCACGACAGCATCCAGCGAGCGCGACAGCTTGCCCTGATCGACATCGTGCTGGTACTGGCCGACGCCGATGGATTTCGGTTCGATCTTCACCAATTCCGCCAGCGGGTCTTGCAGACGGCGGGCAATGGAAACCGCGCCACGCAAGGTTACGTCGAGGTTCGGGAATTCCGCGGCGGCACTGGCCGAGGCCGAATAGATCGACGCGCCCGCTTCCGACACGATGACCTTGGTGGGCTTTGCGCCGGTCAGTTGCCCCAGCATGTCTGCCACCAGCCGTTCCGTCTCGCGGCTGCCGGTGCCGTTGCCGATGGAAATCAGCTCGACATTGTGTTTCTTGATGAGGCTCGCAAGCTCCGCCTGCGTTCCGCGAATGTCGTTCTTCGGCGGGAACGGATAGACAGTGGTTGTTTCCAGCAATTTGCCGGTGCCATCGATGATGGCGACCTTGACGCCGGTGCGGATGCCGGGATCGAGACCCATGGTCGCGCGCGAACCGGCGGGGGCCGCCAGCAGCAGATCCTTGAGGTTACGAGCAAAGACGTGGATCGCCTCTTCTTCCGAACGCTCGCGCAATTCGCGCATCAGGTCGAGCGACAGCGACATCGAAAGCTTTACGCGCCACGTCCAGCCCGCGACCTCCATCAACCATGCATCCGCCAGACCGCCACTGCGGATATCGAAGGCGCTGGCAATAGTGCGCTGCGCCGGTTTGACCGGCGACGGGTCATCCGCATCGACATCGATGGTCAGCGTCAGAACTTCCTCGTTCCAGCCGCGCAGCATGGCCAAGGCGCGGTGGCCCGGCACCGTCGCCCATTTTTCGGAATGGTCGAAATAGTCGGAGAATTTTTCGCCTGTCGCCTGCTTTCCCTCAACGACCTTGGCGCGGAAGGTGGCGTTGCGGCGCATGTAATCACGCAGACGGCCCAGCAGATCGGCATTCTCAGTCATGGCTTCGGCCACGATGTCACGCGCGCCCTCGAGCGCTGCCTTCACATCTGCCACTTCACCCTGAACATAAGCCTGCGCCAAAGCGGCTGGGTCAGCGCTGCGGTTGTCCCAGATCGCTTGCGCCAGCGGTCCAAGGCCACGCTCGCGGGCAATTTCGGCGCGGGTGCGGCGCTTAGGTTTATAGGGAAGATAAAGGTCTTCGAGTTCGGCCTTCGTCGTGGCTGAGACGATCTTGCGCAACAACTCATCGGTCATATTGCCCTGACCATTGATGGATTCGGTGATCGACGCCCGGCGTGCATTCAGTTCGCGCAGATAGGACAGCCGTTCCGCCAGCGTGCGAAGCTGCGTATCGTCAAGACCGCCGGTCACTTCCTTACGGTAGCGCGATATAAATGGGACGGTTGCGCCTTCATCCAGAAGCGCAATCGCCGCAGTCACCTGTTCGGCACGGGCGTTGATCTCGGAAGCAATAAGGGGAGCAAGGCGGGCATTATCTGCGGACATAAGGTTCTCTGAACTGTTTTGAAATCTGCCCGAACATAGATACTGATTATGGCATGACAACAAGAAGGTTCCGCGATTCCACAGAAAAGCATGCGCCGCGCTTGACCTTTCAGCCCTTGGCCCTTAACGCCCCAACAACACGATAAAACGCGAGATGACAGGGGTGTCGACCATGAAAGTTCTGTTGATCGGTTCCGGCGGACGCGAACATGCACTGGCGTGGAAAATCGTCCAGTCCCCCCGCCTCACCCAGCTTTTTGCCGCCCCCGGCAATCCCGGCATTGCCGAACATGCGACGCTTGTGACGCTCGATGTCGAAGACCACGCCGCCGTCATTGCCTTTGCCAAAGAAAACGACATCGAATTCGTCATCGTCGGCCCGGAGGCACCGCTGGTTGCTGGTCTCGCGGATGATCTGCGCGCGGCTGGCATCGCCACCTTCGGCCCTTCCAAGGCGGCAGCGCAGCTGGAGGGATCCAAGGGTTTCACCAAGGATCTGTGCGCCCGTTACGATATCCCGACCGGTGCTTACCAGCGCTTCAAAGCTGCCGAGCCAGCCAAAGAATATGTGCGCCAACAGGGCGCGCCTATCGTCATCAAGGCTGATGGTCTCGCTGCCGGCAAAGGCGTGACGGTTGCGATGACCGAGGCCGAAGCACTTTCTGCCATAGATGATTGTTTCGATGGTGCTTTCGGCGCCGCCGGTGCTGAAGTCGTGGTGGAAGCTTTTCTTGATGGCGAGGAAGCCAGCTTCTTCTGCCTCTCCGATGGCAAAACGGCACTGGCGCTGGCCACCGCGCAGGACCACAAGCGCGTTAGCGATGGCGACACCGGCCCCAATACGGGCGGCATGGGTGCTTACTCACCTGCCCCGGTCATGACGCATGAGATGGTCGAACGGACCATGAAGGAAATCATCGAGCCGACGATCAAGGGCATGGCGAAGGACGGCAATCCGTTTTCCGGCGTGTTTTTTGCTGGTCTGATGATTACGAAAAAAGGCCCGGAACTGATCGAATACAACGTCCGCTTCGGTGACCCCGAATGCCAGGTGCTGATGATGCGCCTGAAAAGCGACCTGCTGCCCATTCTCTATGCCACAGCCACCGGCACGCTGGCTCAGGTCACGGCCGAGTGGCGCGACGATGCTGCACTGACCGTGGTTCTGGCCTCCAAGGGTTATCCCGCATCCTACGACAAGAACACGCCGATTGACCATATTCCCGAAGCGCGTGAAGACGCTAAGGTGTTTCATGCAGGCACGGCGCTGAAGGACGGCCAGCTTGTCGCCACCGGTGGGCGGGTGCTGAACGTGACGGCGTTCGGCAAGACCGTGACCGAGGCGCAGAGCCGCGCCTATGCCCTCGCCAAAGAGGTAAAGTGGGACAATGGTTTCAGCCGCAGCGATATTGGCTGGCAGGCCGTGGCCCGCGAAAAGCAAAGTCGCTAACGCCGGATTTCGTTCAATATTTACCAAAATTCCTGACCGCTTGGAAAGGAAGTTTCGGTAAAACTGCACCTGTATTCAAGCGACGAAACGGGTGTTTTCATGGGCAGGACTTTGCTGACAATAGCGATTGTACTCGCAAGCGGTTCTGCCATGGCCTCGTCCATCGAAGTCATTAAGGGAAATCGCACCGGCAACGACAGCGTCGTATCCGTTTTATGCGAGGCGTGTCCACCGTTCAAAGCAAAGGTGAAAACCGCGAATATTGCCCCTTCTCTCACACCGGGCACGCAAGATATTTCCATTCGTGATGTGAACGGCAAGAAACAGATTGTGCGCACGGAAGCGTGGCTCGGCGGTTCGCCTGTCACCTATGTCAGTAACAATCCGGCCTGGCTTCCCGCTGAGGACGCCGCAACGGCAGGTGCCGAAAAAACACCCACGATCGATACGCTGGTGAAGACGTCGGCGATTGAGAATGTCGTTGAAAAAGACGTTGCGCCACCGTTAACGGCGAATATGTCTGCCCCGCTGGTGCTTGACGGTGTAATGTTGCGACAGTCGCAATAAGGCTTACCGCTGCGTTCTCGAGTTACTCTTCATCCTCGCAAGCAACCGACGATAGAGAACAGCAGCGCTGCAAGATATAAATCCTACAATAATTCTTGCAGATCACTTTCATTGGCTGAAACTTAAATATTTATTCAAATTTATAAAGCTATGACTTTATTAGGCCGTGCGATGAGTGCACATGTATCGCGCATCATGCGCTCCTTCTGAAAATGCATTTCAATCGCCCGTCGCCGTTCAGCTGCGGAGCAGTACCTCTGTGAGCACTCATGAAGAACTTGCCGATTTCCCGCCAACTCATCCTGCTGGTGGTTGCGCTGATGGCAGCCTTTACGCTGGCCACCTACGTCCAGATCAAATCGTCCGTCGATGCGATCTATCAGGAACGTTACAACATGCTGCGCACACAGGTGCAGTCGTCCATTGCCATTTTCCAGTCTTTCTACGACAAGGAAAAGGCTGGCACGCTGACCCACGAACAGGCCATGGCCCAGGCGTTCGAAACGGTTTCGGCCATGCGTTACGTACCGGATGGCTATATATTCGGCTATGATTACGACGTGAAGGTAGTGTTCCATCCGGAAGCCAAGCGCGTTGGACAAAGCTTGAAGGGCAAGACGGACAGCCAGGGCTTCGCTTACCGCGACGAACTGGTGCGGCTTGCCCGCGCAGGTGGCGGTGAAGCCAGCTTCTACGGTCCAAAGCCGGGCTTTGAGGGCGACAATTTCCGAAAGAGTTCCTACACGATGGCATTCGAGCCATGGCAGGTGGCTGTCGTGACCGGCGTCTATGTCGATGACCTTCAGGCGCAGGTGCGTTCCACCATCGTCAAGGCGCTGTCCATCGGGCTGTTCGTCTTCGTTCTGGGCCTCATTGCCGCCTATCTCGTCATTCGCGGAATTTCCAAGCCGCTCAATGATATTCACAAGGCGCTGGGCGAAGTCGCCAATGAAAACATCGACCTGACCGTTCCCCATACGGGCATGAAAAACGAAATCGGCATGATGGCCAATGCGACGAAGGCTCTGCAGGAAAAAGTCCGGGAGCGCCACGCGATGCAGCGCCATCAGGACGAACAGCAGGAACAGATGAACTCGGAGCGCCAGGCCAACCTGGACACCCAGCGCGGCGAAGCCGAACTTCAGGCACGCGTGGTGGCCACTATCGGCGAAGCCTTGGAAAAACTGGCACAGGGCGATCTGACCGTTCGCTGCCGCGACCTTGGCACTCGCTATGCAGATCTGCGCGACAACTTCAACGAAGCGCTGGCGCATCTGGATGCCGCCATGGCGCGGGTCAATTCCAAGGGTATCGACATTGGCGGTTCCAAGGATGAAATCCGCAAGGCGTCCAGCGAGCTTTCGCAGCGCACCGAACGTCAGGCTGCCAATCTGGAAGAGACCTCTGCCGCCCTTGACGAGTTGACCGTTGCCGTGCGCCAGACCGCAGACGGCGCGCATGAAGCCGCAAAGCGCGTGGGTGCCGTCAGCACCGAAGCCACCCGCAGCGACCGCGTGGTGGAAGAGGCCATCGGCGCGATGACAGGTATCGAGCAGTCTTCTGCCGAAATTTCCAAGATCATCGGCGTGATCGACGAAATTGCCTTCCAGACCAACCTTCTGGCGCTGAATGCCGGTGTCGAGGCCGCACGTGCCGGTGAATCCGGCAAGGGTTTTGCCGTGGTTGCCCAGGAAGTTCGCGAACTGGCCCAGCGCTCCGCGGCTGCCGCCAAGGAAATCAAGGACCAGATCGCCCGCTCCTCCACCCAGGTGCAGAACGGCGTTCGCCTTGTTGGCGAGGCTGGCGAAGCGCTCAAGCGCATCTCCGACCAGATCAAATCGGCCAACGAAATCGTCGGCAAGATCGCGCATTCGGCATCCGAACAGGACACGACCCTGCGCTCCATCTCGTCCTCGGTGAACCAGCTGGATCTGGCAACGCAGCACAATGCCGCCATGGCCGAAGAAACTACAGCATCGGCAGAATCGCTCTCCGTCGATACCGAAGAGTTGCTCAACCTCATCCGCACCTTCCGTGTTTCCGGCTCCCAGAACGGCAGCCTGCACGGCATGGCACAGGACATGCGCCGCGCGAGCTGAACCGCGCAGACATCATGAAACACAGGAAAACGCCGGGGAGACATCTCCGGCTTTTTTTATGAATTAGTTGAGAAGGCTGGCGAGATCATCGATCTGGTGGTCGGAGTAGACCGCGATACCGGCCTGTTGAAGCAATGCTGCGGTGACCCCGCTTCCCGCATGTTTGCGGCCCGAAAAGGAGCCATCATAAATCGCAACCGATCCGCAGGAGGGGCTGCCGTCGATCAGCAGGGCATAGGCGCAATCATTGGCTTGAGCGAATGCCAGCGCCTTTTGAGCCCCGGCGATAAATTGTGTCGTGACATCACCACCGGTAATTTCGAAAACGCGAGCGCGGCCTTCCAGCACATCGAGACCAGACGCACCCTTCTCTATTTCCGCAGGTGGACGCGGAACAGCCATGCCACCCGCCATCTCCGGACAGATCGTAACCAGCCTGCTTTCGGTTTTCCAGCGCTCGATGGCAGGATGAGCAAGCGGCTTGCCTTTGCCGTCATAACGGACGGCATGGCCGAGCAGGCAGGCGCTGATGAGGATTTTGGAGGGTTGGTCGTTGAATGTTTTCATGCGTGGCTAGCCCCCCTCTGCCCTGCCGGGCATCTCCCCCACAGGTGGGGAGATTAGCTGGGCGCAAGCTCGATGGTTCATCCGCACCGTCATCACAGATCATCTCCACAACGCTCAAGATGGTCAACGCTAAAGATGGTCGAGGGCTATCTGCGAGTCGATCTCCCCACCTGTGGGGGAGATGTCCGGCAGGAAAGAGGGGGGTAAACCGCGCACTCTACGCCCCCTGTCCACCTCACCCACTGATCTTCGAAAAATCCGCAACCGTTCCCGTCGCCTCACGAATGGCCTTGAGCAAAGCCAGACGGTTGGCGCGGATGGCGTTGTCTTCATCGTTGACGAGCACGTCTTCGAAGAATTTATCGACTGGCGCGCGAAGCGTAGACAGCGCCTGCATGGCGGAGCGGAAGTCTTCCGCCTCAACCGCCTTGGCGGCACCGGCAGAGGCGGTCTTGATGGCAGCGTAGAGCGCCTTTTCGGCGTCGAGCTTCAGCAACTCTTCCGAGACGCTGTCAGCCACCACGGTGCCCTTCTTTTCTTCCGCAGCCAAAAGCTGGGTGGCGCGCTTGGTGCCGGCCAGAAGGTTGATGCCATCCTGATCCGTCACGAAGGCCGTCAGCGCTTCGACGCGGCGGGCGACCATGAGGAGATCGTCGGTCTCGGGCGTGAGAACGGCTTCGATGAGATCGTAGCGCGCGCCGAGATCACGGAGGTAGACTTTCAGGCGGTCGTGGAAGAATGCAAGCAGATCAGGCTTATAAATTCTTTCTGCAATCTCTTCTTCCGTTTGTGCCTCAGAAGAATAAATTTCTTTATTATAAGCCGCCGCGAAAACGTCTTTAGCCAAGCGAACACGAACATTCCGCTCCAAAATCATCCGGACCACACCCAGCGCAGCACGACGCAGCGCGAACGGATCTTTCGAACCCGTCGGCTTTTCGTCGATGGCCCAGAAGCCGACCAATGTGTCGAGCTTGTCGGCGAGTGCTACGGTCAGACCAACCTTATCTTCTGGCAGACGGTCAGAAGGACCATTGGGCTTCCAGTGGTCTTCGATGGCGGCGGCGACGCTTTCGTTTTCGCCTTGCAGCGTCGCATATTTGCGGCCCATCAGGCCCTGCAATTCGGGGAATTCACCAACCGCCTCAGTGCGCAGGTCGGCCTTGGCCAGAACCACGGCGCGGTCCACGAGGGCGGCATCGGCACCGATAACCGGGGCAAGCTGCTTGGCCAGTTCACGGATTCGAGCAACGCGCTCACCCTGCGTGCCGAGCTTGGCGTGGAAGGTCACGTTCAGCGCATCCAGCTTGGCCATGCGCTGGTCCAGCGGCTTTTTCAGGTCGAGGTCGAACTTCGCAGCGGAATCTTTGAGCGTTTCCAGGTCCGGCAGGTCGCCCTGGTCGCGGGTCCAGAAATGCTTGGCGTCGGATAGACGCGCGCGCACGACCTTACCATTGCCGTGCATGATTTCCTTGCCGCCATCTTTCGCCTCGATGTTAGAGACCAGAATGAAGCGGTTGGAGAGGCCTTCGGTCGCACCTTGTGGGCGGGTGACGAAACACTTCTGGTTGGTCTTGATGGTGAGGCGGATGATTTCGGCGGGGATTTCGAGGTAATCCTCCTCGAATGTGCCAATCAGCACCTGCGGCCACTCCACCAGGCCGGAGACCTCTTCCAGCAGGCCCTCGTCTTCCACGAGATCGAGACCGTTCGCGAAGGCCAGATCCTTGGCGTCGTGCAGAATGATGTCCTTGCGGCGCTCGGCATCCAGAATGACCTTGGCCTTTTCCAGATTGGCGGAATAATCCTCGAACCGGCGCACGGTGATGGCATCCGGTGCGTGGAAACGGTGGCCATAGGTGATGTTGGATGCAACGATGCCGTCAATCTCGAAGGGAATGATCTTCGCCTCGTCATGTTCGGGGCCGAAGAGGCAGACGATGGATTGCAGCGGACGCACCCAGCGCAGGCTTTCCGACCCCTTGCCCTCGATGCCGCCATAGCTGGAACCCTTCGGCATGGAAGCCGAGCCGGAGCGCATGGATTTCGGCCACGGGAAACCCCTGATAATGCCGGGCATCACATCCGCAATGATATCTTCCGCCGGACGGCCCGGCTTGTTGATGATGGCGATATAGAAATCACCCTTCTTCGGATCGTTGACGACCTGCGCTTCCGAGACGGACGACAGACCGGCACCGCGCAAAAAGCCCTCGATGGCCTTTTCGTTGGCGTCGGTGCGTGGGCCTTTCTTTTCTTCGCGCACATCGGCGGAGCGCGCATTGAGACCGCGAATATCCAGCGTCAGACGGCGCGGCGTCCAGTATTCGCGCGCGCCCTCATAGGTCAGGCCTGCTTCCACCAGCGCATCGGTAACAAGCTTCTTCAGATCACCCGCCGCCTTGCGCTGCATGCGGGCGGGGATTTCCTCGGAGCGAAGTTCGAGCAGAAGATCAGGCATATCTATTTTCCGGTCTGATGGATTTTCGGTTGGCCTCTGCTAGCAAAATTTGGGGCTGGTGCACAATTGTTAATATCGGGTGGGGTTCTGCTGTTGGCGTTTGCGGGTGTGGCTTATACCCGTTGTCTTCGTGGCTGCCACGCCCACCGCCCTCATGCTGAGGTGCTTTGGCCGAAGGACAAAGCCTCGAAGCATCCGCCGCGCACTCTGTGGTCTCATCCCGCTACCCTCGTCCTTCGAGGCCCCTGCGGGGCACCTCTCCTTCGACAGGCTCAGGATGATGGATGAGGGTTGCTATCGTTGTCCGCCGCAAGGCACCCCTCCCCCGCACAGAAGTTCTTGACCCGTAGCCCCTACCCATGGCACCTGTCCGCAACCGATGTAGGTTAAACCTACCTGCCCTCTTTTAACCGTGATGACTGCAATGACCGACGTTCCAGACCATATGAACCCGAAGCGTTCCTTTCAGGCGCTGATCCTGACGCTGCACAATTACTGGGCCGACAAGGGCTGCGCGGTGTTGCAGCCTTACGATATGGAAGTGGGCGCGGGGACGTTTCACCCGGCGACAACACTGCGAGCGTTGGGGCCGAAGCCATGGAAGGCCGCCTATGTGCAGCCGTCGCGCCGTCCATCCGATGGGCGCTACGGCGAAAACCCCAATCGCATGCAGCATTATTACCAGTATCAGGTCATTCTCAAACCGAACCCGTCCAATTTGCAGGAACTCTATCTGGGTTCGCTGAAGGCAATCGGTCTCGACCCATTGCTGCATGACGTACGCTTTGTGGAAGATGACTGGGAAAGCCCGACACTGGGTGCCTGGGGTCTGGGCTGGGAGTGCTGGTGTGATGGCATGGAAGTGTCGCAGTTTACCTATTTCCAGCAGGTCTGCGGCATTGAATGCTCTCCCGTTGCGGGGGAGTTGACCTATGGTCTGGAGCGTCTGGCCATGTATGTGCAGGGCGTCGATAATGTTTACGACCTGAACTATAACGGCCGCGAAGGCGACGAGAAGATTTCCTATGGCGATGTGTTTTTGCAGGCCGAGCAGGAATATTCCCGCCACAACTTCGAATATGCCGACACCGCCATGCTGCACCGCCACTTCATCGATGCGGAAAAGGAATGCCAGGCGCTGCTGGCGGCGGGAGCGCCGGGCGAGAATGCCAACCAGATGCTGCACAAATGCGTGTTTCCAGCCTATGACCAGTGCATCAAGGCATCCCACGTCTTCAACCTTCTGGACGCGCGCGGCGTGATTTCCGTGACCGAGCGGCAGAGCTACATCCTGCGCGTTCGCACATTGTCCAAGGCATGCGGCGAAGCGTTTTTGATGACGGATGCTGGCGGCGCGAACTGGAACAAGGCGGCCTGACGACTTTTTTCGACAGGCGATGACATGGCCGGGCGGAACGACTATCGTCCCGCCTTGCACATAGGGTTTCATGAGGGGGACTGGGACATGTTTATCGCACTGGCAATCATCGCGGCAATCGCGGTTTATGTCGTCTTCATCTATAACGGCCTCGTCTCAGCGCGGCAGATGACGGAGGAAGCGTGGTCCGGTATCGATGTGCAGCTGAAGCGCCGCGCCGATCTTATTCCCAACCTCATCGAGACCGTGAAGGGTTATGCCGCTCACGAGAAAAGCACGTTTGAGGAAGTGGTTGCCATGCGCAATCGCGCTCAAGCCGTGCCCGCTGGTGATGTCGAGGGGCGTGCGCAGGCCGAGGGATTGTTGAGCCAAGCGCTGGGTAAGCTGTTTGCGCTGGCGGAAGCCTACCCGGACCTCAAGGCCAATCAGGGCTTTCTGGAATTGCAGAAATCGCTGGAAACCATCGAAGGTGAAATCCAGATGTCGCGCCGCTATTATAACGGGTCAGCGCGGGATCTGAACGTCAAAGTCGAGAGCTTTCCCTCCAACCTCGTCGCGCGCAATTTCGGCTTTATCAAAGCTCCGTTTTTCGAGATCACCAACGAGGCGGACCGCGCCGTTCCTTCCGTGAAATTCTGATACTAAAAACCGGCATCTGGCTGGTTGAGAAAACGATAACGCCATGATCGAACTGACCATCACCCCGCCCAACCATTCGCTTTCCGGCAAGGTGGAGCCGCCCGGCTCCAAATCCATCACCAACCGCGTGTTGCTGCTGGCGGGTCTTGCCAAGGGCCGCAGCCTTCTCACCGGCGCGCTGAAAAGCGATGATACGCTCTATATGGCAGACGCTTTGCGCGCCATGGGCGTTGATGTGACCGAGCCGGATGCGACGAGCTTCGTGGTGGAAAGCAGCGGCGTATTGACCGCACCCAACAAGCCGCTTTTCCTCGGCAACGCGGGAACGGCAACACGGTTTCTGACCGCGGCAGTTGCTTCCGTGGATGGTACTGTGGTTGTCGATGGCGATGAGCATATGCGCAAGCGGCCTATTCTGCCGTTGGTGGAGGCGCTGAACGCGCTGGGCATCGAAGCGAAAGCGGCAACGGGTTGCCCGCCGGTGACGGTGAAGGGCAATGGTCAGGGCTTCACCAAGGACAGCGTCACCATCGATGCCAATCTGTCCAGCCAGTATGTCTCAGCTCTTCTCATGGCCGCACCCTGCGGCGCACAGCCGCTGGACATCATTCTGGCGGGAGAGGATATCGGCGCCAAGGGCTATATCGACCTGACCGTGTCTGCCATGGAAGCTTTCGGCGCGACGGTGGAGCGGGTCAGCAACACCATCTGGCGCGTGCACCCGACAGGCTACAAGGCCACCGATTTCCACATCGAACCGGATGCCTCTGCGGCAACCTATCTATGGGGTGCGGAACTGCTGACGGGCGGCCAGATCGATATCGGCACGCCATCCGACAAGTTCACCCAGCCGGATGCCAAGGCCTATGCGGTCATGGCGCAGTTTCCGAACCTTCCTGCCGAAATCGATGGCAGCCAGATGCAGGACGCCATTCCGACGATTGCGGTGCTGGCCGCTTACAACACAACGCCGGTGCGCTTCGTGGGCATTGCCAATCTGCGGGTAAAGGAATGCGACCGCATTCGTGCGCTGTCGCTTGGCCTCAACGCGATCCGCGAAGGGCTGGCCGAGGAAGACGGAGACGACCTCATCGTGCATGCTGATCCTGACCTTGCGGGGCAGACGGTATCTGCTTCCATCGACACGTTCCACGATCACCGCATTGCCATGAGTTTTGCGCTGGCAGGCCTGAAGACCGGCGGCATCGCCATTCAGAACCCGTCTTGCGTGGGCAAGACCTATCCGGGTTACTGGAAGGCGCTGGCTTCACTAGGTGTGGATTACAGCGAAACCGGACAGGATTGATTTTAGGGAGCGCGCCGACCGTGAAGACCATTGCTGCCAGATGTCTCGCACTTTTCGTCTTCATGCTCGCGGCCCTGCCGGTTGCGGCTGAAGAGTTCATCAGCTCCTATCATTCGGTGGTGGATGTCGCCAAAAGCGGTGAGCTGACGGTGACGGAAACGATCACGGCTCGTTCCGAAGGCAACAGGATCAAGCGCGGTATTTTTCGGGATTTCCCGCTCTATGCGCTGGACAAGAACGGCAGCCGCACCAAGGTCGGCTTCAAGGTTCTGTCGGTGGAGCGGGATGGCTCGGCGGAAGATTGGCGTACCGAAAGCATTGATGGCGGCATTCGCATCTATACCGGCAACGCCGACCGGTTTTTGCAGACCGGCGATCATGTTTTCCAGATCACTTACACCACCAACCGGCAAATCCGCTATTTCGACACCTATGACGAACTGACCTGGAACGTGACCGGCAATGGCTGGCAGTTTCCCATGCGCGACATCTCGGCAACCGTTTCCCTGCCTGAAAACGTGTCACCCACCGACACCGCTGTGTTTACCGGAAAGCTTGGCGCGACCGGCAAGGATGCCCGCATCATGACCGAGGGCAACGAGGTCTTCTTCGCCTCCACTCGCCCCTTTTATCAGGGCGAGGGCATGACGATTGCGGTGAAACTGCCGAAGGGCGCGATCGACGCGCCGACGGCTGCGCAGGCGCGGAGCTGGTGGTTGCAGGACCATCTGGGCTCGGTGCTGGGCGTTTCCGGTTTCATTCTCATCCTGTTTTATTATTACCGGGCCTGGTCAGCCGTTGGCCGCGATCCCGCCAAAGGCATTATCGTGCCGCGCTGGGATGCGCCGGAGGGATTGTCGCCTGCGCTCGTCAACTACGTCGATAATCACGGGTTTTCGGATAGTGGCTGGACGGCGTTTTCCGCCGCATCGCTCAACCTTGCGGTCAAAGGCTATGTCGTGCTGGAGGATTTGAAAAATTCCCTCATCATTCGCCGCACCAAAAAGCCAATCGAGGGCAAGTTACAGGCGGGTGAGGCATCGCTGATCAATACGGTTGATCAACCGGGCACGGCATTCGAGATCAACAAGGAAAATGGCTCACGGGTCGTGTCGCTCGGCAATGCTTTTCGCAAAGCAATCGAGTCGGAGCACAGCGGTAAATATTACCATGCCAATGCCGGCTTCATCACGCTGGGTTTTGTCCTGTCCATCATTGTCATCTTCGGCGTTGTCGTGTTCGGCAATTTCGAACCTGAAGCCCTCGTTGCGATGTTCGTTATCGGCATCCTGTCCTTCGTCGGAACGATTTTTTCACTTGTCTTCGGGAAATCGTTGACGCGTGGCGGCTCTCTGCTCAAGCGTATGGGGATGATCATCGTTCTTGCGCTGGTGGGGTCCATGCTGATTTCCGGTATTGGTGGTGCGATCAGTATCTTCTCGCTGGAAGCGCTAGAGGCGCTGCATTTGCCAGCCATCATGTCCGTCGCCGGTATCATCGCCACCAACCTCGTGTTCCTGATGCTGATGGGCGCGCCCACACCGCTGGGGCGCAAGCTTATGGACGGAATCGAAGGACTGCGCCTCTACCTGACGGTTGCTGAAAAAGACCGGATGAACATGCAGGGCGCGCCGCAGATGTCGCCGCAGCATTTCGAAACCCTGCTGCCCTACGCGGTGGCGCTAGGCGTCGAGAAACCCTGGAGCGAGACGTTCGAAACGTGGCTGGCGAATGCCAAAGCGGGAGAATATTCGCCTGGATGGTACAGCGGTAACTACAGCAATTTCGGAACCCGCATCGGCGGCTTCTCTTCCACCATGGCATCGACCATCGCCTCAACGATACCGGCACCGGTAAGCTCGTCTTCATCGAGTTTTTCCGGCGGCGGCGGTTCGTCTGGGTCTGGCGGCGGGGGTGGTGGAGGCGGTGGCTGGTAGGCCAGCCAATTGAGGTCTGATTAGACCTCGTCTTCCTTCTTGACGCGGTATTCGCCGGTCGTCGGGTCTTTGATCAGCGTGCCGGTGGCACCGGTCTCGCGCTCTTTTTCCTGCCGTTTGGTTTTCTCGGACAGTTTTTTCGCATCGCCGACAAAGCGTTTGTAAAGAATGATCGCCCCGAACATGAGCAGGGCGAGCGTTATCAATTGGGCCATCTATCGTTTGTCCATCAAAATCCGTAACGCGCCCACAATGCCTTTTCTTCCGCCACTTCCGCAAGCCCCGAAGCGGCGGATGCGGCGATTGACTGGGCATACAGATCGACGCCCGGCAATTTCTTGCCGAAGAAATTGCGTGCACCGCTGACAAGCTGAAGCTTGACCTTATCGCCGTAACGACGGCGCAAGACATCGCGCATATCACCAAGACCATCGATGAGGCCAAGATCAAGACCGCGCATACCGGTCCAGAACAGACCGGAGAAGAGCGCCGGATCGTCCTTCAGCTTTGAACCGCGGCGCAGCTTGACCATGTCGATGAAAACATTGTGGATTTCCAGCTGAAGCGACCTCAGATATTCGATATCGCCCTCCTTTTCCGGCTGGAAGGGATCAAGAATGGCCTTGTTCTGTCCTGCGGTATAGACGCGGCGCTCGACACCAATCTTCTTCAGCATTTCTGGAAAGCCGAAGCCGCCGGAGACGACGCCGATGGAGCCGACGATAGAGGTCGGGTCGGCAATGATCTCATCGCCCGCCAGCGCAATCATGTAACCGCCGGATGCCGCCACATCTTCCACGAAGATCAGGACTTTTTTGTTCTTTTCCTCGGCCAGCTGGCGGATACGGTTATAAATCATCCGCGACTGAACCGGCGAACCACCGGGCGAATTCAGCGTAATGGCGACGACGGGCGCTTCCTTCATGCCGAAAGCCTTGTCCAGCAACGGCGCGTAAGACGCCAGATTGAGCGCCGGACGAAACTGACTGCCGCCTGCCATAATGGCGCCGTGCATGCGCACGACCGGAATGATCAGCTCCGTCTTACGAAACCGCTTCGGCACCAGTCGCTTCAAAAATCCAGCCATCTTATCCTCATCGTCATTCCTATGTGAACCGATGTGGGTATGGCGGGGGTAAAGACAATGGTGGGCGTGGTGATAATTTGGTGAGGGGTGGCTGGGTAACACGCGCCTCACCGATGTGAGGAATGCGTGTACCAATGCACTACCTCCCGTAACCCTCGTCCTTCGAGGCCCCTGCGGGGGCACCTCTCCTTCGGCAAGCTCAGGATGATGGATGAGGGTTACTACCGTCGAACTCGCATCAGCTGAGTACTAGCGTTACGACACCGCTGACTGAGATGAAGCAGCGTCTCTCCGCCCATACTGCTTGCCCGCAATCCTCGTCCTTCGAGGCTCCGGCTTCGCCTCCGCACCTCAGGATGAGGATTGCTGCGTTGAGTCTGTGGCTCGGCTTCATGTTGATGTTTATTACATGAGTTTCCGTCGACTTAAGTAGTCGTTACGCCACGGTAGAAGCCCTCACCCATTATCCTGAGCTTGCTGAAGGAGGAAGTGCCCCGCAGGGGCCTCGAAGGACTGGGGCGGTCGGGTGCCGCAACGTCTCTCCGCCCTCATGGTGAGGTGCGCAGCCCGAAGGGCGGAGCCTCGAACCATCGGGGGCGGCCACTGTTTTAAGATGATTGCTTAGCGACCGCCGGTCCCCTGCGCGAAAGCTCCGGCAGAGACTCATAGGCCATCGCGATCAAAGCTTCCTTCTTGCGCCGAGACCAGCCTTTGATCTGGCGCTCACGCTCGATGGCATCGACAATGCGGTCGGAGGTCTCAGTAAACACCAGTTCAACCGGGCGTCGTTTCGAGGTATAACCATCATAGATACCGGCATTGTGTTCCCACACGCGGGCTTCAACGGACTGCTTGGTCAGCCCGGTATAATATGATCCATCGCAGCAACGAACGATATATACGGTTACTTCCATAGCGAGAATTTTGCTGTGTCTGCAAAACCATTTCAACACTGAAAACTATGGGTATTTGCAACGATTGAAGTGGATAGCCCGCAACCCTCGTCCTTCGAGGCTCCGGCTTTGCCTCCGCGCCTCAGGATGAGGGCTGCTACCGTCGAGCCCTGCCTCTTAGGACACAACTGCGGATGCTACTCCGCGGCTAGGCTACGGAACTCAGGA
The DNA here is from genome assembly GCF_900100825.1 of Agrobacterium sp. DSM 25558. Lineage (NCBI taxonomy): Bacteria > Pseudomonadati > Pseudomonadota > Alphaproteobacteria > Hyphomicrobiales > Rhizobiaceae > Agrobacterium > Agrobacterium sp. DSM 25558. The sequence continues at coordinate 10,624 of NZ_FMUD01000007.1, read as the reverse complement.
TGAGGCTAGCTGCCGCTTGCCTGGCGTGCTTGCATCATTCCGTCCATACCCCACCCGCCCATTGCTCAAATCATCCACCACCGACAAAAAGGCGTGGCTCTCATCTACGTGCATGGTCAGCGGCGCGCGGAAAGTGAGGCGTGCTCGGGAGCCCTTGATGGCGGTGACGAGCATTCGCACTGCGTCTTCGCCGGCCCTTGGGTGGATGAGGGTGATTTCCAGGCCGCCGAAGCGGCGACCGCAGGCGGTGATGATGTCGGCTATGGATTGAGGGCGGGTGATCAGGGAGAGTTGACCACCTGGCACCATGATGGCGGCGGCGGTTCTCAGCCAGTTTTCGAACAGATCGTCCGTCATGGCATGGGCTGCGGCTTTTAACGCATCGGGCGTTTTGCGGTCGCCTGCGTCGTTATAGGGTGGGTTCATGATGACGTGGTGGAAATGGTTGTCGAGTAGCCCTGCTTCCCTGCGGGCATTGGCGCGCAGGGTGACATCCGCCTGTTGGACGCGGATACGATTTGCAAAAATAGCGTTCGCCGAAAGCAGTAGGCTTCGCTGCGCAAAATCGACCATTTCCGGCGAAAACTCAAACAGCGTGACGTCAGCTTTTGAAAGACGTGACGCCACCGCCATCCCTGCGGCACCGGCACCGGCACCCAGGTCGGCAACACGACACGGCGCGTCATCGGCTACGAGAGAGGCCAGCAGCATGGCATCCATGCCTGCCCTGTGGCCCCTGCCCTTTGGCTGTAAAATCTGAAAGCGACCGCGATGAAACGCATCGACTGTTTCGGAAACGGTGGCTGCCATGGGTTTTCAAGCCTTTTCGTCGCGAAGCTCGTCGGCAAGCCCGGCATCGGTCAGAATGCGGCGTGCCTCGTCGCCGCGCTCTTCCTCGACCAGAAAACGGCGGGGAAGAAGCCCGAGCGAACCTTCAAGAATGCTCATGCCTTGATCGGCGATGAGGCAGTGGATGCCGGCGTCTTTCATCAGGCTCTCCGAGAAGGACAGAAGAACGGCATTGTTTGTACGGATCAGTTCACGCATAGGTCAGTTTCCACCCTAAATCCCATCTTTTTGAACGGTGTGAGGCAATTCGCCCCTTGCCGCTTCCATCGACGCTTTCTATTGTCGGCCCCAATAGTGAACAGGAGTCCGGACCGTTGGGCGTCGTCATACCGCTTGAAGAAAGCAAAAACAAACTCGCATCCGTCAAGCCGCTTGTCGACCTGACCCTTCCTGACATGGAAAGGGTTAACCAGCTTATTCTTTCCAAGGCCGGTTCAGATGTCCAGATGATACCCGAAGTGGCCAACCACCTGATCTCATCGGGTGGAAAACGTCTACGCCCCATGCTGACCCTCGCATCCGCCGCAATGTTCGATTACAGGGGCGACCACCACATCAAGCTGGCGACCAGCGTCGAGTTCATGCACACCGCCACCCTGCTGCATGACGACGTGGTGGATGAGAGTGATCTGCGCCGCGGTAAATCCACGGCCCGCACCATCTGGGGCAATCAGGCCAGCGTTTTGGTCGGTGACTTTCTTCTCGGCCAGGCCTTCCGGATGATGGTGGAAGTCGGCTCGCTGGATGCACTGGATGTGCTGTCCACAGCGGCCTCCGTCATTGCCGAGGGCGAAGTTCTTCAGCTTTCCGTCGCCAAGAACATGGAAACGACCGAAGACGACTACCTTCAGGTCATTCGCGCCAAGACCGCAGCGCTGTTTGCCGCCGCCGCCGAAGTCGGCCCCATCGTTGCCAAAACCGACAAGGCGACCCGCAGCGCGCTGAAATCCTACGGCATGAATCTTGGCCTTGCCTTCCAGCTGGTGGATGATGTGCTGGATTATGGCGGCAAGTCCGCCGATCTGGGCAAGAACACCGGCGACGATTTCCGCGAAGGCAAAATCACGCTTCCCGTTATCCTGTCCTATCGTCGCGGCACGGTGGAAGAGCGCGCTTTCTGGAAGCGGGCGATTGAAAACGGCGAGAGCACTGATGAAAATCTGGAGACGGCACTCGGCCTCATCAGGAAGTATAATGGTCTTGCGGATACCATTACGCGCGCCAACCATTACGGCACCATTGCCCGTGATGCGCTGGCACCTCTGCCGCAGAGCCCTTGGAAAAACGCGCTGATGGAAGTAATCGACTTCTGCATCGACCGGGTGAATTGAAGGCTTTCAGGCGTCGCGAAACCATTCATCCATTTCGCGATGCCAACATCTCACAAATCGAATATCAGGCGCAGAATTTCTTGCGGGCTTGCTTCAAAAAAGCCATTCTGTCGTGACGTGGTGCGTCATCGCCTGAATCGTTTCGGTTCGGGCAGGACAATCCAGTTCAAGCATTACAGCGTCAAGGTGCATCCGCTTGCGCCGAACTGTAAGGCGGCAGCGGAAATTTCGGTGCATATGCACAAAAGCAAAGGTTCCTTTATGCGGCGCAAACCAGCATTTCGTCTTCTCTGTGGCGCGGCCTTCATTGCCGTACTCTCCATAAGCGCTGGCCCAACCGCCGCCTTTGCCGAGACGAAACCTGCCGAAAAGGCTCAGGAAACGGTGACTTTCGACCCCGCAAAGGTCAACACTTTCTCCGGCGCGTTTCTGGCAGCCCGCACAGCCGATGTGGATCAGGATTTCGCCACCGCCATCACGCTCTACCAAAAAGCCCTGGAATTCGACACGGCCAATGTGGAAATTCGTCAGCGCCTGATGATCGCACAGTTGCTGAGTGGTGATTTCGAAGCCGGTGCGAAGATTGCTGATTCGCTAAAGGACGATTCGTCCGTAGAGCGCGTGACCACCATCATTCGTGCTCTGGCTGCCATCAAGCACAAGGAATTTTCCGCTGCGGAAAAAATCCTGAAATATACCGGCCCCAACGATCTGGACCGCATGGTCAACACGCTGCTGACCGCATGGGCGCGTGCCGGTGCTGGCAAAGGCAAGGAAGCCCTGGCTCTCGTCAACGGTATGAAGGGACCAGGCTGGATTTCGATCTTCCAGAAATACCACGCCGGTGCCATCGCGCTGGTTACGGGTAACACCGAAGCTGCCCGCAAAAGCCTGAACGATGCCGTGGCGGACCGCGAAGGTGGTGCGACCGCGACTGATACTTACATGCGCGCCGTGATGGCATTGGCCCGGCTGGAGGCCAAGGCTGGCAACAAGCAGAAGGCGCTGGACACCATTGCCGTTGGCGATACATTCGCGCCAAACTATGCGCCGCTGAAGGCTTTGCGCCAGAGCATCGAAAAGGGTGAAAAGCCCGATCAGCAGGTTGAAACTGCTGAAGAAGGTGCGGCATCCGTGATGTTCTCCATCGCTGGCGCTCTAAACCGCGAAGGCGCGGAAGAAATCGTCACCCTTTACCTTCAGACATCGCGTGCGCTCGATCCGAAAAGCGCCGATACGCTGATCCTGCTCGGTGGTCTTGCCGAAGCGCAGAAGCAGCCGGACCGCGCCATTGCGTTCTACCGCGAAGTGCCGGCGGATTCGCCGATGCACCGCATCTCCGAATTGCAGCTTGGCCTGACGCTGGCGCAGACGGACAAGGTGGAAGAGGCGCGCAAGCACCTCAAATCATTGCTCGACTCCGATCCAACCGACATTCGCTCCTACCTTGCCTACGGCTCGGTCTTGTCCGATGCCAAGGACTACGCAGCCATGGCTGCAAATTATGACAAGGCCGTCGAGGTCATCGGTGCCGTGCCGAAGAAGACCGATTGGACCATCTTTTTTCAGCGTGCCATTGCCTATGAGCGCCTGAAGCAGTGGGACAAGGCGGAACCCAACTTCAAACGGGCGTTGGAACTCAACCCTGAGCAGCCCCAGGTCCTGAATTATCTGGGCTATTCCTGGGTGGACAAGAATATGAACCTCGATGAGGGGATCGACATGATCCGCCGTGCCGTCGAGCTTCGTCCGAATGATGGCTACATCGTCGATTCGCTTGGCTGGGCGCATTTCCGCCTCGGCGCATTCGATGAATCAGTGACGGAACTGGAGCGGGCTATCGAGTTGCGCGCTGGCGACCCGACCATCAACGATCATCTGGGCGACGCCTATTGGCGTGTGGGCCGCAAGATCGAAGCGGTCTATCAGTGGAACCGGGCGCTGATCGGCGATAGCGACGATGTGGATAAGGCCAAGGTGAAGGAAAAGATCGCCAACGGTCTGCCGCCGCTGGAAAAAGACGCGCAGAACACCGCCAAGAAGGATCAGGCCACACCACAGCCACCCGCGGCACCGGCCCCTGCCCCGGATAAGAAATCCTGAGGCGTTATGCTCTCGCATAAGCCTATAGGAGCGGTCGAAACGACAGAGGCCGCTCCTGCCAAAATCAATCTCGCACTGCATGTGACAGGTCAGCGGGCAGATGGGTATCATCTGCTCGAAATGCTGGTGACGTTTACTGAAGTGGGCGACGTCGTTCACATTGAAGACGCGCTGGAAGATCGTTTTTCCATCTCCGGACCATTCTCCCACACTCTCATGCAAAGCGATGCCGGAGACAATCTGGTGCTCAAGGCGCGGGATTTGCTGCGTCAGGCATCCGGGCCCGAATTTCGGCCGGTTGCCATTCATCTTGAGAAAAATCTGCCCGTTTCATCGGGAATCGGTGGTGGATCGGCGGATGCGGCTGCCACTTTGCGTGGTCTGTGTCGCCACTGGAACATCGCATTAGCACCCGGAAAACTCGCTGAGATCGCCCTTAAACTGGGGGCCGATGTGCCGATGTGCCTTGCCAGTCAGCCGCTGATTGCACGCGGCATTGGTGAAGACATCGAAATGCTCCATGACATGCCGGTGCTGAACCTCGTTCTCGTCAATCCACTAAAAGGTGTCTCGACACCGGAGATTTTCAAGCGCCTGACGAGCAAGAAGAATCCTACTTTGGAAGAACGTGGCGATGCACCATGGATGGCCTTTATCGGCAAAAGCCGCAATGATCTCGAGCCGCCAGCGCGGGCGGTTTTGACCGAAATCGGCGAGGCATCTGACCTGCTGTTACAGGCCGGTGCTGAACTGGTGCGTATGTCCGGTTCCGGTGCGACCTGTTTCGGGCTTTTCGCGACGGTGCAGGATGCTGAAACTGCGGCCAACACGCTTCGCCAATACCGTCCCGGCTGGTATGTTCAGGCAACGAAAACCATGGGCGGACCTTTGAGATGACTGTTGAAAGAGCATTTATTCCCGTCGGCATTGCGGTTCTGACCGTCTCCGACACCCGCACGATGGCAGACGACAAATCCGGCGATACCCTTGTCGCTCGCATTACCGAGGCTGGTCATCTTCTGGTGGACCGCGCCATCGTGGCGGATGACACGGCAGCCATTCAGGCACAGGTGCGGGACTGGACGCTATCCGACGAGATAGACGTCGTCATCACCACCGGCGGCACCGGCTTTACCGGGCGGGACGTGACGCCGGACGCGCTGGAGCCTCTGTTCGAGAAGCGCATGGATGGCTTTTCTGCCGTTTTCCACCGCATCTCCTATGACAAGATCAACACGTCCACCATCCAGTCGCGCGCAACGGCTGGACTTGCCAACTCTACCTTCATTTTCGTGCTGCCCGGCTCTCCCGGTGCCTGCAAGGATGCATGGGACGGAATCTTGAAGGCGCAGCTGGATTACCGCCACATGCCCTGCAATTTCGTGGAAATCATGCCGCGTCTGGACGAGCACCTGAAGCGCGGCAAGGCGCAAGGCTAACTACCGCGCCGCGCGCAGCACCCATGAGGGTATGAGCTCGGCGCTGAGGCGACGGGTTTTCTGCGATTTGGGGAAATGATCGAGCGGCATGCCGGACTTGGCGATCGACAGCGCTTCCTGCTTGGCTAACAGCAGGCCATATTCCAGCGGCGGCCTACGCCGTATGAAACGCGACAGAAACGATGGGCGGTAGTGGCGCGAGGGAGCAAAGCGTGCCGGCATCTTACCAAGCGCCGTATATTCGCTGATGTCAGCGATCCAGCCGCTTTGCGGGCGGCTGCCCGGCTCCATCATCAATATCCACTCGCCGCGTGCCGAGGCGATGATATCTCTGATGTCCCATTCCGTATAAAACCGGCAGCCAGCGGCTTCAGCCACACGCTCCGAGCCGTCGCTGGAGGCGTGATCCAACACGATGACGTCACTGATCAGCCCCTCCACGGCACCCGAAACGAGCGTGGAAAGGGTATGAGCAAGCTCCGGCTCCTGATCCCGGCATTCCATGATGACTGTCAGCATATGTCTATCTGCTTGTGATCCCTATGATCGATAAAATAGCAAAGCCTGCGCCGCCACAACATTTCATCGATAAAATTCCTACCGCAATGCAAAAGAAATAGCTATCGCGCGTTTCGACATTTTGTTCTTGTAATGTTCTCATTCGTGGTTTAAGAATCGATGCATCCACCAAGCCGGTTCATGCCGGTCAGGAGCATCCAGATGAGACAACATGTGCTTTCCGGGCAGGCTGCTTTTCAGCCGGGCCATACGCCAGATATCGCCAATGCGCTGGCCGATGCATCGGGCCTGCGGATTGAGATCGACCGACGTCGTGGACGTGGCGCGGGCATCAATCCCGGTGGACGCTTTGAGACTTTGCAGCACGAGCCTGTCGATGATGGCTGGCAGATCATTGAGGAACTGCCGGAGTTTCGCACCGAAGTGCAGGTGGAAAAACCCCGCACCATCATTACCCGTAACGATTCACCCGACATTCCCTTCGACCGCTCCATAAACCCCTATCGCGGCTGCGAGCATGGCTGCATCTATTGTTTCGCAAGGCCAAGCCATAGCTATATGGGCCTGTCTGCTGGTCTGGATTTCGAGGCGAAGCTATTTGCCAAGCCGGATGCCGCAAAGCTTCTGGAACGGGAACTGGGCAAGCCGGGGTACAAGGCGCGGGTGATTGCCATCGGCACCAATACCGATCCTTATCAGCCGATCGAGCGGGAATGGCGCATCATGCGGCAGATCCTCGAAGTGCTGGCAAAGGCCGAGCATCCCGTCGCCATCGTCACCAAATCCGGGCTGATCACCCGCGACATCGACATTCTTGCGCCCATGGCCGCCAAGGGGCTGGTGAAGGTGGGTATTTCGGTGACGACACTGGATCGCAAGCTCGCTCGCAGCATGGAGCCGCGCGCATCGACACCCACCAAACGGTTGGAAGCGATCAAGACACTGACGGAGGCTGGTATTCCGGTTGCCGTGATGATGGCTCCGGTCATTCCGGCCCTTAACGACCACGAGATCGAGCGGGTGTTGGAGGCTGGAAAGGCAGCCGGTGCGACAGAGGCGTCCTATGTACTGTTGCGTCTGCCACTGGAAGTCAGTCCGCTGTTTCGCGAATGGTTGCTGCGCAGCTATCCGCATCGCTACCAGCATGTCATGTCACTGGTGCGCTCCATGCGCGATGGCAAGGATTATGACGCCGAATTCGGAAAGCGGATGAAAGGGGCCGGACCCTATGCCTGGCAGATTGGCCGCCGCTTCGAGATGGCAACGAAAAGGCTTGGCCTGATCCGCCGCGGAATCCACCTTCGCGATGATCTGTTCATCGCTCCGGGAGGTGCAGGCGTGCAGCTTTCATTGCTTTGACGAGCCCTACCAGTTTGTTCGACCCGAACAGTCGCGACTGACTGGAATACGAAAAAGGCATCATGCCATGAGGGCTGATGTTTCAAGAATATCCGTAGCGTCTATGCCCTGCGCTACGGATTATGCCCCCGGTAATCTGCCGCCTCGCATGCGTTTTGCTCTTTTGCCCCAATTTAAAGAGCCAGAGGTCATAAGACCTCATGTAACGGCCTCCGCCCCGTGGCTGTTGCGAACGCCCTGCGACCGGGGGCTTGCGGGAGATCGGTTGCCTGTGCGAGTTTCCGCCGCATGAAGCAACGCACAGCATCCGATTCTCCTGCACTTTTTGACATGATCGATACCGGCCCGGATTTCAGTCTGGAACGTGAGGCCAGGAAACGCGGTCAGTGGCCGGTGGCTGGCACGGATGAAGCAGGACGTGGGCCATTGGCCGGTCCTGTGGTTGCCGCTGCTGTCATTCTCGATCCTGAGAATATTCCTGAGGGACTGAATGATTCGAAAAAGCTTTCCAAAGCCCGAAGAGAGGTTCTGTTCGAGAAAATCCTGGAAACATCCATCGTGTCTGTCGCCTCATCCGGTCCAGTCCTGATCGACCGCATGAACATATTGCGGGCTAGCCTGGATGCCATGCGTCGTGCCGTGCTCGGACTTCACCTAACACCTGCCCTCGTACTGGCCGATGGACGCGATATTCCTCCGGGTCTTTTGTGTGATGCGAAGGCTGTTATCAAGGGTGACGGTCGTTCCGTCTCCATTGCCGCCGCCTCCATCATCGCCAAGGTCACCAGAGACCGGATGATGGAAAGGGCCGGATTGATTCACCCGGCCTATGGTTTCGAAGCCCATGTGGGATATGGCACACCGACGCATCTGCGTGCCATCGAGGCCAATGGCCCCTGCCCGCTGCACCGCATGAGCTTTAGGCCCATGCGGACAGAGTGACGGGAAGGCCCAGACTTAGCTGGCGCGCCGCATCTCGTAGGCACCGTTATCCCGCCCGTGCGATCCCTGTGCGACGAGCTGGAATTTTTGCAGCAAGGTGCGCAGCTTATCGCTTTCGCTGGCAAGCGCCGATGTTGCAGATGTCGTTTCTTCGACCATCGCAGCATTCTGCTGAGTCGTCTGGTCCATCTGGTTGACGGCGGTGTTCAGTTCCGCAAGGCCTGTCGCCTGCTCCTGAGCGGAGGTCGCAATCGCTCCCATGTGTTCGTTCATCACGGTGACATGGCTTTCGATGGTTTTCAGCGCTTCGCCCGTCTGCTGCACGAGCTTGACACCATTTTCAACCTCCACCGATGACTTGCTGATGAGTTCCTTGATCTCCTTGGCGGCCTTTGCCGAACGTTGGGCGAGTTCGCGCACCTCTTGTGCGACGACCGCGAAGCCTTTGCCCGCCTCACCCGCACGCGCTGCCTCGACACCCGCGTTCAGTGCCAGAAGATTGGTTTGGAACGCAATCTCGTCGATCACCACGATGATGTTGGAAATCTGCCCGGATGATTGCTCGATACGCTGCATGGCATCCACTGCGGTGGCCACTACGTCTCCCGATAGTTTGGCGGCGCGGTTTGCTTCCGTCGCGGCCCCTCTTGCCTCATGGACACGCTTGGTGGAGCTGGCGACGTTCACCGTTATCTCATCAAGCGCAGCAGCCGTCTCTTCAAGCGTTGCGGCCTGCTGCTCCGTGCGCTTCGAAAGGTCCACGGAGCCGTGGGCAATCTCACGGGTTCCATCATTCATGGTATCGATGGAATGCGAGATTTCAGACAGTGTGGCACCCAGCTGCTTCAGCGAACGGTTGAAGTCGTGTCGCAGAGTTTCGAAATCCGGCGCAAAGACGTCGTTGATCTGAAAAGCCAGATCGCCAGATGCCAGACGCTTTAACCCATCCGCCAGTCCAGACGTTGCAGCTCTCAATCGTTCATCTGCATCGGCTTCAGCCTTCTGCTGTGCAGCCAGTCGCTCGACCTCAGCCCGCGTGCGATCAGTCTCGGCCAGCGCCCCGAGACGCTTATTTTCGATGGCAGCGAGGCGGAATATTTCCACGGCTTCGGCCATGGCACCGATTTCATCTTTTCGTCCGCGTGCGGGAACGACGATATCCGAGTCACCGTCCGACAGGCGTCGCATGACATTCGTCATCCGCACCAGCGGTCTTGCGAGATGGAAATTTCCAAAGAGCGCGGCAGCCGCACCGATGGCGAGGGCGGCAGCAAGGGAAATATAGTTGAGTTCGGCAGCGGTCTCCGCAATATCAGTCGTTGACGCCCCTTCATTCCGGACGTCGCTCTCCATATCGTCAACGGCGCTTTGGAGAACAGTCTTGGCATCGTTAAAGGCTGTCAGTGCTTCACCGACAAAGCTGGACCTTGCCTTGTCGATTTTGCCGCTTGTCAGCAATGTCTTCACATCGTTCCAGCGGCCATCCGCGACCCGCCACTTTTCGCTGAAATCCAAGAAGAGCCTGCGGTCTGCTTCGTCCACGATGTATTCCTGGTACTGACGAAAGTCAGCATCCAATGCGGTGCGGGCTTTTTGCATCTGCGTTTCAAATTGCGGCCAGCTATCGGGCGTCGCGCTCACGATGGAGGCCTGCGCATCACGGACATTGCTGACTTCCGCACTGACCTTACCCAGCAGAATGAAAGCCGGAACGCGATCACCGACGATGGTGTCGATGCCGCTTCTGATCTGGTTAAGCGAGGAAATAGAGAAACTTCCCTGCACGCCTGCGACGAGCAACATGATACCCGACAGACCGGCTAGAACAACACCTATGGATATCTTCATGAATGACCTCCCGATGCGGAATATTCCAACCGCCAAATTGTATTTTCAGATATAAATTGCTGCATGCATAATATGTATGGAGATTGAAATTGGCTCTCAGCCGCAAGACATTGAAGAAACTTGCTCACGGCCAATATATTTCGACCCATACTCTAATAGATATGATCTATTACTATAGTTTAAAATTTATTAAATTTGTAAAGCTATATTATGTATCCATTAATACAACTATAG
>NZ_FMUD01000041.1:0-42814 GCF_900100825.1 Agrobacterium sp. DSM 25558 | reverse complement strand
ATCATAGTCACCACCAACCTGGCCTTCGGCGAGTGGCCTGCCGTGTTTGGCGACGCAAAGATGACCGCCGCTCTGCTCGACAGGCTCACACACCACTGCGAGATCGTCGAAACCGGAAATGAATCATGGCGCTTTAAGAACCGCTCTCAAAGCTAAAGCCGAAAAGACAAACAATCCGCGCCCGCAGGCCCTGCGCTAGATTGAAAGCTCCAGGCCTACGCGCGCTGACCCTATGCAACCAGAGGCAGGGGTCCCTCTTGGGAGCCGATAGGGGGTCCCGTTACCAAGCCGATTGACAGACGAAATTTTTCCGAAGCCACGTAATTTTTCCGGAAACTGCACGATCGGAGGCGGTCACAGATGAATGTCCCTGCGAAGTATCTCTTGGGAATGGATGAACTGAAGAGCGTGGAAAGGAAACTGAGCGTCATACAGCAGTATATCTCTGCGGGTAGGTCCAATGAACTTTGGGCGGTTTCCGACGCCATCATACCGAGGCGCTCACTTCAAAACTGGCTGCGAAATCCCGTAAAAGCCAAGCACGCCACGTTGGTGAAACATGGCATGCTTGATGTTCTGCTTGCCGTGCTCCCGCCGTTGCACATTGCCGAGAAGGTGGACAATTACAAATTCGCGCTTGCTGAGATGGGTGAGAACGAAGGGACGCAAAAGCGTTTAAGAGATTACGATGGCGTCTATGGCATCTACCACCAGATACCACCCAAATTGCTTGATCCCAAATTCGTTGCCATCAAGTTTTCCAAGGAGCCGTTCTTCACCAGTTTTGTGCTTCGCGCCAAAGTCGAGGGCGGCTCCGCAGATTGTGACGGCTACGTGTTTTCTAAGGGCAACTACATCATCATGAGTGGGCTCTCGAAATACCTGAACATTTTCCTGGTGGTGAGATCCGTAGTCGAGCCTGCGGAAACTCCACTCAAAGGGATGCTAACGATCAACGATGAGTCGAGAAATCAGTGCCTCTGGTCACAAGTCATTCTTGTTAATCGTCGCTCTGACGTCGATCGGTCCAAATCCAGAAAAGATGCCTTGAAAAAAGGAATGTCTCTCGCCTTTCATGAGGTTTGACAGTGCTAGGGTATCCCTGGACATGGCCTTTCTGAAGCGTAGAGCGGACATGGCCGGGGTCGGATTCGTCTCTGAACGCGAGAAACTGATCACCACAATGATCCGCGCGCAGGTGATGAAACGATCATGGCGGATCCACGCAAGCACACTCGACAGCGGCTCTTTGCGGCAGACGCGCCTTCTTGCAGCCTAGACCTTCAGATCGAACAGTCGGGCTTGCGCTACGTGGCGTCGCGTAACGAGCATAAGCCCAACTCACCCAGGGATTAGAGGGTGAGAAGGACCAAGTGCATCACCGCTGCCGCGCATCAAAACGACGACCCGAGCCGGACGAATGAGACTTAAACCCACGCGCGGAGTGCGAGAGAACATACGTCTTTTTCGATCAGGGGGGAAACGGGGTGAACGCCGAAGGGCACACGTCGGCCGTGCAGCGCCATTTGCTCCAAGCTCAGCGACTGAAGAGCAAGCCCCAGATCCATGATCTCAATTGGGTTTCCATCTCCAGCGGCAAGGTTGACGAGGTTGCCGTCGGTAATGAGGAAAATCCGTTTGCCGCTGGAAAGGTGATACTCCTTCACGCCGTCCCGGCAATGCCTGATCGACACCGCCGCTCGTTCCAGCGCACCGACCTCGATCTCGGACGAAAAATGGCCAGCATTGGCCAAGATGCAGCCGTCCCGTAGTTGCTTCATTGCACCGAACGTCAGGGCACCGTCACGGCCGGTTACAGTGATTAGAATCTGCGCCTCACCGAGGCATTCGTCGAGATCAGCGGTCCGAAAGCCTTCCAGATGGGCCTCGAGGCGGCGCATCGGATCGCGCTCGACCACTGTGACATGGGCGCCCATGCCACGCAGTCGCTGGGCAACGCCAGAACCGCAATAGCCGTAGCCAACCACCACCACAGTCTTGCCGTGGAGCATGACATTCGTCGCCCGCATCACCCCGTCAACCACCGAACTCCCAACGCCGTAGCGATTTTCGACTATTCTCTTGGCCTGGGTGTCGTTGATGACCCAAGTCGCAAATCTGAGGTCAATATTGTTTTCGCGAAGACGGAAGGCGCCGGTCGTGGTTTCCTCGGTACTTCCCCTGATCGTATCGCGCAGAGCTTCAAACTCGGCCTCGGTTGCAAGCAGCGTCAGGACATCTGCGCCGTTGTCGGCAATGATGTCAGGGTTCGAACGAAGCACCTCACGGCAATGAGCGTCATGAATATCTCGGCTGTCGGCCTTGCTTCCCAATACTGTGATGGATTTGTGGGCGTTCAAGGCTTTGGCAACATCATCCTGTGTTGAGCCGGGACTACCGGTAATAACGATCTCGGCACCGCCGGCGGTGAGTGCGTCGAGCCAGACACCCGTCTTCGCCTCGACATGCAGGCAAATCCCGATGCGGAGGCCCTTGAACGGCAGCTCCTTCTCAAATCGTGATTTGATACCCGCGAGAATAGGCATATGGGCCCGCGCCCAGTCGATCTTTCGGCGGCCGCTTTCGATGTCTTGCTCCGGCGCAATAGTCACGTCATTCATTATCAAACTCCAGGTTCATCATCGATGATGCGTTCGTAGGTCAAAGAAAACTGCTGCCGTATGCTGGCGAGGGGATGTCGAGATAGTCACAAACGCTGGCACCCACATCCGCCATCTGACGGGCACCAATCGTCCCTTTTCGATCCGACAGACGGATAAGGATGGGAACGCACTCACGGGTGTGATCACTGCCCGAAAAGGTTGGATCATTGCCGTGGTCGGCGGTGATGATCACAAGATCGTCGTCGGCAATGGCAGACGACAGCTCGGGCAATCGCCTGTCGAAGGCCTCAAGCGCGTGGGCATAGCCAGCAACATCCCGGCGATGTCCAAACTCGCTGTCGAAATCGACAAAGTTGGCCATCAAATATCCGCCCTCCGGCAATTCCCTGATCGCCTTGAGCATCACGTCGAACATCGCCATATTGTCGGCGGCCTTGGCGCTTCGCGCAACGCCGCGGTAGCTGAAGATGTCGCCGATCTTTCCCACCGAAGACGTGCTTCTCCCGGCAGCAAGCGCAAGGTCGAATATCGTGGCATCCGGCGGTTCGACAGTGAAATCCTTGCGGTTTGCCGTTCTCCAGAAAGTGGCAGGGCTGCCCCCCAGAAACGGTCTGGCGATGACGCGTCCCACTCGCATCGGGGCTGTGATCTCGAACACTTTCGCACAAAGGTCATAGAGGCGCGCAAGACCGAAACTCTGCTCATGCGCCGCAATTTGAAACACCGAGTCGGCCGACGTGTAGCAGATCGGCTTCCCCGAACGCATATGTTCGATACCGAAGTCCAAGATCACGTCCATTCCGGATGCATGCTTGTCTCCAAGGATCCCTGGCAGGCCACAGACATCAATGATCCTGCTGACCAGATCTGGGGGAAACGAGGGTTGCGTTGCGGGAAAGTGTGTCCAAGGTTCGGTGACCGGCACGCCGCACAGTTCCCAATGCCCGGATGGCGTGTCCTTGCCGCCTGAAATTTCATGCCCCGCACCCCAGATTGCCTCCGGCTCGAACTCCGGCGTGGAAAAGACTCCGGGATTGGCAAGGGAGAGCGTATGGAGCAGGCCCATCTTTGCCAGATTGGGGATTTCAAGCGGGCCTTGCCGCAGTCCCGCGCGGTCGGCCCGACCTTCGTTGCACGCCTCGAGAATATGTCCAACCGTGTTGGCGCCGGTGTCGCCATATTTGTGGGCATCCCTCGCGCCTCCGATCCCGACTGAATCCAGCACAATAACGATCGCGCGCGTCATTTACTGCGACCCCCATGACGATCGCTCTGGTGGTCAAGATAGGTCTTGATCAGTTTGGTGAGGTTCTCTGCCGCAAGCGCGGCACCTTTTTTTGTGTGTTCGTGGCTCAAATGTTCATCCGCCATACCAGCACCGAAATTGGTAATCGCGGAGATCGCGGCAACGGGAATACCAAGGAACCTGGCCAGGATGACTTCCGGGACGGTCGACATGCCGACGGCCGTTGCGCCGAGTATCCGAGCCGCGCGGATTTCTGCTGGCGTCTCAAACGAAGGGCCAGAGAACCAAGCATAGACACCCGGATGAAGGCTTATGTCAGCGGCTCCTGCGGCCAGTGCAATGTCGCTGCGGATATCACTATCATACGCGACAGTCATGTCGACGAAGCGCTTGTCCGTTGTTTCACCGATCAGAGGATTGAGACCGGAGAAGTTGATGTGATCGTCAAGCAGCATCAGCGAACCCGGACCGATGTCTCCCAGCAATGAACCAGCCGAATTGGTGAGAACCAATTGTTTGACGTTCAAATCCTTAAGCGTTTCCAGAGGCTGGCGCATCACGTCAGCGACGCCTTGCTCGTAGTAATGCGAACGACCTCCCAGGATTGCCACCTTCAGGGTGCCATAGGTCCCGACCTTCATCGTGGGGCGATGGCCAGAAACGCCGCCGACATGAAAACCGGCGAGTTCCGCATAGTCGATACTGATTCCGTCAATCAGATCTGCCACCGCACTGAGTCCGGATCCCAGAATCAAAGCGATGTCGAGCTGATCAATGCCGGCCTTCTGACGGATGTGATCGTGTGCATTGTTTGTGTGCATAATAGTCTCCGGGTTCGTGAAATATTGGACTAGCGGCTTGCTCTAAGGCTTGGAGCCGCGTTCGCAGGCTTGGTGCCAAGACGTCAGGACCTGCATGATCTCAAGTGAATCGTGGATCGACCTTGCGGGGGACAACGGCACCGCCCGGTTGGCCTTAAAACTGTCTTCGGCGTTGCGGATCTGGTGTCCGAAGCCATCGAGTTCGGATTCGACGTCGATGACCTCTACGCGCCCGTCATGGTGCTGCAGTTCCATTCGATTGATGCCGGCTTCGGGTAGCCAAGGGTTCGTTTTGAATACGATTGTTCCAATCTCGCCGTGAATGGAAAGATCGCTCCGCAGGCCAAAGGTGTCACTGCTGTGAATGGACGCCAGAAGCCCTTGCTCGTACCGGATCGTGAGAGAAGCCTCGGTGATCGGACCGCCGTCGGCATTAAAACCGGCGCCGGTTATCTCGCCGCGCGTAAACACCTCTGGGCCGAAGACAGTCTGGATGACGAGTTGGAGAAGCGATACGGGATAGCACCCAAGATTGAATATCGAGCCGCCTCCTGCGGGATTTGCGAACTTGACGATGTCTGCGCTATAGCTTGCCTGCACGTATTTCAGCTTGCCGGCCCGGCCTTCGCGAAGAACGGTCTGTAAGCTCGCGATTAGCGGATGATGGAAATACGCAAAGCCCTCCATGAACAATCGGCCAGACCTCTGCGCCGCTGCGAAAAGCAGCTGAGCGTCGTCCCAACGGGTGGTCAGCGACTTCTCGCAAAGGACGGCCTTTCCATGGTGCAAGGCGCGCTCGCAAAACGCGTAGTGTACGTCATTCGGAAGGCCGACATAAACGATATCGACCGCAGGATCGTTTAAAATCATGTCGAAATCTGTCGTGGCCGCGCAGCCGTAGCGCGATGCAAAGACAGCCGTTCGCGCAGGATTTCGACCGAACACATGCATGCACTGCGATCCTGCACTCGCGGCAATGCGGTCGGCAATCGTGGTGGAAATGAAGCTTGTTCCGGCAATAGCCCAGTTCAACATGGTCGTGCCTCTAGTGATTCTTGGGCGGAACGGCTCTCCGGGCGAGATCGCGACGACTTGGAAGCGTTGCCGGCAATATAGGTCTCAACGACCGCGCGATCGTCGCCGAGCGTCTGGAGCATGAAAAGCTCTTCCGCAAGGCTGCTCACCTTGGCCATCCTTAATGCCATCAGAGATGTCGCAGACGAATCCAGGACAACAAGGTCGGCGTCACCGCCAACGGCCAGTGTCCCGATGCGGTCATTGCACCCGAGGCACACCGCATTGCCGAGGGTCATATCGTGGAAGCTCTTTAACGGGTTGAGCCGCGCGCCCAGCAACTGTTGGATCTTGTAGGCTTCGTCCATCGTACGCAGCATCGAAAAACTCGTGCCAGCGCCGACATCCGTCGCGACACCTGTGCGAACCGCCCGACTGCGCCTGGATAGTTCTTCGAGTGGAAAAAGACCCGAGCCGAGAAACAGGTTTGACGTTGGACAATGCACAGCCACTGCGCCTGTTTCCGAAAGGACATCGCGCTCGCGCTCGCTCAGGTAAATGCAGTGACCGAGCAGTGTTTTTGAATGCAGGAGCCCATAGTTGGCGTAGATATCCGTGTAGTCCCTGGCGCCGGGGTAGAGCTCGCAACTGTAACGGATCTCATCCCGATTCTCCGAAAGGTGTGTCTGGATGTGAAGGTCGGGCCATTCCTTGACCAGTAGGCCGGCCGCTTCCAATTGTGCGGGTGTGGAGGTAATCGCAAATCGGGGCGTAATGGCGATGCGACCTCGACCAGCGCCGTGCCATCGACGGATAAGCGCGGTCGTATCCCGATAGGAGGTTTCCGCTGTGTCCAGAAGACCCTCGGGCGCATTGCGATCCATCATGACCTTCCCAGCAATCATCAGCATATTGCGGCGAGCGGCCTCCGCCATCAGGGCATCCACCGAGCCCGGATGAACCGAGCAATACGCAGCAGCCGTCGTCGTGCCGTTGTTGACAAGCTCGTCGCAAAAGGCAGATGCAATCTGCTGGCAATGCGCGGCCTCGCTGAAGCCAAGCTCTGCAGGAAATGTGTAGGTGTTGAGCCAGCCCAACAGGTCCGGTGCATAGGACGCGATCATCTGCGTTTGCGGGAAATGGATGTGCAGATCGACGAAACCCGGCATGATAAGATAAGGGCGATGATCGATTTCCTCGACGGCTTCCGACAGAGCTGCCTTGACCTGAACATAGGGGCCGACCGCGGTGATCACGCCGTCCTTAATCAGCAAAGCTCCGTCCATTTCGAACCGGTAGCTGCCGTGATCGTTCACGTCGTAAGGTGTCCGTAGGAACGACAAAGTTCGTCCACGCAACAGTTTCGTTGTCATGTGATTACCTCAAATTAGGAATGCTCTAGGGCGCGGCTGCGCCAGCGCTCAGAAATTCAGCCGTGTCTGACGAAAGGCTTACCGATCGCACTCGGCGCTGCACCGGCTGTGCGCATGCTCGCCAACAGAACCAGTGTGAGGATGAACGGCAGGGCCTGAATAATCTGGACCGGGATTTCACCGACAAACGGAAGCGCATTTCCTTGCAGGCGACCCTCCAACGTGCTGAGGAACCCGAAGAGCAGGCATACGGCCAGGACCGGAACCGGGCGCCACCGCCCGAAGATGAGAGCCGTGAGTGCCAGATAGCCTTGCCCCGCAGTCATTTCCGGGACGAAGGACGACATTTGCGACATCGAGATCGAGAGGCCCGACGCCGCACAGCAAATACCGGTGAGGACGAGGGCAAGGTACCGTGTGGCCACGACCGACCTTCCCGAGGCATCCGCGGCCTGCGGATTTTCACCAGCCGCACGAAGGCCAAGGCCAAAATCCGTGCGCCAGACAATCACCGAGACCGCAATGAGGAAGACCGGGGTCAGATAAAAGAACAGGCTCTGCGATGCCAGGAATATGCCGAAGAAACCACCAATAATCGGCAGCGACGCCAGCCAGTCTGCCAAAGGGAGACTGAGCGGAAGAAATCGTTGCGCAGGTTCAAGCGTTGGGGTCTGTCCCCCCTGCTGGAAGAGAGCCAACCCGACTGTTGTTGTCAGTCCAGACGCCATGAAGTTGATGGCAACACCCGAGATGACCTGGTCGCCGCGGCACGTGATGGCCGCAAAACCCTGCAACAGGGAGAGAACGACGCTGACTGACACGGCGGCCACGACACCGAGCAGCAGCGATCCGGTCAGTGCCGTAATCGCCGCGCCCGAAAAGGCGGCGCTCATCATTTTTCCTTCAAGCGCAATATCCACCGTGCCTGAACGCTCAGCAAACAATCCGCCGAGAGCCGCGAAATAGAGCGGGGTAGCACCTTGCACCGTCGAGGCAAGGATCGAGAAGAACTCGTTGTTCATGGTTGACCTCCGACTGCGGACGTGCGGTTGCGCCAGTCGGCGAAGCGTATCCAAGCCCGGGTTATTTGGTCCGCGAAGATGAGCTCGGTTGCCGTGGTGAAGTAGATGACGAAGCCTTGTATCGCCACGACCATTTCGCGGCGAATGCCTGGCATCTGGTAGGAGAGTTCAGCACCACCCTGGACCAGTCCACCAAAGAATAGGGCACCGATGATGATACCCGCGGGATGCAACCTTCCCATCATCGCGACCGCAATTCCGCCGAAACCAAAACCTGCGGCAAAGCCGAGCGTCAGCTTGTGACTGAAACCGAGAAGCTCGTTGACAGCAACCAGGCCGGCGAGTGCACCGGAAATCAACAGCGCGATCATGGTGACACGCGGGAGGTCTATACCGGCATATCTGGCCGCCGCAGGATTGGCGCCTGCCGTTCGCAGCTTATAACCAAATCGCGACCGGTAAAGCAGTACCCACATGAAGCCTGCGACGACGAGCGCCATCACGAAGGTGACATTGCCTGGTGTCTCATCCACCGACACGCCAATCCACGAGAGGATTGAGGCGAGCGAGTAGAGGTTCGTCTGGGCTGGGAATGCGACGCTCTCGGTAGCACCCGTGCCGGGCTGGGCGAAATGGCGTACGATCAGATAGACGCTCAGGGCCGACGCGATAAAGTTCATCATGATGGTTGTGATGACAACATGACTTTGCCTCTTCACATACATGATGGCAGGGATCGCCACCCACAAGGCTGCGCCGACAGCTGACGCCAGTATAGCGAGCGGGATCAGGAGAAACGCGGGCAGCGACCCAGCGGAGATCGTGACCGCCGCAAGTGCGATGCCCCCCGCCGCGAGTTGGCCCTCGGCGCCGATGTTGAACTGTCCCGCCCGCATTGCGACCGCGAATGCGAGCCCGGTGAAAATAAAATTGGTCGCATAGAACAGCGTGTAACCGAGTGCGTAACCATGGGGGACCATGTCTCCGTCACCGATTGCGCCAATCACAAGCAGGCTAAGCGCTTCGATCGGATCTTCCCCGATCATCCATATCGCCAGACCGGTTGCCAGGGCCGCCAATGACAGATTGAGCGCGGGAATGACCCCGTAGGAGATCCAGCCGGGTAGGGCGCGCGACGTCATGGCTGTTCTCCTGTTTCGTGTACCCGTGCGTTGCTCATCAAAATGCCGAGTTGGCGCTCTGTCGCCTGCTCACGCAGAAGTTCGCCCGTCACTTTTCCTGCGCACATCACGACTATCCGATCCGAGAGCTTGAGAATTTCATCGGTTTCGACGGAGACGAGAATAACCGCTCCGCCGCGTCGCCGGACATCCAGAATACGCGCGTGGATAAGCTCGATCGTACCGACATCGACGCCGCGGGTTGGTTGACCAACGATCAGTATCTTTGGCGACCGGCTGACTTCGCGGGCGATGACCAGCTTTTGCTGGTTGCCGCCTGAAAAGTGACTGAAGATAATGTCGGGATTGGCCGGCTTGACTTCGAAATCGTCCATCAGATCCTGGCAGCGTTTTTTGACGGGTCCGGGCAATAGAGCAGGGCCGAAACCGAGATCCTCGTCATCCACGTAGCCCAGGACGGCATTCCAGGAGGCCGTGAAGTCTGAGACGACGCCGTCCTTCAGTCGGTCTGCTGGAACCACAGCAATCCCGAGCTGGCGGAACGTACTTGCCAGAGACCGGCACGATACGGCTTCGCCGTGGACGTCGATCGTGCCGTGCTCAACGGGAAGCGTCCCCGTCAATGCCTCCAAAAGCTCGGACTGTCCATTGCCGTCGATCCCGGCGATCCCGACGATTTCTCCCGCCCGCACGTTGAAACTGACCTTATCGACTCTGACACTACCCTTGCGATCGCGCACGGTCAGATCACTGACATTGAGCCGCACGTCGTCGAGCGTCGGCAATGGCGGGACGCTCCAGTCACGAAGAACGCGCCCGATCATGAGTTCCGCGAGCTCGGCTTCAGTGACTGTGGATGTGACACGGTTTGCCACAACCGTACCCCTGCGCATCACGGTGACACTCTCGGTGAGAAGCTTGATCTCTCTGAGCTTGTGGGTCACGAGCAGGGTTGTTACCCCCTCAGCCCTCAGAATTTTGAGTATCTCGAAAAGCTGATCCGCTTCCTGTGGCGTCAAGACAGCCGTCGGCTCGTCGAGTATCAGGATGCGCGCGCCACCCAACAGGGCTTTGACGATTTCGACCCGTTGCTTGCTGCCAACAGAAAGGTCGGCAACGACCGCGTCGGGGTCAACGTCGAGTTGGTAGACGGTGCGGAAGTATGCAAGACGTGAGCGGATTTCCGCGGTGTGGTTGGGTAGCCAGGCGCCACGTCGTCCAGAAAGCAGGAGATTTTCAAGGACTGTGAACTGGTCCACCAGCATGAAATGCTGGTGGACCATTCCAATCTTCAGATCATGGGAATCCTTTGGCGTTCTAAACACCACGGGTTTGCCATTGATCAGAAGTGTGCCGGTATCCGGCCGGGCGCTTCCGGCCAGGATCCGCATCAGGGTCGATTTTCCCGCCCCGTTTTCTCCCACGACGCCATGTATGGTCCCAAGCGGAACGGTAAAGCTAACCAGATGATTGGCTTTGACCTGTCCATATGACTTTGAGATGTCACGAAACTCGACAGCCGCCGCAGTCGCATAAGGAGAGGCACTGTCGGTTGCGGGCGTATTGACTTGTAGAGCGGACATGGGATCTCACTTTGCGATATCGCACGACATGGTCGTTACGTAGTCATGAACCTTGATGTCGCCGGATATGATTTTCTGGCGCAATGCAACGACCTGGTCACGCACGCCTTGTGGCACAAGCGCATCATTGTACTGGTCGAGCGCCCAGCTGACGCCGTCTTCATTCAGACCGTAGACGACGGTCCCTGCGGTCCAACTGCCCTGGAGCTCGTCATTGAGCGCCCGATAGGCGGCCTCATCGACGCGCTTGACCATGGATGTCAGGATCGTTCCGGGATGAAGGAAATTCTGGTTGCTGTCGACGGCGATGGCAAGCTTGTGCGCGTCCTGTGCAGCCTGGTAGACCCCAAGGCTGGAGCCGCCAGCTGCCGCGTAAACGATGTCGGCACCCGTGTCGAATTGCGAATGGGCAAGTGCGCTTGCGCGCGTTGGATCTCGGAACGCCGCGAACGTTGTTCCCGTCATATTGACGAGGACCTTTGCATCCTTGCGCACATATTTGACGCCCTGTTCATAACCACAGGCAAACCGACGAATCGCCGGAACGTCCATGCCGCCGACAAAGCCGACAGTACCGCTTTTCGATGTCAGCCCAGCAATTGCGCCAACCAGAAACGATCCTTGTTCTTCCCGGAAGATGACGGAACGGACGTTAGGCGCATCAACGACAGTGTCGATAATGGTAAACTTGCGGTCAGGATATTTTTTAGCGGCATCCGCGATCGCCCCTGCCATGTCGAAACCGGCAACAATCACCTCTTGCGCGCCGGCTCGCAGTGCTCGTTCAATTGCTTGAGGGCGCTGCGCTTCGGTCGAGATCTCGAATTCGATGACCTCTTCCTTCTTTTCGGTTTTGAACCGCTTCACCCCGGTTGCAATACCTTCATTGAAGGACTTATCGAATTTTCCGCCAAGCCCGTAAACGACGGCTCCCTTGAAAGGTTCGGCAGTGGCTCCTTGAACACTCATGAAGGTAAAGAGCGCTGTTCCTGCGAGTAGTGCTATGTTCCAGTTCATTGCTTCCCTCTTTTTTGTTTGAAGCTCGGAGAGTCGGGAACGAACAGGACGGAGGCGCGAGATTTGGGCATGCGGTACCCATGCACCGCAGGCATCTCAGCCACGCGGCGGCGATCTAGTGCTCAGCTCAGTTATATCCCTCGTCATCGGCTCCATTCCGACGGGGGGCATTAAAGAACAGGCGCAGATAAAAGAAAAACTACGATTACTCCCCTATTGGATAGTTTAACTATCCAATGGAACGACTGTACCCTGCGTTAACAGAAAGGCTCGCAGACGCTTGAAATCAGAAAGTTGTGCGTCTCTCGTCCGGCAGAGGAAATGGTAGCCACCGGACCGGCGTAGAAAGCCAAAGGGAGCCACGAGACTACCAGCCTGCATGTACCCGGCGATATAGGCCTGTGGAATAATCGCAATGCCGAGGCCGGCACGCGCAGCTTCAATCGTCAGGGTTAGACTGTCAAAAACCTGCCGCCTTGTGAAACGCACTGATGGTGTGTTGGTCGCAGCGAACCATTCATCCCAGAGATGCAATTGTGAGGAGGTGACAAGAGCAGAAGACCGTGACATCGCACGCGGATCGTCGACTATACCGCACCTTGCCGCAACATCTGGAGACATGACGGGCCCGACAATATCATCCATGAACTTGGTACCGTCGATTTCCGGCCGCGGGACATAGTCTCCTCCAACAATAACGGCATCGAGGCTTGTATCTTCCAGATTCTTGAGGACCGGGACCGTCACCATTTCGAGTTCAAAACCCGGCCTTTGGTGAATAAGATCGTGTAATCGCGGAACCAGCCAGTAGGCGCCAAACGTGCGCATGATGCCGAGTTTGAATGGCCGTTTGTGTGCCGCCGGACTGATTTCAGTGGCTGCGCGTTCGATCACACCAAAAGCATCTTGTATGGCGTCGGAGAAACGTTTTCCGTTGGATGTCAGCAGTAGACGCTTGCCTCTGCGTTCGAACAGAGACACGCCAAGCTGATCTTCCAAGGATCGGATCTGCTGGCTGACTGCTCCATGGACAACATTGAGATCGTCAGCAGCTTTTCGCACGCTTCCGCATCTGGCGACTGCTTCGAAAGCCCTGAGTGCAACAAGTGACGGGAGTTTAAAGCTCATCAAACCCTCCGTTAGACTTTCTCCACCGCATTCGCGTCATCGCCGCTCCGCTGCCGGCGTCGAACCCGAAGCATGTGTCTCGGGTTCTCAGATATCCGTCAGTCCGTAGATCGAGACGCATCACGTTACTACTCCTAAAGCTAGTGTCGTTTGGCAGTTAACCGTGAGATTGCCACAGTTGTTTTCCCGTTTAGCACTTAATTTGAGATTCTATCGGCCGAGAATCTCAGATTAAGTGCAACTGTGACGACCCAAGTGACTGACGCGAACAGTCTGATATCTCTTCTATAGCGCTGTCGAAGCGGGCTTTGTTCTCACCCATCATATGGCCACTCAGCATGTGAAGCATTTCGGGCCCGGCATGCTGCACAATGGCGACACCTGCCAAGAGGGCAGGGCGCAAATACAGGGGCAAGATCGGGCTTGCCGGACTCGGAAGTTTGCCGATTTCCATCTGCATAACTTCGTCGAGATCAGGAATGATGACACCGAGGACCCTATAGCCCGACGGTTCGTAACCTGGCAGCAACTTTGGGACGCACCGCATTAGCAGGAGACGGGCAATCTCACTCGGCGATACCCAGTTTTGGATACCATGCTCAGCCTCGTTGTCGAGCATTTCTTCTCCTATCAGCGCTGCATGGTGATAGCCGCGGAAGGGAAGGGAGCCGTCACTCCCGCTAACGGTCTGCAGTAGACCTCCGCAAAGCGGGCAGGTGATCCGCCAACCTAAGAACTGGCTCCGAAGAATGACGGGCAATCCGTCGGCCGTTCGGGGGCAAGTAGAGCATAATTGTCGTGGCTCGCTTGCGATCATTCGCCGGGATGATTGCGGGATGTTCGAGAACGTCATGCGGCGGACCGTAGAGCGCTCGATTGAGAATTTGTGGGCAATACAGTCGAGCTGATCTTCGGTGAGATTCAAATCGGCGGCGCGCAATGACGGCAATTCGGGGAGGCAATGCTGAAGCATGCCCGAGGGAGAGATCGCGTAGAATGCGGCATGCCGGGCAATCCACGACGATAAAAGCTCATCGGCGCACGGAGCCAGCCTTACCGGCAATCGCTGTTCGCATATCTGTGTCGTCGACATCGGCGTTCGTGCCGGTTCAGATCACGGCGGCGAGCGGCAAGTTCGATATTGAGATGCCAAATGCAGGGAACGAAGAGCCGGCACGCAGAGCGCACGGGACCAGCTCCCCGTCGAAGGTGAGTGCGTCATTGCCAAATGGCGTGATGCTGTCGCTTGAATGCGATGACGTGGACGCTTTGACAACGATCATCGGAGCGCTGGCTCATGTTCAAGCTAAACGCTGATATCCAGGTTTACCTGCATCGTGAACCGATCGACTTCAGGGCGGGGATCAATAGCCTTGCGGTCCTGGTCCAGGAGACAATGGCGCTCGATCCGTTCTCTCCTGCTGTCTTTGCATTTTGCAATCGCCGGCGTGACCGGATGAAGCTCCTGTTTTTTGATCGATCCGGTTTTGTGGGGTCAGAACAAGAGCAGTGCAAAATCGTACGCTAAGGGCGAACGGAGTGAGAACTTATGCGACCCGGCGTAGCCCGACTGGCAGACGGAGCGCTCGAAATCCGTTGGGCATCTGATGTTCGGCATCCCAGGTGTAGATGCCTGTAAGGTTGATATGTTCCCAACTCAGCGGCGAGATGTGCTTCAACAGAGTATCAGGAATGTCTCGTCCCGCTCGTTTCAGCTGTGTGACCGCGCGATCAAGATAGACCGTATTCCAGTGCACGATTGCACTGACAACGAGATTGAGCCCTGAAGCGCGGAATGCTTGGCTCTCGAACGACCGATCACGGATCTCGCCCCGCTCGTGAAAGAACACAGCCCGTTTCATCTTATGGGCGGCCTCGCCCTTGTTGAGACCGGCTTGGCATCTCCGCCGTAGTGCCGGACTTGAGTACCATTCGATCATGAAGAGCGACCTTTCGATACGGCCGAGCTCGCGGAGCGCCCTCGCAAGATGGCTTTGCTTCGGAGACGCGGACAGCCTCTTGAGTATCGTAGACGGCACCACGGACCGCGTCGTGATCGACGCCGCGAGATGGAGCAGATCGTCCCAATGATCGAGGATCAGACTGGTATTGATCGGCGCCCCGATGTGGTTCGACAGCGCCGGATATGCACCGCTCTTTTCTAGCGTGTGGAACTTCCGGTCTTTGAGATTGCGCAGTCGCGGTGAGAACCGCTTTCCGATCAAGGCGAACAGCCCGAAGATATGATCACTCGCGCCGCCTGTGTCGGTAAAGTGTTCATGGATGTCGAGGACAGTGTCCTGATCGAATAGCCCATCGAGCACATAGGCCGCCTCGCTCTCGGTGGGACTGATGGGCAAAATGCTGAAGTAGCCGTATTGATCTGACAGATGGCTATAGAATTTCGATCCGGGCTCGCTACCGTAATGCAAATTGACGTCGCCGCGCTTTGCAGCCCGGTCGCTCGCACGGAAGAATTGGCCATCGGACGATGACGTTGTGCCATTGCCCCAAAGGCGCGAATGCGGATGCTGGGTGTGGGCATCGGTGATGCACGCTTGAGCCGTGCGGTATGTCTCCGATCGGGCGTGGAATGTGCGCATCCACCCAATCTGGTGAGCGCTAATCCCCTTGGAGGCACTCGCCATTCGTTTGGGGCCAAGGTTCGTAGCATCGGCCAATACACCAGCCAGCATTGCAGAAAGATTTTTTGGGACGTCGCCGGTCCGAACATGCGTGAAGTGATCCGCAAAGCCGGTCCATTCATGCACTTCCCTTAACAGGTCGGGAACCTCGACCAACGGATACATATCGCTGATCTCGGCATTCAGTGCCTCGGCGGCCGCAGGGATTTCGCTGGCAGTTGGTATGATGATCAAGGTTCCGGCCTCAAGACGAACTCCTTCGAGCTTTCCGGATCGTGCCCTGTGCGCCAGACGCTGCAGGTTGAACTCGAGCATCTGACTCGCTTCGGCAAGCCACTGCGCGCCGTCGCTCTGGACCCCCAAACCGAGACGATCTTCTTCCTTCATCGTGATGAATGTTGTTCGCGGCATCAGATGCTCATCAATGGGCCGGAAAGATCGGCTGCCATCGACCCAGATCTCCGCAGATCGAAGCCGGTCTCGCAAAGAAGCGAGCGTTGCGATCTCGTAGAGACGGCGATCAGGTTTTTCCCGTTCGAAGATGAGCCGGCGCTCAGTTTGGCTAAGGTGGGTGAGCGGGACGCGATCAGGGAGTGGCCGCCGCTTTTCGGCATAAAGCCGTTTAAGCAGTCCAATTGCCGCTAAAAGTGGATCGTGGCGACGCGCCGAGCGGAACGTGAATGCCTGAAGGAATGCACCAGTGTATTTGTGGACGGTCGCATATTGCTCGGCTGCTACGGTCAACGACGGCGCCTCGTTGTCGTCGACCATCGACTCCAGTTCAGGTTTCATCTGAAGCAGTCGGTCCCAGCCGACTCTTTGGTCGAGAACAGCCAATGCATTCCGACCATGGTCGTTGGCGGACTGCAGCGCGGAGATGGTATCGAGGAACATGCGCAGCGCTTTGGCGGTGTTCGCTCTGCAGTCCATTTGTCGCTGCTTCTTTCGGTTGTTGGCTTGCGAGAACAACTTACCCATTAGTTTGATGAACATCGTCACCGCATCGTCCGTGAGCTTCTGGCAAAGCTTGATGACTTGAGCCACAATCAGAGCGTGGCGACGGCTGGCATTGAAGTCGTTGGCAAGCCAGGCCGGGGTTGCGTTACCCTCCCGGATCATCTGGTCCCACCGTCCCGCTGATATGCGCGCCTGTAACGTCGGATCGATCTCCAGCCGCCGCAGAAAGGCTATCCGCTCTGTCAGCCCGACCAGATTCGACGCACTTGGTGCTTCTGGCGCTGAGCGTAGCCAATGGAAGCGCGTCTGGCCGATCGACGGGTCCACTTCTAACAGACGGTCCAATGATCGGAACGTATCGAGCGGGATGTCTTTAATCAGAGTTGTCTCTGCCCAACGGCGAGCTATCGCACGGCCGGCAAGGCCAATCCGTTCGATCGTGTCGATCGCCGGTAGAAGAGCGCCGCGTTCACGAAACGCGGCGACAACTGAACTGACTATCGCAGCACCGTCGTCGGACGCCGCCGCCCCCTGAATTGCAGACAATAGCGCGGCGCGGCGATCTTGTAGCGTCGCGCTTCTCGTATCCAGATACATCATTAGCCGTGCTGTGTGATCCCGACGGGTTTCTTCACGGCGTGCATAGAGCGAAAATGCTTCCGGGGCGGCGCCGATCTGATCAGCAACATATTTAAGCATGGCGCGTGGCGGAATTTCTTCTGCCCCCAGCACTCGACCCGGGTATCGCATCAGACATAGCTGAATGGCAAAGCCGAGCCGGTTGTGATTACGTCTCCGCAGTTCGATCTCCAGGCGATCCGCCAATGACAACGAATAGTGTCGGATCAGGCTGTCCTCGTCGACTGGTATGTCGATAAGCTTTCGACGATCTTGATCTTTGAGAAGCTTGCGCTTTGCCATTGCCTGACTCCATCCATGACCAATCTGCGCTGAGCGTCGTCGAGTCGGGCCGGACAGCGAAATCAAAACTGGCGCATGTCGATGGCAATCCACAGAGATCGAATGCCTAAAACCCGAGCTATGGCATTGTTCACGCTTCGTTCGGGCTTAGCGTACGATTTCGAACTGCTCTTGTTCTGACCCCTTCAAGCTTGCCCGCCACGCCACCGGCCGCATCAATGCCGATTATAAGCCGGGAGAAAACTCCCGGGCCTGCCTTCTTCTCGATCCAGGTTTTGCGGCGGCGTTCTCCGATGCGCTTGGGCGCATTCGACAGATAGAGTTCCGGTTCGTCGCCGAGCCTGATCCAACCCGGCAATGCCTTCTCGAGGTATATGTGTCGGTAGTTTGTGGCTCGCCTTATAACGACTTTAATACGACCTGATCGGGCGGTGACCAATCAAACTCAGACCGGTCGTGCCGTCACGACGTCCGGGCAATCAATTCTCGGCCAAGTTTCTCGATGATGTAGACAAAGTCGAGTACGCCAGCCGGCTTGATGATGAGCCTTTGCCCCGGTGTGTAGGTGCTGTCGCCGCTGCGTGAAACATAGTCGGCATCCACCATGCCCTGCTGATGAGCTAGCAAGTGTCTTTGCTGGAAATATCGTACCGCACTGCTCATCTCAGCGGCACTGAGCAGTTGATCGTATCGCACACCGATCGCGTTTCCCCAGAGTTCGGAACTAGCGTCGAGGTTTTGGAAGGCGTTGCGGCGGGCCTTGGGCCATTCCGGTCTGTCATATAGTTGCTCGCAAAGGCGCTGGAACGACATCACCGTGTCCTGCATGCCCTTTTCGAGCAAGCTGCGGGAGATGGTCTCCGCCTGGTCCGCATCCAGCGTCCCGCGCAGCGTGTCGCCGATCTGTGCCGCGGCTCGGATCGTCTTCAAGGTCTGGTCCGCAGAATTTTCGCCACAGCTTGGGCAGAAAAACGCGGCACCAATGTAAGAATATCGGCACTGGCATTTCTCACATTTGGTCTTCAGCCGCATGGGGGCAGCTGCCGACACGGGCAACAGCGCGACCTCATGCCCGCCCTTCACCTTGAGCGTGATACTCAAAAACGAATTCCGTGCCTGGTGCCGATTGGATGCCGCCGCATCGGCGCGCATCGCGCGATTGATGCCAGCTTTGGCTGAATTCAGGGCATATTGGCGCGCACCCGCCAACTGCTCGGTCGTGTACCAGCTGTTTGATGGCGCACAGTGCCGGCACGACGGACAGAACACTTTCTCGTCGCGAACGATATCTTTCCAGTCCTGCCCATAGATCTTGAACTGGAAAAGGCAATTGTTGTCCGGGCATTCCTTGTCGAAATAACCTTCGGCATCGCCCTTCAACGGAACCGATATCGACTGACGGGCGGCAAGCCGCCGCATTTCCTTCTCCAGGTTCCTGAACATTGGCTCGCGCCCCTTGTCTTGTTGAACTGTCAATTAAAATGATCATTCGCACCAATGGATATGGCCTCATCGATCTCGTCGAGCTTCGCCTTCAATGCTGGTAGCGAGGCGCTCTGCCTGAGCTCCGCTAGCCTCTGCAGCACCGCTTCCCGATCCATGAAAAGTTCAATTGTCGAGCTCCGAAGATGCCGGTAGACCCGGTCCGAAACCGTCATTCCCCGCAATTCGAGCAAAAGCGTCACAAGGTTGCTGTCGTCCGCTATGAAATCAGCCACCCAGGCTCGAGGCTCGTCGATCCCCGCCATGTCGCGCCAGCCGTAAAGAATATCGGCGAGGTCGGGAAGGTCCTGAAGTGAGTTGTCGGCGGCGGCCGCAGCCAGTCGCTCCTGCAGGATCTGCCTGCATGTGTTGAGCTCATCCGCCGTCAGATGACGGTCTTCGACGCGCTTCGCCCGATCACCGACGACACCGTGGTCGAATAACTCCTGTCTGAAGAGACTGGCCACGAGCCAACTCAAGGATGGGCTTTGTGCGAAAATCGTTTGAAGAAGTTCGTTTCTTGCCTGAGGATCTTTCTCGCGGAGGATATCCAGAACATCGCCCGCCAAGGTTTCGGCTTTATCGGCGAGCGTGCGGGAGTGGAAGCGGATCTGACTTTTCTCTTTGACCGCAATGTCCATGACGCCGGTGACAGCCGTTGCCAGGCCGGTAAGCTGGGCAACGGACAGCGTACGAAGTTCGGAAAGTGAAAAGCGATCGATAATATGCTCTAGCCAGCTTTGGCCCAAAGGGCGCGGGGCGCGAATATATTCGATGAGCTTTGCCTTAAGCCCCGGGATGTCGGAACCAGCCAGTGATTTCAACTTATTGATTTTGTCATCGGGCAACACGGTTCTTGGCCCGGTCAGTGCGAAGTAGAAGCGGTAGTGGACAGGGCTGCCGAGTCTTTTGCCGGCGAGATAGTTCGCGATCTGGCTGCTGTGCTCTGTCTGAAACACCCGTTCCTGCGGGTTGTCATCGTCTTGCAGCCCGGGAATAAACTCCGCAACGCACCAGATGGATCGCGTCGAACTCGTCGACGCCGATGGAAGCAATGCCTTGAGCGATGTTCCCATACCCACCCGGTCATCTTCGCTTACGTGCGCATCACCGGAAAAAATCACTGACCGGATGGAGAGATAGTTCTCCAGCCAGCGGTAAAGCGGTGGGTTCAAAATCTTGAGCAAGCTGATGCGGCAGAGATCCGGAAAATACAGATCGTCGGCCATGCTCCGGTAGGCGAATTTGATGGCGTTGAGAACAAGCTTGACCTCTCGCGGGGTTTTGAGGCTGGCGCCTTCCCGATCGATCGCGTGACCGATCTCGTTTTGCTCGGCCACGCCGGGATCTTTCCCATTGATTTCGCGATAGACGGCAAGCGCCTTGCTTCGAAGCGAGAGCCGCAGATCGAAGGGCTCAGGTAGCGGGATGCTAAAGGTGAGCTGCACCACCTTTTGCAGGAACAGGTCGCCGTCCTTCACATGCAGGCCACGTTCCAATGCGTGGGAAAGCACGGACCTGTCGTAACACATGACATAGGCCACTTTCGGGAAATCGGCCACTGACCGGACCATGCGAATGACCTCGACCGCCTGTTGCGGCTCCAGGCGATCAAGGTCGTCGATAAGGACCAGAAACCGGACATCGAGCGAGGCAAGCTTGTCGGATATGAGCTTCTTCACCTCCGCATCGGTTGGTGTTCGACCCAGCTTGTCCAGATAGTCGGCTCCCGCCCCCAACCCGGTCCCGACAATGGCAGCAGTTGGATAGATCAGGCCCGCAAGATTTGCGACCGGTGCAAGCGCACGTCCCGTGCGGGCACCGTATTTCCGAAAGACATCCGTGTAGCTCGCCGCTTCCTTTTTCTTGCGGGACCAGAAGCCAGGCGGGTTGGATTTTTCCTCCTCCCTATCGAGGATGTCGGCCATGGCACCAGTGAGCGTCTCGATCAGACTGATATTGTCGCCGGTCAGCCAAGGAGCGAGCGTGATGACATGCAGCCGATCGACCTTCTGTGCGGTGAGCTGCTTCTTGAGGAAATTAAGCAAGCTTGTCTTGCCCGATCCCCAGGGACCCTCGATGCCGATGACCATGCCATCGCTCTTGGCCGCGTCA
Source organism: Agrobacterium sp. DSM 25558 (assembly GCF_900100825.1). NCBI lineage: Bacteria > Pseudomonadati > Pseudomonadota > Alphaproteobacteria > Hyphomicrobiales > Rhizobiaceae > Agrobacterium > Agrobacterium sp. DSM 25558. The sequence goes on along the minus strand of NZ_FMUD01000041.1, from coordinate 21,724 downwards.
ATCAGCGATGGTGCAAGCTTTTTCGCAATATCATCGAAGCCGTATTCATCGGCAGAAACGTCGTCGAGCGCTCGATCGGTCTCTGATGCCAGTAAGGTTTCGTCACCGGCCATGTATCAGGCTCTTCAAAAAATACGATGCAGTTGAGTGAACGGGGGAGCTTTGCATCACGAGGACCGACGATCCGGTCGCTATATTGGATTTATGGCCGATGCTACTCTCCATCACCGAGATGAAAAAAATGATTCCTGAGCTCGCAGTTCCGTGCAATGCTCGCGACCCGAAAGCGTAAGTAGTCCGGCGCATCTTCGCGAACAGTGATCTTCGGATCCGGTGAGCTGTAACCGCGCCTATCGGAAAAGAAGCGATTCATATTCCCCCGTTGATGCAGTGCCAACCATTCGATGTTAGCACAGATTGCATTCCAGAAAGCAACCGAATCTGCATACTCTTCGAGGGGATGGAGTCGAGGCACACCATGGGAAATGTTACTGTTGATCCACTTACACTTGCTGCGCCTGTACTTAGGCCTGAGATTGCCGAGATCCTGGATTTCGAGAGTGGCGAGTTCCTTGACGCTGCCGGCTATATAGCTGGAAAGCGTTACGATCGGCTTGTTGCCGAGCGTGTAGACATTCGTGAGGGCTTGGCCAATAATCCGCGTTTCGGTTGCGCCCTTTGCTCAACCCCGGTTTATCTTGTCGCTTCTGGAAGGAAGCGCTTTTTCTTCCGCCATCGGCGCGAAGATGGTTCCTGCCCTTCCATAACGCGGTCAGAGCTTTCGCGTGCTGAGATCCAAGCGCTGAAATATGACGGCCAGCGTGAGAGCCTCGCTCATCTCCGCATCAAAGAACGAATCGTGCGAAGCCCTTTCTTGCGATCCCTCGAATGGCGAGATCGTATCGGAACGGCAGTGGAGGTCTGCCAGGGATCCGGCGAGCCGGCGCCAACCCGATGCGCAAGCCATGACGGTGTTTGGCCGTGTCGCGTTCGAGGCGCAATTGTTGACCACCTTTCTCGATGTCGTTGCAGGTCGAAGAGCATTCTATCGGGATGAGGGCGCATTGTTGGTCTGGATCATGGCTGGCTTTGATCCTGACTATCGTCGCATGACCACCGATGATCTTTTATTCTCGAACAATTCGAACATCTTGGTCGTAGACGAGGAAACAACGGCGCGCTCGGAGGAAAACGGGACCTTTCATGTGCTAGTTCACTACCGTGTGCCTGAACTCTCAAAGGGCTTACTTGTCGACCATTGGAAATCAACGATCTACCCGTTCCAAGACCTCAAAGTTAATCGGCAAGCGCAAACGGCTTGGGCGTTCGACTACCAAGGGCAGTCCGAGCAGCTACTCAGAGAGGAAATGGCGGCTAGTTCGCGAGCGGATGACAATTTGAGGGAACGGCTATTCGCGTTCTGGAAGTAGCGAAATCAACAAACACCAGATCCAGTTTCTCGCGAAGCAGTCTGGCAAGGACTGATGAGGGACATTTCTGCCCGCGGCGTCACTCCACCGACCAACGACCGATACGATCGCGCCATCACGGGTCTCGTGAATGGAATACTAAGTGCCAAGGAAGTGAATGCTGTTGGGAATTTGGACAAATGCAGTCGTCATGCGAAGGTTGCGTTCATTTTTTACCTCTGTAGAAACCACTGGTGTGGAGTCGCTGCTTTCTCATAAAACTTTTATGTTCGATGGGCCCTAGATATTCACCAATGCGCCTCCCTTTAGAGTTGTGGATTGGCATGTTTAACGGGCGGCACGCATTGTAAATTTGCAGCGATTAGACCAATCTCAATTTCTAAACCTACGCGTCGATGGCCGGGACAGTTCCTGCAATGAACGCTCCGCAACAACAGGACGACCATGGCTAGGCCCTATGCAAATGAGATGGAGTGCTTAAAAGATACTTTCGATTGGGCGAAAACGGTCGGAATCAGCAATTTGGCAGCTGCCGTGCGATTGGCGGCAACGCTTCCGTTGCAGGCTATCGGATCCGGTGGCTCCCTTACAGCTGCGCATGCCCTGTCATACCTTCACCAGCATCTGGCAGGACGACTTGCAACAGTCTCGACCCCTCTTGAGGCAGTGAGCGAACCGCTTGGCGGGCTCTCGCACTGGTTGATCAGCGCCGGCGGACGAAATGTCGACATCATCGCGGCGGCCAAGACTCTGCTTCTTCGCGAGCCGAGGCAGGTTACTGCGATTTGCGGACGGCTCGACAGCCCGCTCGCTGAGGTTTGCCGGACTCATGCCTATTCCGACCTGCTAGTGTTTCCGCCGCCGGCCGGCAAGGACGGCTTCCTGGCAACTAACTCGCTGCTCGGATTTGTCGCTCTCTTGACCCGCGCTTATACCCTGGAATTTGCCGACGGTGAACTTTGGGATCACTGCGCCGATGTCGTCGATGGCCTCCTTTCGTCAAAAGCGGCTACCGTAAGCGCGTGGCAGGAGGAAACCGCTGGACTGTGGTCCCGTGACACCACGCTCGTCATACATGGACCCACCACAAAAGTCGGTGCGATCGACCTGGAATCGAAGTTCACGGAAGCGGCGCTAGGCAATCTCCAAATTGCCGACTATCGCAATTTTGCACATGGCAGGCATCACTGGCTTGCCAAGCGCGGTGACACGAGTGGAATTCTTGCAATTGTTTCTGATGACGATCGCGACCTTGCTGATCGCACGTTGGAGCTCATACCCGATAATATCCCAATCGCAAGAATTGACGTACCGGGCCGGCCGGCTGCCGCCATGCTGTCGTCGCTTGTAGCAGCGTTGCGGATCACCCAATGGGTTGGTGTCGCCAGAGGTATTGATCCCGGTCGGCCGGGTGTTCCAGATTTTGGCCGAAGGCTTTACAATCTGCCATTTCCCCGACCACGAAGAAAAGCAACGCCTGTCAAGCTCAGCGCACGGGAACACGCAGCCATCAGCCGTAAAGCCGGGAAGCCTGTTTCAAGCATGAACTCCGAGGAGCTGCAATCATGGAAGACTGCATGCGCCGCCTTTCGCGCAAACCTTGAGGGTAAAGATTTCTCCGCAGTTTGCTTCGATTACGACGGAACTCTGGTTGACACTCGTCACAGATTTCAACTTCCGACCGACCGGGTCAAGGAAGCCATGGTTCGTCTTCTAGACGCCGGAGGCCGAATTGCCATCGCCACCGGCCGTGGGGTTTCGGTCGGCCGCGATCTCCGTGATACGCTGCCGGAACGATACTGGAGCGGGGTGCTCGTTGGCTACTACAATGGAGCGGAACTCGCGACCCTTGCGGAAACCAGCGCTCCTGATAGGACGGCGGCGTGTTGCACCGAACTCGCGCCGCTAGCTTTCGCGCTGAGACAGCACCCGGAACTCGTCCAGTGGGCCAAACAAACTGATCGCCCATTTCAGATTACGCTTGAAACGGAAGGCGCCGTGCCGGAGGGCCGGCTGTGGGACGTCGCCCATCAGATCATCGGTGGCACTGGCGCCAGAGGGGTTAAGGTAACACGTTCGAGCCATTCGATCGATATCGTTGCGGCCTCAGTCTCGAAGCTCAATGTCGTGGAACGGTTGAGGCGAGAAATTGGCGGAAGCATTCTTGCTATTGGTGATCGTGGTCGGTGGCCAGGGAATGATCACGAGCTTCTGGATAGCGTTGACAGCTTGAGTGTCGATGAAACGAGCGTCGATCCTGCACGATGCTGGAACCTCGCGAGCGGCGGGCAGCGCGGCGTGGAAGCAACGCTCGAATATCTCGGGCTGCTGGTTCCGCAAGACCGGCAACTGAGGCTGAAGTCTGGAGCGTTTTCATGAATGAAGATCTCGGGCTGAAAATCCTTAGCGAAATCATGGCGTGGGACGACGAGCAGGCGAGGCGGGAGTTTGCTTGGCTCCGGCTGATGTCGAGGCTCAAGTATGATGGTTATCGCGATTTTCAGGCTGGAATGCGTTTCATCGAAAGTCTTGCGACCTGGCTGCAGCAGTTTGACAAGACGGAGCGGCCGACAGCCTACGCTTTTGTCCGGAATGCACTTGTTTATGTCGGACCGAATGAACTGAACCGGTTAGTCGAACAGTTTTATCCGGTTGCCGTTCGCGAGCAAATTGTCAGTATGGTGGCTCGAGAAAGGTCCATTGCGCGTTATCAGGTCTTGGCCGATGACAATGCAAGGGCGGCGGTCGAACGGCTGCGGAAACAAACCTTGTTCATGGGGCTGAGCGATGGAGCCCACATCGACGGGATCCGTCACTCGACAGTCGGACGTCTCACCAACGAGCAGTTTGTTCTTGCAACCCAACTGGACAAACAAAAATGGGAGGACCTCGTCACGGACCTCGGGAAGCGAGTCGGAGATACGACCGCACAGTTCCGCCTCGTGTATCTCATTGATGACTTCGTCGGGACGGGAACCTCTTTCCATCGTTGGAATGCCGATAAGGCGAAATGGTCGGGAAAGCTGCAACGCTTCAAAGAGTCGCTTGAAAACGCGGTGGGGCAGATCGGAAAGCATGTCTGCACACCAGACTGGGTTTTATGCATCCATCACTACATCGCTACCGATGCTGGGGCGCAGGCCATGGAAGAACGTGTCAGGGATGCCGAAACGCATCTTCAGTCCGATGGATGGGCTAAGGAAATCCGGTTTACTTACGGATCTAAACTGCCGGCTGACCTGCCGATCGACAAAGTAGACGAGTTTGGCGACTTCATCGCCTTGACGAACAAATATTATGATCCGTCAATTGAGACGGACCATACGGCCGTGGGCGGCGTCCCCCATATTGGACTTGGCTATGGCGGTTGCGCACTACCGGTCGTCCTTGATCACAACACCCCCAATAATTCGGTGGCGCTCCTGTGGGCCGAAACCGAAGGCAAAGAGCGGGACGGAAACGAAGTAGCCGCTATGCGGCCGTTGTTCCGGCGCCGTCAGAGACATTCATAAGCTATGGTCAATCCGTTTGAAAAACGTGCCACCGAGTACCTTCGCGACGATGAAGCCTTCTTGGCAGTCGTGACGCCCGAACCGTTGGCCACCTTCTTCCAAAAGCATGCGGAGCAAGGAAAGCTTTACGATCGCCTCACGACAATCGTTGGCACTCCCGGCAGTGGCAAAACAACGCTCGCGCGGCTGTTCCAATATTCGACCTTGCGAACTCTTTTACGCAATGGAGGGCAAGAGCTTTATGACGACCTCATCGACACGTTGGCGACGTGCGGGGCGATCCATGAGGGCATCCCGGCGGTGATTGGCGGGCGCGTTCCTCTTGAAGCGGAGTACCGCGAATTTTGGGAATTTCCGTATCCACCGGAACTGAGGAGCGCGCTGATGATTGCGCTCTTGCAAGCCCGCACCGTGCTTGCATGGCTGCGCAATGTTCAAACGTCGGGCGTACCTCTCGCTAATGTCGAGATCGTAGCACGGCCTGATACCGACGCTGCCCTCACTGCGATTGGAGGCGTCAGTGGTCAGGGTTTGCTCACGCGAGCGCGGGAGATAGAGCTAGCGATCTACAACATATCGGCCGCACTGGTACCTCCCGATTTGAGCGCAATTGACAATGATGGAGCGGCCGCCGCTTATCGTCCGTTCGATGTCATTGAAGCCTTTAAGGTGAAGGATGGAGATCGTATTCTGACCTTGAAGCCACTCGCCATTTTTGACGATGCCCACAGTCTTCACCCTGCTCAGTTTTCTTCTTTCCATCGTTGGCTAAGTCGCCGCGAAATGCGGGTTTCGCGTTGGGTGCTGACCAGGCTCGATGCATTGTCGCCTTCCGACGTCCTTTTGGAAGAGAGTGAGGATCCGCAGTCCGACGACCCTGGCCTCAAACGATCCCGTGAAACGACAACGATTTGGATGCAAAGTGGCGGTGACCGCGCCAATCAGCGCAGAGCGTTTCGGAAAATGGCCAAGGGGATGGCCAATCGCTACCTTGCCCAGATGGAGATCTTTCGTCGAAAAGGTTTGAAGGATCTTGGAAACTTGCTCGCGGTCCAAGTGGAGCACATCGGCCAATCCAAACAGGAAAAGCTCATCGATCAAGTGGACGCTTTACAACGGCGCTACAACATCACAGCCGACAGGCGCAGCCTGCTGGAAGAGGAAATCGCGGCCGCTTTGGCCAACAGCGGCGAAGATAGCGTGGAAATGCGGCTAGCGATGCTAGCGATCCTCATCCATCGCTATGTCAACCGAGTGCCACAGCATGGCCTGTTTGAAGACCAAGGGCAGGACGCGGAACCGTCAAAGCCGCTGCTCGCCGATGACAAGGTCCTAGAGGGCGCTAAGGTTCACCTCATGCACCGTCAGGATCGACCCTACTTCTACGGGATGGATCTTCTTTGCGACGCTGGCTCGGAAAACGCAGAGCAATTCCTTCAACTTGCAGCGCGGCTAGTGGCGCAGTCTGAAACTCAGGTTATCCGCTCTAAGTCTCCGAGCCTATCGGCTGCAAAACAGCATAGCCTCTTGCGGGAGCGGGCAACGGAGATGATGCGCGAGTGGGATTTTCCCCATCATCAGCAGGTCCGTAAGCTGTGTGATGGCATCGCTGCGGCTTGCATCAAAAAAAGCCTCGAGGGAAATGCTCCGCTTGGCGGCGGGGCGAACGCATTCGGGATCCTGCAAGAGGATTTTTTTGGGATACCCCGAACTAATCCTGAGCTCGCACGCATCTTAAAGTTTGGCATCGCCTACAATGCATTTGTCCTGGTTCCGAATCACGGCACCAAGAAGAAGATCTGGGTATTGATTGAGCTAGGGGGGGCACCTCTCCTGCACCATCGTCTTACCTTCAAGCGAGGCGGCTTTCTAGAACGTCGAACCAGCGACCTTGTACGGATCTTGGGGGAGGGCTCGAAGTGATTCATCAATGGCGATGGGATCCCTGCATTTCTCACAATGGAGCCGACGTAAGCACGTTCATCCGCGAGTATTTCCAAGGACAGGATCGCAACGTGCTCTTGATTGCTGGGGCCGGATTTGATCCTCGCGCCAAAGTGATTGCCGAACAAATCGCTGCGACTGGGGTGCGGCGGCGAGCTATCTTTATGCGGGAAAATAGACCCAATCCATCCCCTCCGCTTGTTACTCGTGCATCTGGGAACATCGAAGGCCTGACGGCAGCATTTCCTGATCACGAGATTGCTGAGATCCAGATATTTGAAATTGACCTGGCCGTAGTGGGCGGGCGCAACGCGGCCAAGGTCGTGGCGCGTCAAAACTTTGATGGAGTAACAGATGTCGTCGTTGATGTAAGCGCACTGTCCGTCGGGACAAGTTTCCCCATCATCCGGCTGTTCGTAGAGCAGATCGCCAAGGGGCTAGCGCCGGCAAACCTCCATCTTTTCGTCGCTCACGACCCCGCCCTAGACGCGGCAATTACGCCGATAGCAGGCGATACACCGGGCTATGTCCACGGTTTCGTCGGGGGCGCCACACTCGACAGAAACGGCAGCGCAGCTAAGCTTTGGCTACCGCAACTAGCATCCGGACGCCGCGGGGCCTTGGGAAAGCTTCATGAGTTTGTAATACCACATGACACCTGCCCTATCCTGCCTTTTCCTGCGCGTGACCCCCGAATGGGCGACCGCCTCGTGGAAGAGTTTCTCACCGAGCTTGAAAGTGCTTGGTCGGTGGATGCGCGCGACATTGTTTATGCTGATGAGACTGACCCTCTGGACCTCTACCGGACAATTCTTCGGTTGAACGACCTTCGCCGCCCGGTGTTCTCGGAGGTGGGCGGATCCGTCACAGTGCTGTCGCCCCTTGGGAGCAAGGTTATGGCGCTTGGCGCATTGATGGCTGCACTCGAGAGGGATTTACCCATCGCTTACCTTGAGGCGTTAGGGTATGATATGAAACCGAGCATCGGGGCGGTCGCCGCGCCGCCCCATTTCGTCCATATCTGGTTGGAGGGGGACGTTTACCCAAAGCCCCGACCACCATTGCATCATGAAAGGACGAACGCCCGATGAAGTCGATCGTCAACCCACCCAGAATTTTCGGCACCGGTCTTGTGGCATTGGACCTTGTCATGGGTGCTGATCCGACCACACCCGTGCAATCATGGGCTGGTGGGACTTGCGGCAATGTCATGGCGATTATGGCCTATCTTGGCTGGAATGCCTACCCGATTGCCCGGATGAACGGTGACCCTGCTTCGGAGCGCGCGCGCTCCGACTTTGATACATGGAATGTCCATCTCGACTTTGCAAACTGCGCGCCGACCGGCCATACCCCGATCATCATCCAACAGATAAGGCGGGGCCGCGACGGACAGCCAACGCATCGGTTCTTGTGGACGTGCCCCCATTGTGGTCAGCGATTGCCGGGCTATAAGCCTGTCACGCAAGCTGCCGTTGATACAATCGTTCCGAACCTCGCTGGCTCGTCCGTGTTTTTCTTTGATCGCGTTTCGCGGGCGGCGTTGACATTGGCCAAAGAGGCCTCGATTCGTGGCGCGCTCGTGGTCTTCGAACCGTCGGGTAAGAACGATGATCGCCTTTTTGCTGAGGCGATGGCGCTCGCCCATGTCGTGAAGTATGCCGACCAACGTTTGGCCGACGTAGGAGCATCGATCACCAGCGACCGGGCACCCCTCGTTGAGATTCAGACGTTAGGGGCGGAGGGCCTGCGATATCGTGAGCGTCTGTCGGGCTCACCAGCAGGGTGGATCAATGTACCGGCCTGTCAGGCGCCGGCACTTGTCGATAGTTGCGGTTCGGGAGACTGGTGTACCGGAGGATTTTTAGCAAAAACTGCTTTTGGTGGCCTGTCTGGATTTCGTCAAATTGGTCCAGCCGTGCTTCGCGAGTCACTGCGCTATGGCCAAGCTCTTGCGGCGTGGAACTGCGGTTTTGAGGGAGCGAGAGGGGGGATGTATCAGATTTCCTCCAAAGATTTCGAGCGACATATTCGAGCGATTCTCGAGGGCCGATCAGCATTTATCCCTGTCGATGTCACCGTCGCATCTGGTCCTGTTGTAGCATGCCCCGCTTGCCCCGTAAGCGGGTCCAGCGCGAAAAACGTCAACACGAAATCCGCCGCATAAGCTGCAGACTTTCACTTGAATAGGCCAGATTTAGCGTCACGGCCACGAACTGCAGATCGTGGATTAGCTTCCACCTTGGTTTCAAACTCACGGATCTCCTTGGCGAGTTCAGAGGCCTTCTGGCCATGCTGTGTCGGCGCCGAATACTCCGAATATTTTGTCCGAACCGCGTCGCGAACTGCTGCGCTTGAGCCGGAATGACCAGCAGTGTTCATCGGACGTGACAGCATTCTAACGGCCATGTAACAACTCCTTTTCTACCGTTTCAAGAAACTTGAACTCTTTCAATATAAGGTCTTCCAACGTATCCAGCAATACCTGTTGCGCGGCCTCATCGGAGGCAAGGTCCTGGTCACTATCGAGAGTGACAACTACCCGTGTCTCGTCATCAATAGCGAGCGGAACACACAGAACCCAGCTCAAGTCTTTCCATATCAACTTTCGTAGCCATCTATCTTGCGGCGCAGAGAGGCTCTGGTCCCAGACGCCCTTGTCGCTCTTGGAGACGTAGAGAGTTTGATTTTCGTTCCACGCCCGACCGATAAGTGAACGGTCGATCGGCAAAGAGATTCTTTCGTCAGATATTTCGTCATAGCCAGAACTGAATTCCAACCGCGTGGTTCGAAACCGTGGGCTTATCGGAATCGCGATAGCTATCCGTGTCTTAAATTGGCTGTTTGGTACGCCAGCCGCGAGATAGGCCGCCCCGATCAACTCATGGCAGCGTTGAGATACGCTTTCACACGTGTCGTTGATCAGTTGGGGGAGCTCGATCATCCGCTTGATCAGGCTAGAATCGCAATATTGCGCGGTCTCGCGTACGATATCCGCGGCCCTTGTGCGCCCGATATCGAAGTCGAGCAAACCGATGTTGACCGTCAGCCGCTCTGGCGTCAAGCGGTCCACGCCGCGCTTATTCAACATGCCTGATCCGAAAATTATAGTCCGCAGTGCGGAGCCGATCGACCAGGTCTCAGGGGAGGGCGTTTCAGAGGCTGTTACTCCGATCTCGATTGCTGCGGTCAGCGCGTCCCTGTCCGTCGATCTCTCATCATCAAACGTCCAAGCTGGGAGGTTCGAAACCAGACCGCCATCCATAAACCAGCTACCATCGACAAACCTCGGCCGAAAAACACCGGGAATTGCAATGGAAGCGCAAACAGCTTCGGAAACCGGTACGTTTGGTGTTGTCTCCGCTGAAAAGACTGTCGTTTCCTGAGATGAGATGTTCGCCGCGACGATTTTCAATGGGGGCCGACCGGCTGATGCAAGCGTTTCAAATGTCACCGGCGGGCCGTGACGTGAACCATGGATTTTGATTGCCAGCAGTTGGTCCAGACTCAACCTGACAGGGTCAAGGCGGACAACGCCCCGCACGAATGTGTACCCGCATACAGAAGCGATCGTCAGGCCGATGATCAATAAGCCGAGAGCGAGTTGAGGGTAAAGAAAATAGCCAACGAGAACAACACCAATGACGCTAAGCGCGATAAACCAAAAGATCCACTTTTCCTTCAGCAAATAGCGGATAAGGCAGATCTTCCACCATTCGTGCTTCCCAAATAACTTTGCAGGAGTTCGTGCCGGCTTGACGGTGGACCGAATATCGGCATTTCTAGCCTCCATGTCGAGCAAATCAAGGATCGTGCTGCCATCGACGTCCGAGAACAGCTCATCTGCCGAATATCCGCTGCATGCCAAAGCGGCAACAATGGCACCCGCAGATGTGCCGGCAAAACCCACGATGTCGAGACCGTTTTTCGATATGGATCTATAGGCACCAAGATGTCCAAGTCCACGAGCCCCAGCTCCTTCGAATATGCAATAAACTCGTTGGCTTTCCAAAATCTAGCTCAATTCCAATCAAAGGGGTATAACTGCGTGTTGAGCGGACTAAAGGTGGTCTGCGTCATGTCTGAACAACCGGCGCCGTGTAACAGGCAAAAATAGATATTTCGGATCCATTGACCATAGACACTGCAGGAAGTTTAGGGAAGCGTGGCGTGAACTGATCACTTGTTTGGTAGAGACGTACCGCCCCCACGCCGCTGCTGGCTCCCCTAAGCTACGCAAGCACAGATGGTCCGGTGATCGAAACTCAAAGAAAAAACATCGAACTTCCAAAAGCTTATAAGTTGGAAACCGCTGCAAACGGCGGGCCTCCAGTTCGATTCCTTTCAAGGCGGAGGCAAGATAGCTGATTGGCATTGAGTCGATCTGGATTTGGAAACTGCGTTCAGCGGCGTCTCCGTGGTAGGTGCTCGAAGTCGTCAATCACTTGGCTCACATTGAGCCGTGAACGGCTTAGATTTTCGCAGCAATCGAGGTGATGTGCATGCGTTGCATGTTTTGTTCCAGTCGTGGAGATATTCGAGAATTTTCTCACGGCCGCATTCTTTTGGAAAATTCTGCCTGTCGGTCCGCAATTAGTTGATATTAGTTATAGATTATATCAATTATTCGGGGCGTACCATGACGAACGACTTTACCTCCGGCCTCAACCGCCGCAATCTTCTCAAACTCACAACGGTCGCTGGTGTTGCAGCGGGTGTGGGAATGTCACTGAAAACTGGTGCTCTTGCAGAAGATGGCCTGTCTTTGAAAGGCAAGCGCATCGGCATCAGCGCGACTGGCACCGATCACTTTTTTGACCTGCAGGCCTACAACGCCCAGATCGATGAGGTCAAAAAGCTGGGTGGCGAGCCGATCGCGGTCGACGCCGGACGCAATGACGGCAAGCTTGTGTCGCAGTTGCAAACGCTGATTGCGCAAAAGCCTGATGCGATCGTGCAGCTGCTGGGCACGTTGAGCGTGATCGACCCCTGGCTAAAACGAGCGCGAGACGCAGGCATTCCCGTGTTTACCATCGATGTCGGTTCGACGAATTCGCTGAACAATTCGACCTCCGATAACTGGGGCATTGGCAAGGATCTGGCGCTGCAACTCGTGTCCGACATCGGTGGCGAAGGCAATATTGTCGTCTTCAACGGTTTTTACGGCGTCACGCCCTGCGCGATCCGCTACGACCAACTCGTCAACGTCACCAAGTATTTCCCCAAGATCAAGATCCTGCAGCCGGAACTGCGCGACGTCATACCCAACACGGTACAGGACGCGTTTACGCAGATCACCGCCATCTTGAACAAGTACCCGGAAAAGGGCTCCATCAAGGCCATCTGGTCTGCCTGGGACATTCCTCAGCTGGGTGCGACGCAGGCGCTGACGGCCGCCGGTCGGACGGAGATCAAGACCTACGGTGTGGATGGCAGCCCCGAAGTTCTTCAGCTGGTTGCCGATCCCAACTCGCCAGCCGCAGCCGACGTTGCCCAGCAACCGGCGGAACTCGGCAGGATCGCGATCCGCAATGTGGCGCGTCATCTTTCCGGACAAACGGTTGCGCGTGAGACCTATGTCCCGGCTCTGCTTGCCAACAAGGCGAATGTTGCCGAGGTGACGAAGAAACTCGGCATCGGTTAACGGTAGCGGCACGCGATTTTCGGAGAGATTTGTCATGGCTTTTGCCCTTGATACGGACAATGAAGCGGTGGTGCCTGACGCTGCGATCATCCGTTTTAAAAATATCAGCAAGGCCTTCGGCGGTGCTCGAGCGCTCGATCACGCCTCGCTCAGCGTAAAACCGGGCACAGTGCACGGGCTGGTCGGGCAAAACGGTGCGGGCAAGTCCACGCTCATCAAGCTGCTTGCCGGGCTCTACTCCGTCGACAGCGGTGTGATCGAGATCGATGGCAAGATCTATGACAGGCTCACTCCGCATCTGGTGGAAAGCCTCGGCATCCATTTCATCCACCAGGATCGGCTCTTAGTGCCCACTTTTACCGTTGGCGAGGCGCTCTTTCTCGGTCGGGAACCGCGGATTTCTGGCACGCCGTTTCTGGACCGCGGATTGATGCGGCGGCGGGCCGCGGAGATACTGGAACGCTATTTTGGCGTGAGATTACCGACCTCCGCTTTGATCTCGGAACTGACCGCGGCTGAAAAACAGATCGTTCAGATCACGCGCGCGCTGCTGGATAACCCCAAGGTTCTGGTGTTCGACGAGCCGACGGCAGCGCTGGTGCGACGGGAGGCTGAGCTTCTCTTCGGCCTCATTCGCAGGCTTCGCGCCGATGGGATCACCGTCATCTACATCTCCCATTATCTTGGCGAGATCGTCGACATCTGCGACACGGTTACTGTGTTGCGCAACGGTCGCGATGTGGCGACATTGCCGGTTTCTGAGACGTCTGCTTCTCACATCGGCACACTCATGGTCAACCGGACGATCGATGAGCTGTACCCCAAGGCAGACGTGCGGCTGGGAGAAACGCTCCTCGATGTCGAAGCGCTGGAGCTTACGGGCAAGTACCGCGATGTCAGCTTCCGTTTAAGGCGCGGCGAGGTTATCGGGTTAACTGGTTTGGTTGGATCGGGCGCGAAAGAACTGATCCGCTCTCTGTTTGGAATTGAAAGGCCGTCTGCCGGATCAATCGAGGTGCTCGGAGAAAGTGTGTCTCTGCCATCGCCTGCAAAAGCCGCCACACACAGGCTTGCCCTCGTGCCGGAAGATCGCAGGCGTGATGGCGTTGCGCTTGATATGACGGTTAGCGAAAACATGACGCTTGCCAGTTTGGGGCGTTTTTCGGGTCTGGGCTTTTTAGACAGACGCAAAGAGAAAAAGCATGCCGATGATCTCATAGCGCGTTTGCACATCAAGGCCGATGGCGCCGATGCGCTGGTCCGGACGCTTTCGGGCGGCAACCAGCAGAAGGTTGCGCTGGCAAAGTGGCTTAGTCGTCAATCGGAAATCTATCTGCTCGACGAGCCATCGGTGGGCGTCGATATCGCCGCCAAAGTCGAGATCTACACTCTGATCAGTGAATTGGTAGGGCGCGGCGCGGGTGTCATTGTCCTGTCTTCAGATATCGAGGAACTGCTCGGCATCACGGATCGGATTCTGGTGTTCTATCGGGGCCGCATCACTCGCGAATTCCCGTCATCGCATACAAGCCAGCAGCAAGTGCTGGCTGAGGTAACGGGCGCTTGGGAGGGGCATGACCATGGTCGCTGATACATCCTATCCGGCAACTGTAGTGTTCAATGATCCGGGTGCCGTCGATCCGGCTAGAATTGGTCTGTCGAAGCGTTTCGAAATTCTGTTTCTGCGAGGTGGTGCGCTGGCTGTTTTCGGACTTGTGTTCGGGTATTTCTCCTTGGCAACACCATTCTTTTTGTCTGTCGGGAATCTCGGCAATATTCTATCACAATCGGCCATTGCGGGTGTGCTTGCCATCGGGCTGACCGTGGTCTTGATCGCGGGGGGATCGAATGTCGTCAAAGGCGGTATCGATCTGTCGCTTGCTGCTAATATGGGACTGAGTGCTGCCGTCTATGCCACGCTGTTGCAGTCCGGGCATGGCGATGGTGTCGCCGCTGCTGGCGCTTTGGGCGTGGGGCTGCTGATCGGCGCGGTCAATGCTTTCGCGGTGACGGTGGCCGGAATAGCGCCTCTGCTTGCAACACTGGCTGTGATGAATATCGTTGCCGGTCTGGAACTCGTGCTCACCCAGAACACGGTCATATCGGCGTCCTCGGATGTCCTTTCCGTCTTTTCCGGTTATGGTCCTTTCGATATTCCGATTTTGGCCTACGTGCTTGTGATCGTAACCATATTTGCAGCGGTAATCGTCCAGTACACACCAGTTGGTTTGCGGCTTTATGCGGTAGGGGAGTTTCCTGAAGCGGCACGGGCGTCCGGCCTGCGAGTCAAGCGCTTCATCGCTGGGTCGTTTCTGGCCAGTGGCTTTTGCGGCGGTGTGGCTGGTATTCTTTCGATATCGTATTTGAGCGGAAGCACGACCGGTGCCGGGGAAATGCTATTGCCTGTGGTCGTCATAGCGCTATTGGGTTCGGTATTTTCCCGCAGGCTCGTGCCGTCAATCACCGGTACGTTTCTGTCGGCGATTTTCATCGGATGCCTCATCAACGGCTTTCAGTTGCTCAACATTTCCAGCACATTGGTCAATGGTATCCAAGGGGTCCTGATCCTGCTGGTGGTCTCTGCCACAACCATTCTGCGCAGGGAGAACCGCTAAGATGACATTTCAATCCACATCTGTTCCAAAGACGGAAACCCAGGCGCGAGGCCAATCTTCCCTCATCACGCGATACGCATTGCCGATCATTCTCTTGGCCGTGTTCACGCTGTTTTCCTATGGAGCATCAGGGTTTCTGACATCGGCCAATTTGACGAGCTTGCTTGTCAACAATTTCACGCTGCTGGCCATAACGGCAATTGCGATGACATTCGTGGTTGCTTCTGGTGGTATCGACCTTTCGGTTGGCACATCCATCGATTTCGCCAGCTTCTTTTTCGTCTCTCTCGTCCTTGCCGGACAGCCTGTCTGGGTTGCCGCCTTGGCCGGGCTTCTGGGTGGCGGGCTAGTCGGCGTGTTCAATGCCATTCTCATCTCTGGAATTGGTATTTCGCCGTTTCTGGCAACGCTCGGCACGCTGTTTGTGGGGCGCAGTATGCAGCAGCTTCTGACCAATGGCGGAAACCCGGTCTATCTGCCGCCTGCGACGATCCCGGAGGCATTTAAGACCCTCGGTCATGGCAATATTCTAGGTATTCCTGTTCCGCTTGTCATAGCCTTTGTCGTTATCGTGTCGGCATGGGCGGTGCTGTCGCGAAGCCGGTTCGGCAGGGTCGTGATCGCCTCTGGTATTCAGGCGAGTGTGGTGCGCTATTCGGGAATACGCTGGTCGCTGCAGATCGCCACCACCTACATCGTCGCAGCCCTGATCGCTGCACTGGCGGGGTTAATCGTTACCTCGACGGTCACCGTCTATATTCCTTCATCCGGCAACGCTTTCCTGCTCGATGCAATCGGTGCGACATTCATCGGCACGACGCTTAATCCCCATGGCCGACCAAACGTGGCTGGCACCGTGCTGGGTGTGCTGTTGCTGAGCATCGTTGCCAACGGTCTCTTGTTGTCAGGCCTTAATTTCTACTGGCAACAGGTGGCCACCGGTGTGCTGATTTTTCTTGTGCTGGTGGCCGGTGCGGCCAATCGCAGAGCTTTGGAGCGTCACTAGGCTTCCACGTATTCACAAAAACGCGCCACCGCTCTTCAAGGCGGTGGCGCTGTGCTTTTCAGGATCTTAGCAATCTATTGAATGCCTATTTCCACACAATTTCAACAGCTTCCGTGACGACGTCACGGGTTCGATCCCTTTCAAGAGCAGAAACGTCATAGCGAACGCGGTTAATAAGCATAGACGGGCCGGCAAACGCATTTCTAGCGGGCCGGCCGCTTGATCGAAAGATGATAGCCTAGAATTCGATGACAATCTTGCCAAACGGACCGTCGTTCAGATGATTGAACGCTTCCCTGGCCTCGTCGAAGCGGTAGCGTCGATCGATGACAGGCTTCAGCTTGACCCTATCAACGGCGCGAACGAAATCTTCCAGTGCCCGACGATGGCCGACCGAGATACCCTGGACGGTCGGCGATTTTAGCAGCAAGGGCGCGACCGGGCCGGATATTTCAAAGCCCTCGAACACACCGATTACCGAAATCCGCCCATTGACGGCAATGGCCTGCAATGACTTCCCGAACGCCGGCCCACCTGCAAGTTCGAGAATATGATCGATGCCGGCATCGTCAGTAAGTTCGTAAACACGCTCTACCCAGTCGTCGCGGCCAAGAACATGGTCGGCGCCAAGCGCCCGTACACGCTCCTGCTTCTCCGGGCTGCCGGAGGTGATAAATACCTCGGCGCCATGAGCCTTGGCGATCTGTAAGCCGAACAGTGAAACGCCACCGGTTCCCTGCACGAGCACTCGGTCGCCAGCCTTCAGGTTACCTCTTTCGATCAGCGCGAACCAAGCCGTCAGGCCGGCGCAGGGCAGGGTGCTAGCTTCTGCTGTATCAAGCGTCAACGGCGCGTGGACGAACCATTCCTCCGAAAAGCAGACATACTCAGACAGCACGCCTGGATAAAAGCCGCCCAGTGTCTTGTAAGGAATGTTGCGGGCGTCACCCAGCCCCTTGCCCTCGATGCGGCCCGGTGAAAACGTCGAGATCACCCGATCACCCGGCCGGAAGCGCGTGACATCAGGTCCGACAGCTTCGACAATCCCGGCCATGTCGGAGACCGGAACAAAGGGAAATTTCAAATCGAGCCCCATGCCGGTTTCCATGACCATCTTGTCTCGATAGTTGAGAGACACTGCCTCAGTTTTCACGAGCACATTATACCCGGCCGGATCGCTGATATCCGTCGTGCTGATCTGCAAATTCTTCGGGCCAAAGCCATCGATCGTCCATTGTCTTGTTTTCGGCATTTCAATTCTCCTTGGAAAATACGAAAGCAGTTTATCGTTGAAATGAAGTCGCGTGTGGCGATATAAAATCCGATAATTGTTTCTGAGAAGGATACAAATGGCGCGTTTGGAGGGCATTTCTGTTTTTGTCGAGGTAGTCGAGGCAAACGGGTTTTCCGCCGCGGCAGCACGACTGAACTTGACCCGTTCTGCCGTTGCGAAGACAATCTCGCGGCTAGAAGAGCGTTTGAGCGTGCGCCTCTTCCATCGAACGACCCGCAGCCTCGGCCTCACCGAACAGGGCAATCTTTTCTACGAGCGCTGCGTGAAGGCGCTTGACGAAATCAGGCTTGGCGAGGCCCTTTTGGAAACTGGCCGAACGGACGTGCGCGGAAAGTTGCGTGTCACTATGCCGGTGCTATACGGACGCCAATGTGTCGCGCCGATCCTGCTCCGCCTGCTTGACGATCATCCCGACCTTGAACTCGAGCTATCCTTCAGCGATCGGATCGTTGATCTCGTTGATGACGGTTTCGATCTTGCGATCCGTAATGGTCCTGTGAAAGACAGTGCCTCACTGATGACGCGGACGTTGACGCACAAACATATGATCGTCTGCGCTTCGCCGAGCTATCTTGAAAAACACGGAACGCCGAAAGCCGTTGATGAGATCGAGCAGCACTATGGGCTGGTCTATAATCGGGCCGACTATGACCGGACATGGATATTTCCGACGAAAGACCATCCGTTCCGCCAGATCAAACCGCAATGCCGTTTGCGCCTTGATGATCTCGACGTGATTGCGCAAGCGGCAATCGACGGCCGGGGTCTCGCCTGGTTGCCGTCCTGGCTGATCGGCGACAAGCTCGCCCGCGGTGAGTTGATCGCCATTTTGACAGATGTCGCCTCGATCACCTTTGACATAAATGCCGTGTGGTTGAAGTCTCCTATCATGCTCCCAAAGGTCCGCTTGGCAATCCAGCACCTTGCGCAGAAGCTGGCTTAAGCAGGCCTTCAAGTTTAAAGTTTTCATGATCTTGGTTAAGTCTCCAGATCGCGTCACGAGATAGGGGCAGCCATGTTTCGCACTGCAGATCTGTGCTGGATCAGACGCTTAAGTAATGTGTTTCGGCGAATCATTTGACCCCGCCATAGGTGCCGAAAGATGACCCCAGCTGGGGCAGCAAAAAATTAATGCACATCAGCATCTTACTTCGTAGCATCTGGGTTCACTCTTCCGCGCCGAAAGGGTGAACCTTTGGAGCCGGATCACAGGCATTGGTATCGCAGTCGATCGGAAGCATCGGCGAGTAGTTCGGCCGCGGCGGCATAGGGCATGAGCGAGGCCCAGCGCGTTTCGAGTTAAAGACGCTCGGGTGCGACATGATAGGGAATGAGTTGTCGCACTGTCGCCAGCCCTTTGTCACCCTTCCTGTTTGTCAGGGCATATCATGGACTTCTGAGCCGACTGGAGCAACGCCATGGAACTCCCAAAGGTCACGGGCGTCTCATCTGGCATGGGTGTGGTGCTCGTTGCGGCTGGTGACGGTCGTTTCTTGCGAGCTGGTTTCAAAAATGCTGGCCTCGGCGATAATCATCGCTTACCCATACCGCATTCACCCCAGCTCTGGCCCCGGCCACACAATTCCTCGTGCTCTCCCTACCGCTACGTCGGACCGGCCGGCAGTTGCGAGATCGTGCAAATCGGGTCCTCAAAGTCGCGTTCGGTCCCTTTGCGGGGATGGACCCAAGAACCTCAAAGGCTTGATCGCCACCTCAAGGTATTGCTGTCAAGCAGCATGCTAAAGTTACCAGTTCCGCGTGTCTGGCTACGGTCTCCGAAGAAACAGCCCATTATGGCATCACGTTTACCTAATGATTAATCATGCTTCAATAATTATAGTTCTAAATAGAAATATGCGAAAATAACTGCTCTGGCAGCGCTCATGATGACCATGAGTTTGAATCGCGCATATTTTTCCACTCGGTGACAACACAACGTTTCTCTTGCTTCATGGCAAAAGGAGGGCAGCTCTTTTGCCAGATTGTCGACCGCCAGCTAAATGTAAAGTTCGGAACGAATATGGTTTCTTGGAAAATACGTACAAAACTCATGGTAGCGTTCGCACTGTTGCTTCTCATGGTACTTGCCTCGGCCGCTTTCAACTGGATGCAGTTGGGTATTGCCGATGACGCCACATCTGATGCGCTTAAGCGTGCTCGGGTTTTGCGCGGCACTGACAGGTTGATGTCTGCTATGATTGACAGGGAAACCGGTCTTCGTGGCTATCTCGTTTCGGGCAACGAAGACTTTTTGGCACCCTATCGATCCGGCGAAGCCAATCTGGCCAAGACTGAAGCAGCCCTTCGCGCTGAATGGGTAACGAGCCCTGACCAGACTGCGCGGCTCGACGCGTTTCTTGCGAACGCTGCCAAATGGCAGCGTGAGGTTGCCGAGGTCGAAATAAGGCTGATGCAGCAACCTGCTACGCGAGGACAGGCAGCTGATCTCGAAGCCAGTGGCGTTGGTAAAGCAACCATGGATGCCATGAGATCAAAAGCCGCTGAAATGAGCGGTGTCGCACAGGATCGTCTCGATACGGCTGTGGAGACACAAGACGCTGCAGTTGCCACATCCTACACGACGCTTGCTATCTCGTCGGTTGCGAGCCTTGTGCTAGCAATGGTCGCCGGAGCACTGCTGGTCTTGTCGATAGCCAAGCCGATCCGGGCAATGACCGCGTTCATGGGACGCTTGGCAGGAGGGGACACCTCAGGCGAAGTACCGGGACGTGGCCGCGGCGACGAAATTGGAGACATGTCTGGGGCCGTTGAAGTTTTCCGCCAGGCTGCGATAACCAACCGGGAGTTGGAAGCGGAAGCGGAGGCAAGCCGTGCGCGGGCTGAAGCAGATCGCCTGCGACTGACTGCAGAGGCAGAAGCCGCCGCGCAGGCACGTTTGGCCCAGGCCACAGCCGGGCTGGCAACAGGCCTGAAGCGCCTCGCTGCAGGAGACCTGACCTTCAAGCTGAACGAACCGTTTGCCGCCGATTTTGAAGCCTTGCGTCACGATCTCAATGGCGCAGTCGAGCAACTTGGAGAAACGTTACGCGCAGTTCAAAGCGCTACGAGTTTGATCGACAGCGGCTCGCAAGAAATCAGCCGAGGTGCCGACGATCTCTCCAGGCGCACCGAGCAGCAGGCGGCTTCGCTTGAAGAGACGGCTGCCGCCCTCGATCAGATCACTGTCAATGTCGCCAACTCCTCCAAGCGCGCCGACGAGGCTCGCAAAGTGGCTGTTCTCGCGAATGAAAGCGCTGCTGAGTCGGGTCGGGTTGTCGCCAATGCGGTCGAAGCCATGCAGAAGATCGAGGCATCCTCCAATCAGGTCTCCAACATTATCGGCGTTATTGATGAGATCGCGTTCCAGACGAACCTGTTGGCTCTCAATGCGGGGGTAGAGGCTGCACGTGCCGGTGACGCTGGCAAGGGCTTCGCAGTCGTCGCACAGGAAGTGCGCGAACTGGCCCAGCGCTCGGCGCAGGCAGCCAGGGAGATCAAGGAGCTGATCCGCAACTCCTCGCTCGAAGTTCAAAGCGGCGTCAAGCTTGTCAGCGACACCGGCGAAGCCTTGAAGACGATCGAAGGCTATATCGTCACCGTTAACCAGCACATGGACTCGATCGCGACATCGGCCAGGGAACAGTCGGTGGGCTTGGCTGAGGTCAACACGGCGGTCAACCAGATGGACCAGGTGACGCAGCAGAATGCGGCGATGGTCGAGGAGACCAGTGCGGCCGGAGCCACACTCGCGAATGAGAGCGGCAGACTACGCGAACTGATCGCGCAGTTCCAGCTTGGCGGCGCGCTTCGGCAGACGGCTTCCGTCATGGCGGTTGGTGCTGGGCATCGCCCGGTGCAGTCGCCCGTTAGAAAGCTGGTCGGCAAGGTATCGAGGGCGTTCTCCGGCAACACTAGCGTCAAGGAAAACTGGGAAGACTTTTGATAACGGGCTCCTTGGGATGGCATGATGGCCCCGCCCAGTTTGGCGCGGGGCCATCATCACTCAGCCCTTTGAAACACTATGAGTCATCCCAAAGCCCTGATCGGTGAATGGGAGCTATATCGACAACTCGTTGACGCGGTCCGCGCGCCGCTACGGATGGTGAATTTTATGGCAGCTATACTTAATTTTCCCAAGCAGCGTGCACGCGGTGCTGTATTGCGAAACCATATCGAGACATTACAAAACGCGAAACCGGACACGCCTGACCCTGTTACCGAGAGCATTATCGCTCTCATGGAACAGATCCAGCGCGTAAATGCCTCGATTGCAACATAT
>NZ_FMUD01000063.1:0-9714 GCF_900100825.1 Agrobacterium sp. DSM 25558 | reverse complement strand
TCTTTAGCCGTCCCGGCTTCACTGCGATAAGGGGGATAATAATCAACGAGGCTCTTTGGGTGCCAGGGTCCCTTAACCTTCCCGGTGACATTATGCCGTGACGCTACCGCCCAGATCTCTTTTTCCGAAAAGGTCTCGGGCCAATGAGCCCTCGCTTCGTCTGCGAAGGCGGACAGCACCCCGCCAATCGTCTTTTCGTCGAAGACAATGACAACCATCAGCGTACGCTTATCGTCAACGCTCTGAATTTTTTGGGGTATCTTGGTGGTCAGCCTGCTCGCAAAGTCAGCGATCGGCTGTCCGAACCGGCGACTTTCGTCAAAAGGAATGCAATTAGCACCTGGTGTCCAGTGGGATGCCACCGGGGCATCGTCTTGATATAGGGTCTGATTGCTATCGCCGAGACGCTGAAAAGCCGAGCCTCCATCGGCGAACAAGTGCTCCAAAAGCTTCAATTGCTTACCGTTCGTGTCTTGTGCTTCATCCAGGATCACAAGGGGGAAGCGACGGCGCAGCCGCTCTGCAATTTTCGGGTTCTCTTTGAGAGCACGCAACGCGAGGGTAGTCATATCGGAATATCGATAAATTCCTTTCTTCACCATGGATGCTTTGAGCCGGGCGAGCGCCTTTCCGCAGTCTGTGTCGGCGCCGTGTTGCCCTTTCCTGCGATGCACTGCGAGCGATTCAGGTAATTCGGAACCAGTGACGAAATCTACATCTAGATCTAAACTCCTAACCCACGAGTCTACCGTCGCAGCGGCTTTCTTTGCCTGTGCTCTCAGCTCCCAATAGTAAGGCATTGCTCGAGCCGCTTCCGCAGCAAAGACGTCGTCATCGATGCGCCTGATCGGCCATCCAAGTCCGTGCAAATAGGGTAATGCCAGGAACTGGTTCACGAATGCCGTCACAGTGCCGGTAAAGTGAGGATACGCCATAAGTTGCGAAGCTGTCGGGTGGCGCGAGATCTGTTGCTCGACTTCCGTGCGTGCCGCATTGGTATGAGAAATAATGCACACGCCTTGGCTTCGGCTGTCCCAACTTCGCGAGAGAAGAGCTAGCTTGGCCGCTAGCAGCGTGGTTTTTCCATTGCCGGGTGCCGCCTGCACGTCACAGGAGGCCATGCTTGCAAGAAAGTCCGAACGGCTTTTGTCCGTAAAGTCACAGCCACCGAGCTCGGCGCCAAGCTCGGCCAGAATTTCGGGGGTAATCGGCGCGATTTCCAGCACGGCTACAAGGTCCCCGCGGCTGAATCAAGCTCGGCCAAATCATCCTCCTCGGCGACGTCCCCTAACGGCGGCTTTCCAGCCTCATACGGTTGGGTAACGAAATCGATGGCACGGACGAGATATGGAGGCAACCGCTCACGAATTTCGGCTGGGGTGTCCGGTCGGGCCCGAATGATGGCCGCCAGTTCTTCGGCGACCTCAGCTTTTGATGCATCGCCGTTGAATACAGGATCGTAGATTTTTACCGCGATTTCCAGATCGGATAGACCATCGTCTTTCCACTGCTGAAACTCCTTGCTCGCAGTCTCAACAATCCTCTTCCGCCATTCGGGCCGACGCGACGTAGACTTCGCGAGCAGGACGGCCTGATAGACGCTTTCAGCCAGAAGCGGTTGTAATGCCAAATCGAACTCAAGGGTCCAGCAGTCCGCGATAAAGGCGTCGACCGGGTCGCCAACATCGCGGCGCAGCGTTTTCATGCGTGCCGTGATTGCATCTGCGTCCAGCTCGTCTTCGGTCTTTCGTTCCCCGACCAACGCTTTCGCTTCTTTCGGCGGTACATCGCGATCCGGTATCAAGGCGACCGGAATACCAATGGCTGGCCCGGCCTTGCGCTGAAGGATACGACTGTATCGGAAGAGTCCCCTATGACCGACATTAACGATCGAGACGCCATGTCGACTGAGCGGACGCCCCAATTTCTCTGCCAGCGCTGGCAAGAGGAGGTTCTCACCATCCCCTTCAACGACGATTAGCGCGCGAGCAAAAAAGAGATTGGCTTTGGTCGCATCAAGAAAGCGCCGGAGGAATTCATAATCGCTAATATCGAGACGAGTGTAGGCGGCAGCCAAGGGGAAGGCTTGATGGCCGACCATAATGGTCATCGTCTCAAGATCCGCGCCCGCTGCTAACTGAGGGCTGTGTGTCGTCAACAGAACCTGAACCTGCTTCTGCGCCTCGCCAGCACCAACCGCCGCGCGCGCTGAAAGGACGTCCATAAAGAGCGTCTGATGCTGTGGGTGGAGATGCGCCTCAGGTTCCTCGATCAGCAAGAAAGGAACTTGATCAGGATGGGACTGTAGAAGCAGTAATTCGGCGGCCATAAAGAGAAGATTGTTGTAGCCAAGTCCACGTTGAACGCGCGCCCCACCAACCTTGGCATTGAGGTAAAGTTCGAAGCGCTCAAGCACCTGATCGAATGAGCCATGCGCGCCAAGGTCCAGGGTAGCGACAAGGGGATCATCAGCAAACGAAAGCTTGTCGAGGAAGTCTGTATTAACATTACTCGCTATGCCGCGGACAGCCGTATTGTCGCGCACATCCTTGTCGGCTGCTTTGAGCGTATCAAGCAACGTCAATTTTCCACCCACAGCACCCGGCTTGCTTTCGGGCCCCATCTGCGGCATGGCGCCTAATATGCGGGAAAGACGGGATCGACGACCAGCCCTCAGTTCGCGCTCGGCATCCCGAAGAGGCTTCAGGTATGTCGCCTTTAGATATTCGCGCACCTCTCCGTCGATCGGCAGGCCTTCGCCATCGTTACCGGCTCGATGTTGCGTTGTGATAATGCTGCCTCCACCTGGCGAGAGGCGTCGTGTGCTGCGGATACAGATATGGAGACGGAGTTTTCCCCTCTCGTTCGTGCACCACTCGAGGAACCGGGATTCCTCGTCCAGCGTAAGCGCATCGAACGTGCAGGTGATTGTAAATTCTGCGGCTCGGACGCCTGCGGCATCGACGTAGAAGTCCAGCTCATCGGGGCGCAGATAGTCATCTCCACGTGTCCAGAGAGCGTATCGGACCGCATCGATGATCGCACTTTTCCCGGCGTCGTTGGGACCGACCAGAATGTTGAGACCAGGCGTGAGTTTTATCTGCAGTGGCAAAGCAGGGTCGAAGCATCGAAAGCCCTGCGCAAAGATTTCTGAGATGAACACTGAATGCCCCCACGACTCACACCCAGTATTACTTCCTTGTTTGCAACTTATTGAAAAGGGATTACTTCCGATTAAACACCGAAAATTGCGGTCACTTCGGTGTGTCTAGAACGGCAAGCTCTTTTCAACCCCAGGCATCGAGGCGAAGCGGAGCGCCCCTTTCGCCCAGATGTCACTCTGGACAGCACGTTGCTCAACCGCCTCTCGGCTTGTCAGCAACCAAGTCGGCAATTTGGGCTGGCCAACGAGGTTCCTAGCTTTGCTGCGGCACTGCTCGATGAACGTTTCCATCCGTTCATGGATCTCCTCAGTCGTAACCAAAGCGGTAAGAGGTCCGAAATCCTCAAGGACTCGATATCTTAGAAACGGAGGCAGATTCCCGGCAAGATCCCAGCAGATTAACGGGACAGCAGCTGCGGGAAAACTCGAATCATGCGGCAAATAGTGCGGACCGATATCGATCAGCCGTCCAGCCGCAACGACCCAGTAATGTGCGTGCCCTTCAGCCGCACTTGCGAAACCTTGCATGCCTGCTTGTTGGCCAGATCTAGACACCATAAAGGCGACTGCGTCGCCACCCTGGATCGATGCCTCGTGCCCAAAATCCGACAGCAGCGTCTGCATCCCAAATGCCGCGTACATGCATCGCTTATGATAGTCGTTCGGGAATGAGCGACGCAAAGCTCGGTCAACGACGGAAAATGAGCGCGCCACGGCCTTTTCGAACAGCATTGTCTAGCCTCCTAAAATTAAGTCCCAAAACGGCGCGAACTCATAATGTCGCGTAATTACGGGCGCTGCTCAGCGCCGCCCCTCGATGCCCCGAGCCCTGTGCACAACGCTGCTACCATCGGGCGAAGCTAGTTTGCTTGCACGACCAAAATACGTATTATACATGCCGCGCGAGCAATCGGTAGATTTCGCGAAAAAGACATGGAAATCATATGACGCTCTCGCCTTCGGACACTCCAACAGAACAGTTCAAGCTTTTTTTCTCTTCGCAGACGCCCTCCGACGCCCGATCGATCGAAAATAATACTATTCTGATCACCCCATCTGGAGACAGTTTCGACGATTTCCGCTTCAAGACTCGGATCAATGTTTTCGTTCGCCGGGACTCTGCTCGCCTAATAGCCGAATTTTCTGGCATGATCGGCTTTCTCCAAAGCTCCAATGAGGAGGTGAATGGTGCTGATCTCATCAAGAGTGCCGCTCCAGACAAAGCGGTGGTCCCCGAAGACGATTTCCCGAAATTCTTTACGTTACTACCCGACCTCGATGCTTATCGCAGGCTCATTGCCGACGCAGACGTCGCTGGTGCTCGCGAAGTCCTGCTAAAAACCTGCGATCTCGTTGCTCTAGGTGAGTTTTCCGCAAACTCTCCGATTGTGCGCGACGCGCCGAACACTGCGGTTTTTCAGTATTCCTTGACGCGAACCGCCGAAGCTTTTTTTGCCTATAAGAATGCGGGACCGATCCTGCGAGGTCTCGGCCATGAAGAAATTGGTCGAATGTCGCCGACGATTGCCGTGTCGTTCAAACTGACGGCTTTTGAAAACAAGCACGAGCTTAGGTTCAACTTCGACCATTCCGGCTTCTTGCCAAAGCGGATGGCGATCATCATCGGAAAAAATGGTGTCGGAAAAAGTCAGGCGCTTAGCACGATCGCGAAGCAGGCGATAAAAGGCGGCGGCCTAGTTGATCCGAAAACGGGGGAACGGGCTCAGTTCAATCGAATGCTGGCGTTTGCCCCAACGAAAGAAGCGCTCTCTATCTTTCCGGGCACGGCGCGACGCCGACAATATGTTCGTTATTCGCGTTATGCCCTGGCGCGATCCTCCCCGACCCGGAAAGCCGGCGGTCTGATCAGTGCGATCGTCAGCGTCGCCCGATCGAACCAGGCGATTAAGGATCGTAGCCGATGGCAGATTTTCCTTAATGCACTCGAAGCGTTGGGGGATCCGAAGTCCATATGGCTCTGGACGAATGACGGCTTCATTCCATTGAGCTCATTGAACCAGGGCGGCGAACAGGAAAAACTTCGACGGTTTGCGTCGCTGAACACACGACGCGATCCGGTTCGTTTCTCCGATGGCAATGCGCTTCGCCTAAGTAGCGGCGAAATCTCTTTTCTAAAGTTTGCGGCCTATGTGAGCTTGGAGATCGACAATAGTTCCCTTCTACTCTTCGACGAGCCCGAGACCCATCTGCACCCGAACTTCATAGCGCGCTTCGTTTCGATCCTGGATAGCCTGCTGGCCCAGACCGGGTCCGCGGCTATCATTGCCACGCACTCTGCTTATTTTCTTCGAGAAGTTTTCAGAGAGCAGATCTCGATCCTGAGGGCTGACGCCGACAGACGGATCGAAGTCCAGAGACCGCGCCTTGCGACCTTTGGCGCAGATGTTGGAGAGATTTCCTACTTCGTTTTCGGAGAAGACGAACCTTCGTATCTTGCGCAAGAGGTGGAACGAAACATTCAGGCCTCAGGCATGACTTGGGATGAGGTGCTCGAAAAATATAGCAATGAGTTGTCGTTGGAATTCCTAAACGAACTTCGGGCAAAGATTTCCGACTGATGCGCAAAAACCCTTTTCCGATTTTCGATGACATCGCAGGCGTCGACGCCCTCGTCGACAACCGCAGGCTTGGAAGTTATCCGGGCCTACAGGCATTTCGGCAAGCCTTGAAGGCCGGCTACGTGCAGTATGACAGCGTCTCGGGTAACGCACAGGCGGTCGTGCATGTCCCGATCCCGGTTCCATTGGGTAAATGGCTGCGCAAACATTACAAAGATTTGCCAACCAGCCACCGCCCTATCGACGACATCCGCGACGACAATCTTGCACTACCATGTTCGATGTGTGGCTCCCTGCACGCACACACGCTGGACCACGTTCTGCCGAAAGAAGATCACCCGGCATTTGCGGTCTTCTCAAGGAATCTGGTCCCAGCATGTGATTGCAACCTGAAGCGTGGCCAGAACTATAAGGGCAATGCCGTAGGAGCGCGCATCCTCCATCCATACTATGACGCGTGCATGGACGAACGTCTTTACGCAGCGAAGTTTTCCGGCATGGATGCAACCGTGATCGTAGATCTCGAAATCCTGGTTGCCCTTACCCACCCGGACAGGCCCGCGATCGAATACCACTTGGACAATGTGGTCAAGCGGACCGGCGTGCTGAACTGGCTAAGAAACCAGTGGGTCAAGTTCATCCGCGCGCCGCGGAAAATCGTCGGGTCCTTGGACTTCATTCCCGCGAACCAAGCTGAATTGATCGCGGCTATCAGCGAGCATCGAGATGCGCGCGACTATGCTCAGGGGTCTCTCAACAACTGGGAGTCGATGTTCGCTCAAGGCTTGCTCGATCCTGCGGTCATGGCCTGGCTGTTCCCGAGACTGTCAGCAGCCGGTCGCGGGGTCGATGACCCTGTGATTGCGGTGGCGACATAGACGCGCTGGAAATTCCCCCTGAAGACCTAACGCCTTGCCCACTCGAGCGCTGAAAGCACCCTTACCATGCTGATCAAACAAACGGACTATCACAGGATCTACCGGGTCATTAACAGCCTCGTTGTCAACGAAGGCGGCAATCCTGCATATGCCTGTATGTATTTCAGCACCTTCGGCGCATTTATCCTAGAGCATCATTACAAAATCAAAGCGGCGCCTAAAGGCGGTCTCGCTGCTTACAATCTTGATGGATCGATGCTCCTTTTTGCCGATCACCGCGACGACGGCTATGTCACCGGCGCCGGTGAAAACTTCCACTGTTGGACCGAGGCCGACGGCTGGGCGATCGATTTCATGGCCCCGGCGTTTTCAGAGACGGCCAGTACGCTTGGCGTGCCGTCAAAAATGTTCCAACGACCCATTTCGGCGATGGCGTCGTCGATCAATGATCTCAACCATTCGGGCTCCTTCTTTTACCAATCGGAGCCCGAAGCGACAGCCGGTCGGTTTGCGGGTTGGCAGAATCTGCCCATGATTGGTGACCTCGCCAGCATCGCGGTGAAGTGGTTTCGTCGATCTCCCAAGCAGATGCTTCCCTCGATTTCGGTGGGAGACCAGAAAGGGAACCTCAAACCAGTACCCCTGGTTGGCAACCCTCTCGCTGGTTCGTGGTAAGCCTTAAGGTACATCAACTGGTGGGCAGCCTCTCCATTTCTTCGCGGCCAATATAAAACGGGCCAGAAGCCGTCAGACGCCGCTTCCAAGCATCTGCTCACTCGTAATGCAAATGGTCTCGGGATTTCCGAGATGCGTGTAACGGACACTGTCTCCAGCCCCTACGGCCGAAGAGACGAAGTCTTTGAATTCGGCGTCTGTGAGGTCCATGACTTGCATTATCTTTGTGGTAGCTCCCGACCACCAGTTTGGATCTCGAGAATGAATCAACATATCCACATCAAATCGGAGCCCGTCTAAATCTTCCTGTGTGAGTGTTCGCCGCCGCTGAATTTGATTGATCAATTCTGAGAGCAAATCGAGCCGAATCATACTGCCAACGACCTCGCTCCAAAGTACAGGCGTTTCGATCTTGTCGACCAAAGTGCTGACATACCAAGAAGCGCGATGAGCCAGGCGAGCAGCGAACACCCCGGCTCGGTCGCCGCGGATCGGAAGAAATGTCCCAAGCACCGCCCTTGCGCCACATGAGAGAAAGCCGTTGGCAACCGTAGCGTGGGTTCGATCTGGGGCATGTGTATCGCAAGCACTCAAGATCACTATGGGCGGTGATCGGAGAGTGCCTCTCAATTCCCAAATATCGACGTCGTCACTCCCGATCCTCAAGGTCCCAACCCTGGTTCGTTCGTCGTGGTTGCCGTGGCAATCAAGTATCACCATAGCTCCACCAAAGGAATTGAAGGCGTCCACCAGATCATTTTTGTTTTTTATCCTCACGTGTTTAATTTTGAGATGCCCTGGGATTGTCTGAGCGACCTCTTTGACCGCTATGGAAAGAATATCCTTGAGATGGTCGTCATCCTGGAATGAAGAAATCACAAGGATTTCTTCAAAGGCGCTCGGGTCGAGAAACATCCGTCGCGGCGGTACGAGCTCGATCATCATCAAGTTGCCCGGTGTCGCGGGGATGCGCGATACGTCACGGGCGATGCACAGCGGTAAGCCATCGCAAGGGAGCCACTACAGCGGCGCGTCTGAAACAAGCTTCACACCGCTTCTGCTCAAAGCGATTTTTTCCAGAAGCTCTCGGTTGCAGTGTACAATCAGCGCGCTCTGGACCTTTTGAAAGAGCCCGATAGTCTTCTTAAGCTTGTTAGGGCGGTTTTTGCCGCGTATGTGGTTGGTGAAATTTCGCAAATCAGGGAATGTGTTCACGCCACTCGGAAGCCGTATGGTGGCCGCGAAAGTCGATGCCGCTCTCAAGGCAATTGCATGTGTCTGTAGCTGAAGTTCCCGGCCGCGAATTCCCATCACGGTCTGCCAGCCGGGGCTGGAGATCAATTCGCGCGGGAAAGAAAATCCTTCGATCAGCATTCGATAGCCAGTCTGACGCTGTTGCAGTTGGAATGCTTCCCGAAAGCCCGCCGGTAAATCATCTGATCGACGCATTCTCGCGCGAAAGTGTGAGTAGGCTGCGGGCGCAGCGACAATAACGTCCGGCGTCCGGGGCTGAACTCGGAGCGCCGGAATTCCAGCGACTGTAGCTCTCAACGCGAGGACTTCCAAGGTGGACTCCTCTATCGCGTCAACTAACTCTCCTTCATTTTCGACAGGAGGATTCAGCGCAACCTCGGCGCTCATATCTGCGCCAACGGCTTGGAGCGTCACCAAATTTGGAAGCGTACAGTTGTGGGTACGAGGTGTGAATGACAACGGGAAGGTTTCATCAGCACGCCACCCGTCTACCATCTCTGCAAGGTTCGCTCGAAGTGAAGGTGGGAACGATTTGCTGAGGCGCTGCATAACCTTCCTCAGATGACGCCTAATTCGTTCTCGATTGGCCTCACCTGGCCTTGCATCACCCAGATATCCATCTGTGATATGAAACACGGGAAAAAGCTGGCGTGAGCACCATCGTTTCGTGCGCTTCGCGACCTCGGCATGCCCACTGATGACGACCCAGAGGGGCGCTGTTTCGCTGATATCTATCTTCTCCAATTCGGAGACCATCAACGGCATCCAATTCCAGCCTCGACCTGTTACACGCATGCCGATCTTGCCTTGAGGAGGTAACGCGGGACTTATCAGATCGGGCGGAAGATCGAAAATTTGCCGCAATGTCCATCCGAGCTCGTCGAAACGATTGGAAATCCCTTGAAATGGGCTGGCACTCTCGAGCCCACCGTCCTCCAGGACAACGACATAGATAATTTCAGTGACGGCAGCCCATCTTCGTTTCGTTTCGAAGTCAATCTCATCCTGATCAGCGTCCAAAACGCTCACTCCCAAATCAACCAGCAACTGTGCATCATAATTTCTCGAAGAGTATCATGGCGTGACAGCTGCAACGGTACAACCATCTACGCTACCTCCTTGCAACCGCGCTTCCGCAAATCACATAACCCCCCAAGCCCGAAAC
>NZ_FMUD01000043.1:0-39410 GCF_900100825.1 Agrobacterium sp. DSM 25558 | reverse complement strand
GCTCCGGTGAACTGCTTGTACTCCAGTGCTTTCCCGCAGGATACGCGCAGACATCGAAGCGGGCTTTGGAAATGTCGATACCAACAACGGTAAGTTCCTGTATCATGGCCTTGCTCCCAGTCTTGTGGTGCGGGCGAAAGCCCGATCAACCGTTCGGGGTTAAAGGGAGCAGGCAGGGCCTTGCTTGATGTCGGCTCTTTCAAACCGGTGCGGAAATACGGCCTCCTGCCTGCATTGACCGGGATGCGCATCCCGGTCAATGCAACAAGTAAACCACATTTCGTCCACACAAGTGCGGGATGACGGAGGCTGGATGAAGCGCCCACCCCTCAATGCAAACCGAACACCTGCAACAATTCCTCGCGCTGGCGTACGAAGGCCGGTGAGCTGCGGTCGCGTGGGCGGGGCAGATCGATATCGATGATTCTCGGCTGTGCACCCTTTTCACGCGGAAGGATGAGGATGCGGTCGGCGAGATAGATCGCCTCTTCCAGATCATGGGTCACGAGAACGGTGGTCACGTCCTCTTCGCGCCAGATGCGCGCCAGTTCCTGCTGCATGCTGATTTTCGTCATAGCATCGAGTGCGCCGAGCGGTTCATCGAGGAGCAGGATTTCAGGCTGTACGGCCAGTGCGCGGGCAATGCCGACACGCTGTGCCATGCCGCCGGAAAGCTGTCGCGGATAGGCCGTTTCGAACTGCTGGAGGCCGACGAGATTGATATAGCGCTGCGCTCTCGTTTTTGCCTCGGCTTTCACAACGCCTTGGGTTTCCAGCCCGAAGGACACGTTTTCAAGAACGGTCAGCCATGGCAGCAGACGAGGTTCCTGGAAAATCACCGCCCGTTCAGATCCGACGCCATGCACGGCGTGTCCGTCGATCAGCACGTCGCCGCTATCAGCCTGTTCCAATCCCGCCAGAACGCGCAGAAGCGTTGTCTTGCCCGATCCGCTGGCACCGACGATAGCGAGGCTTTCGCCGGGCACGATCTTGAGATTGATGTCTTTCAGAACCTGAAGCGGCTTGCCGTTCAGGTGGTAGGACTTGGAGAGATGGCGGATCGCCACCTCCCCGCGAACGGCTTGCGCTTGCGTCATGCTGCGTCCTCAGTTGCTGGCTGTTTCAGGCGCGTAGAGAATGCTCTTGGCCGTGATCTGGCCTTCCTTGATCTTGCCTTCACGGGTCAGAATGTCGATCCAGAACTGCAGATCGCGGTCCACGGCCTTGCCACCCGGGCGCACGCCGTAACCCCGGAAGTATTGCGCAATGTCTGGGTTTTCACCGCGCTCTTCGAGCGCCTTTGCAAAAATCTTCTTCGTTTCCTCCGGGTGCTCGCGCGCGTAATCGAGAGCGCGCTGCGACTGCTCAACGAAGATTTTCGAGGCTTCAGGATGCTTTTTGGTAAAATCGCGGCGCAAAACGATGAAGCCACCAGCGATGTCACCAAGCACATCGGTATCGTCGAAGATCGGACGAATGCCGCCAGCGGCCTTGGCCTTGCCTTCAAACGTCGTCTGCCAGTAACCGAAAGCGGAAATGTCCACCTGCTTGGAGCGTAGGACCTGCTCGAGCTGTGGACCCGGCACGACGACCGGCTTTGCCGCATCCGTCGGCAGGTTCACCGAGTGTAGGGCTTCTCGGATGGTGTAGTCCAGATGCGCGCCAAGTGTATTGACCGCAATCGTCTTACCAGCGATGTCCTTGATATCCTTGATCGGGCTGTCGTCCAAAACATAAAAAACCGACTGAACCTCGTCATTGATACCGTTCGACGGAAAAGCGGCCACGAAATCATTACCGCCGATGATGGAGTTCAAAACGGCAGCAGTTGCGGCACTGCCGATCTCGACATCACCGGATGCCAGCGCAAACAGGGAAGCCGGACCACCCGTGGCATAGCCGACATTTTCCAAAGTGACACCGGTGCCTTTGAAATAGCCGAGCTCCTGGGCCAGTTCCTGGGCAGCAAGGCCGCCCTGGGTTGCGAGATAGCGGAATTTGACCTCTTCGGCGGCAGACGCGGCGGTGGCGAAACCGAAAATCACGGCAGCCGAAAGCAATAGCTTACGAGAATGAAAGCTCATGGATTTTTCCTTTGAGAAAGAGAATGTGTTTAGCTGATAGGCATCACTGCGAAGGCTGCGACCAGCGACAAAGCTTGCGTTGCAGAAGAACCAGCACCGCATTGGCCGCCAGCCCCAGCAGCGCCAGAAGAAGAATGGCGGCAAACATCAGCGGGATCTGGAAATTATACTGCGCATTCATGACCTGAAAACCGATACCCTTATTGGCACCGATCATTTCAGCAGCGATCAGAAGCAGCAAGGCCGTGGTCGCAGACAGTCGCAGGCCGACGAAGATTGCGGGTACGGAGGCAGGCAGAACGACGCGCCGGAAAATGGTGAGCGGACCGGCACCGTAGGTTCGCGCCATCTCGATCAGCTTGCCGTCCACTTCCTTGACGCCACCAATCGTGGACAGGAGGATAGGAAACAGGGTCGCCCAGAAGATCACGAAAACCTTCGACGCCTCACCAAGTCCCAGCAGCAGAATGAAAACCGGATACAGCGCAAGCGCCGATGTCTGGCGAAAGAACTGCAACAGCGGATCGAGCGCGCGCTCCACAGCCGCCACCTGCCCCATGAACAGACCCAACGGAATACCGATGATGACAGCCGCGGCAAAGGCGATGCCTGCACGTTGCAGACTGATGCCGATATCATCGATCAAAGCCCCGCTGGAAATGCCTTTCCAAAGCGCGCCGATGATAGCGTCGAGCGGAGGGAACACCGCCGGGTTGATCCAGCCGAAAACGCTGGAAATCTGCCAGGCGGCCAAAAAGCTGAGCACAAGACCGTAGCGGGAGAGGAACGGCCCGATCACGCCACGCACGATCTGACCCACCGCCAGCGCACGGTTTTCCGTCTGTCGATATTCAAGTGATCTCGGCAGAATGGCTTTCGCATCTTCAAATGACATCGTCGCGTCTCACTCTGCTGCCTGAACGACCGAACGTGCGGCAGTCCAGCGGTTGACGGGAAATGGCAGGCCCAGATTTTCGCGCAGTGTCGTACCTTCATATTCGGTTCTGAACAGGCCGCGTCGCTGCAGTTCGGGAATGACGAGATCGACGAAATCATCGAGCGCCGTCGGAAGCCATGGCGGCAGAATGTTGAAGCCATCCGCAGCCTCGTTCTCGAACCATTCCTGCAACGTGTCCACGATCGTCTCAGGCGTGCCGACGATGGTGAAGTGACCGCGCGCAGACGCGACCCACTGATAAAGCTGGCGAATGCTGAAATTGTTCTCGTCGGCGATCTTGCGAATGAGAGCCTGACGGCTCTTCATGCCTTCGGTCGGCGGCGCTGTCGGAAGCGGCCCGTCGAGATCATACCCGGTCAGATCAAGCGTTCCGCCCGTCAGACCGTTGAGCAGGCCAACTCCATCTTCCTCAAGAATCAGCGATGTCAGTTGCTCGTATTTTTCCTGTGCTTCCGCGAGGGTGCGCCCAACAAAAGGCGAAACGCCGGGCATGACGAGAATGTGGTTGGGATCACGGCCAAAGCCTCGCGCCCTTGCCTTGATGTCGCGGTAAAACTCCTGCGCGGTATCGATGTGCTGATGCGCGGTGAATATGACCTCGGCGGTCTGTGCCGCAAGACCACGTCCATCATCCGACTGACCAGCTTGCACGATGACCGGATGTCCCTGCGGGGAGCGAGACACGTTGAGCGGGCCACGAACCTGAAAATATTCGCCGCGATAATTCGCTTCATGCAGTTTGGAAGGTTCGTAAAAGACGCCGCTCTCCACGTCGCGCGTAAACGCATCATCCTCGAAACTGTCCCAGAGCGCTTTGACGACATCCACATGCTCGGCCGCACGTCGATAGCGGTCGGCATGCGGCAGCTGAGTCTGCCGATTGAAATTCTGTGCCGTCGGATCACCCGTGGTGGTCACCACATTCCAGCCTGCACGACCACCGGAGATCAGATCGAGCGACGCGAATTTGCGAGCGGTCGTATAGGGCTCTTCATATGTCGTGGAGGATGTGGCGATAAAGCCGAGGTTTTTGGTGAAAGGGGCAAGTGCGGAAAACAGGGTCGTCGGTTCAAAACCCGCCACACGGGCATTGCCTCCTTCCCGCGCGCCGCCATAACCAATTGCCAGATTGTCAGCGAGAAAATAGGCATCGAAAAGGCCACGTTCGGCAGTCAGCGCCAGTTGCTTGTGAAACTCGAGGCTGAGCGCGCCATCGGTGGGTTGATCCGGGTGTCGCCACGCAGCGATGTGCTGTCCACCACCCGGCAAAAAAGCCCCCAGCCTAATTTTTCGCGCCATGTCCTTCTCCCATATGGTCCTGCAAGCAATTGAAAGGAAAACGTTTTCCAGCCGATTGCCGAGACGCGCTCAGCAGAAACGGTGCCTGCTTGATATGGAAGAAGCCTACATTGTCTATTATTTCCGTATAGAAAATAGATTGCGTTGTTGCACGGTCAGCGGAATGATATTTGCGCATTTCGCTGTAAACGGAAAATAATTGCAAAGGGGTGTTGTTTGGAGTTTTTAATATCCATGCCGTCCTCATTCCTGTGCTCGTCACAGGAATCTAGTCAGCCCAAGTCTTTGGGCTGAGAAAAGGGCCTCGCCGCGCAGACGCGCGGCACCTGGAATCCTGTGACAAGCACAGGAATGAGGGGAGAAACCTACTCGTCCCCATCACCCTTATCCAGCTTGCCCTGGTCCAGCTCACGGGCGGCCTTGTCGTTCAAAGCGGAGGTGAGGTTCTTTTCGGCCTTGGTGCGGCCGAAGGTCAGGCGGTTTTGCTCCGCCTGCTTTTCCTTCTCATCGCGAGCCTTCTGCTTGCGAAACTGACGCAGATTCACGACACCGCCGGTCACGATTATCTCCCGTCTGCGCCAATGCGTTTGGCAATCACTTGTTCTTGCGGAAAGCGTCCAGAGAAACGACCGAACCGGCCTTCTTCTCTTCGTCAGGCTTGTCGTCGGTCGAAGCGACCTTGTTTTCGGCAGGCGCTGGATATGCGGTGATTTCCGCTTCCACGACTTCCTCTTCTTCCGCCAGGGGAACATCGAATTCGAGTTCGAAGTTCACCGAAGGATCGTAGAACCCGCGGATGGCATTGAAGGGAACAACCAGCTTTTCAGGCGTATCCGAGAAGGACAGACCGATTTCGAACTGCGTTTCCGTCACCTTCATGTCCCAGAACTGGTGCTGGATGACGATGGTCATCTGCTCGGCATATTTGGCCTTGAGGTGCTGCGAGATGCGCACACCCGGCGCGCCGGTCAAAAAGGTAATGAAAAAGTGGTGGTCACCGGGCAGCCGCGCGGTGGCTGCGACTTCGCTCAATACCTTGCGAATAACGCCGCGAAGGGCATCCTGTGCGAGAATGTCGTAACGGATATGATCCTGCCCCATGCGGTCCTGTCTTTCCTTATTCGAACGTCTTTTAACAAAGTATACGCAATGTCTTACATCGCAGCAACGGAAAAGCCCCGCGTCGCCCGAGTCATTTCATCTTTATAGCCAATTCAGGCGAAATGGAGAAGGTGGAGGTTTCTGTTGCCAGGTACCTCCGAACCCCGCCTTACGGGGCTAACCGTAAGGGCTTAAGTCGGAATTCCCACACCGCCATTAGGCAGCGAGAGCGTATTCCTTAGCGTTGTTGTCATTTGCAACTACACTTGTGACCCGATAACGGCGGTATCATGCCGAGCAAAAGTTCGATCTTTACACCCTTGTCGATCCTATTTCGCCCCCATCAAAAGCCGGCCCTTCCAAAGAAGTCGCCGGTTTTTGGTGGAGGCGCCGGGTACCGCCCCCGGGTCCAATAGGCTTATTCCATCGACCGTTTATCGCCATATCCGGATTTGCATCCGGCAAGGGTCATATAGGCGTTTAATGTCGCAGAGAAAAGGGGTTGGATGACAATTCCATGAAAGGTTGCGCGCAATTCTTGACGGAGCAACGCGGTTGGCACATTCTGCTTATCAAGCGGCACCTTAACAAGCGCCGTATAACGCGGAGAGGAGAGGACATGACGGACTATCTTACAGACGTGAAAATATACGACGCCAATGCTGATGAGGCGGTGGTGAACAAAATCGTAAAGCATCTGGGCATCGCCCTGCGCAATCGCGATTCGTCGCTCGTGTCGTCCTCAGACCCGGAAGAGCTTGAACGGGTAAAGACGAACTGGATCGGCAAGAAGCTTGGCGTAACCGGTCCCGATGCCGACAAGGCCGTGGAAGAAACCGTCGCCGCCATGAAGGCGGATCGCACGAAATCACGCGTGACCTTCTATTATCTCGTGGCCAAACACCTCGATAAGCTCGAAACCATCTGATTTCTGTGGGCGAGCCCACTCCCGACACTGGTTCCGCCGCCGCAAAAGCCTATAATAAGCGCTTACAAAGAATCGGCGGCGGACTGATATGAAGCAATATCTCGACCTTCTTGCGCATGTGATGGAAAACGGCACCAATCGTGGCGACCGCACCGGCACGGGTACGCGCTCTGTTTTCGGTTACCAGATGCGTTTCGACCTGTCGGAAGGCTTTCCGGTTCTCACCACCAAGAAGCTCCACCTGCGCTCCATCATTCACGAGCTGTTGTGGTTCCTGAAGGGTGAGACGAACATTGCCTATCTCAAGGAAAATGGCGTCTCCATCTGGGACGAATGGGCAGATGAGAACGGCGATCTCGGCCCGGTCTACGGCGCGCAGTGGCGCTCCTGGCCAGCGCCGGATGGCAACCATATCGACCAGATCGCACTTCTGATCGAAGGGTTGAAAACCAATCCGAACTCCCGCCGCCATATCGTATCTGCCTGGAACCCTGCGCTGGTGGATGATATGGCGCTGCCACCCTGCCATTGCCTGTTCCAGTTTTATGTCGCGGACGGAAAGCTGTCCTGCCAGCTCTACCAGCGTTCGGCCGATATCTTCCTCGGCGTACCGTTTAACATTGCGTCCTATGCACTGCTGACGCTAATGGTGGCGCAGGTCACTGGCCTCAAGCCTGGCGACTTCGTCCACACACTGGGTGACACTCATATCTATTCGAACCATTTCGAGCAGGCCGAGTTGCAAATGAAGCGCACACCAAAAGCGCTGCCGACCATGCGGCTCAACCCTGATGTCACCAGCATTTTCGATTTCAAGTTCGAGGACTTCACGCTGGAACATTACGAGGCCGATGCCTCCATCAAGGCACCGATTGCTGTATAATAGCAAAAATCGCCTTGCTCCATCGGTATCGGCGCACTAAGCAATCACCTTCGAAATGAAGCATTGTCTGGTGCGTTTATATAATGAAAAAAAACCCTCCCAGAGTTAGGATGCCTTCGGTCGCCTCGATCGTGGCGCGGAGCTATCCTGATCAAATAATCGGGATCGAAAATACTCTTCCCTGGCATTTAAGAACTGATCTGCAGCTCTTCAAAAAAAGAACTCAAGGACACGCTGTGATCATGGGTCGAAAGACCTTTGAATCGATTGGGAAACCTCTCCCGAACAGATCGAACATCATCTTATCGCGAACGGAGCCAGAATTTCTTAAGGAATTTAAAGGCTTGAAATGGGCGCGAGACCCACACACCGCTCTATTTTTAGCGGATATCGATTCCATAATTTCTGGAAAAATGGAATTTTTTGTTATCGGGGGAGAGCAAATCTACTCTGTCTTCCATCACTTATTAAACAGGATATTTGTTACAGACGTATTTTGCGGACATATCAACGGCGACGCAAAATTTGAAATAAACTTCGACGCACGCAAGGGCAATAAAAGGTCCGAGTGGATTATAAAAAAAGAAGAGGAATATAAGAAGTCGGAATTTGACGAGTTCCCATTCCGCGTCACCGAATACAGGCGCCGAGTACCAGAGCATAGATATCGCGTTAAGGAAGAGCTCATGGGCAGAGCACCTGATATCGAAAAATTCTGGGAGCAATACGAGCTCAAGTTCAGGGGGATCAACGAGGACGACGCTGCCCAGCTGGATTTTTTCGATTAGATTCGTACCTTAGATCAAGTTGCGGATGCGTGTATCGAACTATTTACCGTGATTGGGTATTAAGTTACCGCCTCTGCGTTGAAACAGACCGCTCTCCTACTTATAACTGACCTATATTCCCGCCTGACATGCGAAAGCCTGTTTGAGAGGAAGCGGGAGAGTTTTTAGCATAAGAGGTATGGATGCCCTGGAGCAATCAGAATGGTGGCGGCGGTGGCGGCGGTGGCCCTTGGGGCGGCGGCGGCAACAACGGCGGCGGTGGGGGAAATAACCAAGGTGGACCTTGGGGCCAGGGACCGAACCGTCCACGTGGTGGCGGTGGTGGCGGCAATGGTGGCCCGCCCGATTTGGAAGAAATCATCCGTCGCAGTCAGGACCGTTTTAGAAACGTGCTTCCGGGCGGCGTCAATGGTGGCGTTATCGCCATTCTGGTTCTCATCGTTCTAGCCTTTGTCGGCATTCAGTCAGTCTACACCGTGCAGCCGGATGAACGTGGCGTAGAGCTGCGCTTCGGCAAGCCGAAGGACGTCGTGTCAGGTCAGGGTCTTCACTTCCTGCTGTGGCCGATCGAAACCGTCGAAATCGTCAAGATCAGAGAACAGCAGCTGAACATCGGCGCGCGGCCAACGGGCTCGACCACGAATGCTGCGTCTACGGGTGTGATGCTGACGGGTGACCAGAACATCGTGAATGTTCAGTTCTCCGTTCTTTATTCCATCACAGATGCCAAGTCCTACCTGTTCAACGTGGAAGCGCCGAGCGAAACCCTGCAACAGGTTTCCGAAAGCGCGATGCGTGAAATCGTCGGACGTCGTCCAGCCCAGGATATTTTCCGCGACAACCGTCAGCAGATCGCTGCCGATGTGCGGACCATCATCCAGAACACCATGGATGGCTACGGCGCTGGCATTTCCGTCAATGCAGTCGCCATCGAAGACGCGGCACCACCGCGTGAAGTTGCCGACGCCTTTGACGAGGTACAGCGTGCCGAGCAGGACGAAGACCGTTTCGTCCAGGAATCCAACCAGTACGCCAACCAGAAGCTTGGTGCGGCGCGTGGTCAGGCAGCCCAGATCGTCGAAGAGGCAAACGGTTACAAGAGCCGTGTCGTCAACGAGGCACAGGGCGAAGCCCAGCGCTTTATCTCGATCTACGATCAGTATAGCAGCGCGCCGGAAGTAACCCGTCAGCGCATGTTCATCGAAACGATGGAGCAGGTTCTCAAGGGATCCAACAAGATCATCATCGATGAAAAGCAGGGCGTGATGCCGTATTTGCCTCTTAATGAGTTGATGCGTAACAACCCCAATGCGGCACCGCGGGGAGGCAACTGATATGAGCAATCGTCTTACATCCGTCCTCATCGGCTTCGCCGTGCTTCTGTTCCTCGGTTACTTCTCCACCTTCGTCGTGAACGAGCGCCAGCAGGCTGTCGTCCTGCGGTTCAACGAAATTCACGACGTGAAAAGCGAACCGGGTATCTACTTCAAACTGCCCTTCCCCTTCATGCAGGCGGACCGGGTGCAATATATCGAAAAGCGGGCTCTCCGGCTCGATTACGATAACATCCGTGCGCAGGTCTCAGGCGGCAAGTTCTACGAAGTCGATGCTTTCCTCGTCTATCGCATCACCGATGCGCGCCGCTTCCTGATGAATGCGGGTGACCAGGAATCCGCAGAGCTTCGTCTGCGGACCCGTCTCGATGCGTCGTTGCGTCGCGTCTACGGTCTGCGTGGTTTCGAATCTGCACTGTCCGACGCACGCGCCTCGATGATGCAGGAAGTTCGTGACGATCTGCG
Source organism: Agrobacterium sp. DSM 25558 (assembly GCF_900100825.1). Classification (NCBI taxonomy): domain Bacteria; kingdom Pseudomonadati; phylum Pseudomonadota; class Alphaproteobacteria; order Hyphomicrobiales; family Rhizobiaceae; genus Agrobacterium; species Agrobacterium sp. DSM 25558. The sequence goes on along the minus strand of NZ_FMUD01000043.1, from coordinate 29,570 downwards.
TCCAGATGCGGAATCTCTCGGCCTCAGCATCGTGGACGTTCGCATTCGTCGCACCGATCTTACGCAGGAAGTGTCGCTCGACACGTTCAAGCGGATGCGTTCCGAAAGACTGGCAGAGGCGGAACTGATCCGCGCCCGTGGTAACGAAGAAGCACAGCGTCGTCGTGCTATTGCCGACCGTCAGGTTGTCGAGCTGGAATCCGACGCCAGCCGTCAGTCAGAAGTCCTTCGCGGTGAAGGCGACGCGGAACGCAACCGGATATTCGGTGAAGCCTTCCAGCGCGATCCAAGCTTCTTCGAGTTCTACCGCTCGATGAGCGCCTATGCCAGCGCCCTGACAGGTACAGGCACCACGCTGGTTCTATCTCCGGACTCGCCGTTCTTCCGTTATTTCAACGATATCAACGGCGCATCCCCGCGGCCAACACCGCCAGCAGCACCCGCTGCTCCGGCGAACTGAGGTCGATAATATTGAATGAAAAGGGCCGGTGGAAACACCGGCCCTTTTGCTATTTTGCGCTGGCGTATCGAACGGATCGTCTTGCATAAGAAAATCGATTTTTTAACGTTACGGAGAGAGTGTTGAACATCAGCGAGATACCATTCGGCACCACGGACTGGTCGGAGGTCGAGCCGACGCACCATGCGGGCGAGACCGGAAGTGCTACATGGCGCACACGCCATTTCGGCAATATCCGCGTTCGCATGGTGGAGTACACGCCGGGATATCTTGCCGATCACTGGTGTACCAAAGGCCATATTCTGCTGTGTCTGGACGGCGAACTGAACACCGAATTGGACGACGGTCGCACCTTCGTACTCAAAGCTGGCATGAGCTATCAAGTGGCCGATAATGCCGAGCCGCACCGCTCCTCGACCACATCGGGAGCCAGACTTTTCATCGTTGATTGCTCTTTGTGAAGCATCGCCACGCTTTAGTCGTGGATGAACAACGGGATTTGTGCCTCAATCACAAAAAGGTATTTCTACGCTTCATCATTCCGCCTTATGCTTGGCTATTAAACTTGAAGCCAAGTTTGCAAGATACGAGGACGCCGTATGCCCGTCACCACTCTTTCGCCTCTCCGCAGCAGCATCGCCGCCATGGCGGGACTTGCGATCATCGCAGGCGGGCTCGCTGTTCCGGTCAGCGCAAGAGCGCAGAGCAATGGCCCTGCATCGGTTGCAGATCTCGCCGCCCCACTTATGGATGCGGTGGTGAATATCTCGACGTCGCAAAGCGTGAAGGCTGAAGGCAAAGGCCCTACCCCGCCGAAGATTCCCGAAGGCTCTCCCTTTCAGGAATTCTTCAAGGATTATTTCGACAATCAGAAACCCGACAATGGCGGCAAGGTCAGTTCGCTGGGCTCCGGTTTCGTCATCGATCCCGCTGGTTACGTCGTCACCAACAACCACGTCATCGAAGGTGCCGATGATATCGAAGTCATTTTCCCCAATGGCAACAAGCTGAAAGCAAAGCTTGTCGGCACCGACACCAAGACCGACCTTTCGGTTCTGAAAGTCGAGCCGAAAGCGCCGTTGAAAGCCGTCAAGTTTGGCGATTCCCGTGCCATGCGCATCGGGGACTGGGTCATGGCCGTGGGCAACCCCTTCGGTCTCGGCGGCTCACTCAGCGTCGGCGTCGTTTCAGCGCGCGGCCGTAATATCAATGCTGGCCCCTACGACAACTTCATTCAGACCGATGCCGCCATCAACAAGGGCAACTCCGGTGGCCCGCTGTTCAACATGAAGGGCGAGGTTATCGGCATCAACACGGCCATCATCTCGCCAAGCGGCGGCTCCATCGGCATCGGCTTTTCCGTACCGACAGAGCTTGCGCAGAACATCGTCCAGCAACTGATCGAATTCGGTGAGACACGGCGCGGCTGGTTGGGCGTTCGCGTTCAGCCCGTCACCGACGACATTGCCGCAAGCCTTGGCATGGACGCGGCCCGCGGCGCACTGATTTCAGGCGTCGTAAAGGGCGGTCCGGTCGAAAACGGACCGATCCAGCCGGGTGACGTGGTGCTGACCTTCGATGGCAAGGACATCCACGAAATGCGCGACCTGCCCCGCGTCGTCGCGGAAAGCCCGGTCGGCAAGGAAGTCGACGTCGTGGTTCTGCGCGACGGCAAGGAGCAGACTGTGAAGGTCAAGCTTGGCCAATTGCAGGATAGCGCCGAAGAACAGCAGCCCGGTGCCGGTAGTGACGATGCGATGCCTGACGACGGCGAGATGGCTGAGCCCAATGAAAACGGCAAGGACCAGCCGGAACAGCAGCAACCATCGGAAGAGCGCGAAGCTCCCCAGACCGTTCTGGGCATGAATCTCGTAGCCCTGACCGCTGAACTGCGCACCGAAAAAGGCATCGCAGAAAGCGTCGAAGGTGTCTTGGTGGCCAACGTCGAGCCGGGCTCGGTTGCCGAGCAGAAGGGCGTCAAGCCAGGCGATGTAATTGTCGAAGTCGGACAGGATTTCATGGAAGTCCCCGGCGATGTGCTGGTACGCGTCAACGGCCTGAAATCCGCCGGCCGTAAGAACGCCCACATGATGGTTGCAGACGCCCAGGGCAACCTGCGCTTCGTCGCGGTTCCACTCGAATAGTTTCAGTGGCCGTTGCAAAATGAGGCGGGAAATTCCCGCCTCGCCTTTACCGGGAGATGAACCGACGGCGGAACCTACCCGGGAGGGAGGGCGTTACTGAACGCTAGCAGAGTGAAGCAGATTCAAAAACATACGCTTAGGCACGAACCCTGAATCAAACTGACAGCACGTTGAATCAGTTTGGAAAGCCACAGAGTTGATCCGCAAGCACTCCACCACCCTCCACGGCCACCGCACCAGCATCTCTCTCGAAGATGCCTTCTGGGACGAGTTGCGCATCATCGCCGAAAAGCGAAAAATCAGCTTCGCCGCGTTGCTGGCAGAAATCGACGATAAGCGTCCCGAAGGCAGCAATCTTTCATCATCGTTGCGTGTTTATGTGCTCAACTGGTTGAAGAGCCAATAGCGAAGCCATTTTCAAGAATGAACATCACCAGAGTTTTGGTATTTATCAAGGCTGCATGTTTCGCCCACCATGCGGATGCCCGCGAAACCATGTTCGCCAGAAATCGTAGCTCCGTGAACAAAATTTATTAATATTATCTCTCTATCCAAGATAGATGAATTCTCCAAATTAAAGAATTATCCGCTTTTCCTTTGACCGCGTTCAAATATTTAAAAGGTTATTTTCATGGTCACCGCCGTTTCCGGCTCATCAACAGCTTCTACAGTTCTATCATCCGCATCTACGACATCATTATCGTCGGCAGATGTCGCTGCGTTGAACGCAAAAATTGCCTTAAAGCAATCCGAACTCGCGAAAACGGAAGATAAGGACGATGCCGAGGCACTAAAAAGTGCAATCGCGGAATTGCAGGCAGAGCTTAAGGCGCTTCAGACAACCAAAACAACATCTTCGACCCAAACCGAGGCCCCCGCGAAGCCTGAAGGAACAAAGGATATCGACGAGGAAAAAACTCTTTCAGGTGAAAGCGAGAGGATCGGAACAAAAAACTTCGCGGAAGATACTCCATTTGGAAGCCGCGAAATGTGGCTCTGATGAGCAACATCCGAAACGAGGACTGACCAGCTCAGTCCTCTATGTCTACCGTCATGGGGTTGCAGTATTAGAGGGCTGGCGGAAGAGATCGCCGGTTGGAGGGACGGTCAGCACCGGGTCGGGTTGCGGTTTGGGCTGCGCTTCCTGCTGACGCTTCAATCGTTCCTGAGATGCTTTTTCGGCCTCTAACCGTTCTTGCGCCATTGCGCGCAAATGATCTTCTTCTTGCTTGCGCATCTGCTCCGCTGCCGCCGCACGTTCGAGTGCAGCCTGCCGTTCGGTTGCCTGGAAGCGGTAGAGAGCCACTTCACGGCGCAGGCGTTGCTTTTCCATAATGCTGGCCTGCAATGCCTCGACGCGGCGGCGTTCGCGCTCGAAGGACCGCATGGAAAGATAGGCCGTCAGACCCGAGACATCGGTTGTCAGCGCGGGCTTGGCCAACGGACCTGTGTAGTTCAGCCGGATCGAGGGTTCAGCACCTGCCAGTTCTTCCGTACCGGGATTGAACAGCAGATCGATGCCGCCTGTCATCGTGTCGCCTGCGAGATCAAGAGCGAGATCGCCATTGAAAGACAGCTGCGGTGTCTTGGCCGCGACATTCTGCATACGCAGACTTCCATCGCCAAGTGTAAACGGCATGGCGACTTCACCCAGCGGGATTTCGCCCTTCCAGAGTTCAGCGTCGACCAGCGGGCGAACCTTCGCTGCATCGATCGAGCCTTGAATGTCGTTTGCCGCCTTGAGCCACGGCTGGAACGCAGCTTGGTTCAACCCGCGCAGAACCAGCCCGCTAGTGCGGATTTCACCGGAGCCGCCTGCCGAAGACAGAAGCTCGCTCATGCTTTTGCCTGTCGCTTCCGCTGTCAGATCCAATGCGAAACGGCCGCTTGCGACAGGTGTCTCGCCGCTCTTCCACATCACGGATTCAGGATTGGCGGCGGAAACGGCAATCTTGGTGCGGAAGATGCCTGCCCCCTCGCCCGTCGCCATGGACAGGCGGCCGGACACTTTGCCCCCCATCCAGTCGCCCGCCATATTATCAAGCGACAGCATTCCATTTGCGTGGTTGAACGCAAAGGACAGACCGGTGGCAGTGCCGAAAGAACCCGTATCGAAATTGGCAGCTTTGACGTTCACGGAAGCATCGAGCTTGGGAAAGGCCGGAAGCGAAACCGGCTTAGCGCTAAGCGCGCCGGTTTCCGGGTCGATGACCGGCCCGTAAATCGTATCACCCAGCCAGGCGAGATCGATGTTATTCAGCGAAAGATCGCCCGTCACCTTGTAGGGAGCGGCCTTCAGAACGGACATATTGCCGGAAAAAGCATTGCCGCCCGCCTGCCCCGAAAGATTGGCGAATGTGGCTTTGTCCTTATCCACGGAAAGCTTGGCATTGGCCTTGGTCGACATGCCACCACCCAGTTGCGGCAATCCGACGGCGTTCATGATGAGATAAGGCTCGATATCGGCGCTTTCCAGCGCGACGTCCGCATTACCCTCTGCGAAATTCGCGGCCTTCAGAGAGAAACTTCCATTCGCGGAAAAATGCGTGCGCTCCGTCGAGAACCGGAAATCGGTCTGTACCGGCGAGCCCAGCGAACCGTTGAGCTTCAGCGACAACAACCCCTCGCCGTCTGCATCGAACGGCAATGGATCAAGTCCGGCCTGTCCGAAGAGAATGGCTGTCGACTGGTTCTTCAACACCGCTTCCAGCGTCAGCGCGGTATCGTCATTGTCAGAGAGAACGTCGGGCAGCTTGGCCACGGCGGAGACACGGCTGCCGTTGATGGTGCCTGATACGGCCGCGTTCGCCCCGCCCGCATTGCTATCGACCGAGAGGTCCACTGCGATATCGGAATTCGCGTACCAGGGCGCACTTCTGACGAGACGGTCCAGGGCCGGATGGGATGGCAATTTCTGGCGCAGCAAATCGAAAACCGGCTGCATGTCCGTCGCATGAAGATTGACGGTGCCCTTGCCCGCAAACTCCTTGAGCGAGCCTTTCAACTGGCCTTTGGCTCGCACTTCTGCACCGGCAATGTCACCTGCCGTCATCGTATCCAGAGACAGAACGCCGCCTGCCATGGTGAAGGCGGTTTCCACGCGGTTGGCGGTCACGCCAGCCATATTGAAACGGTCGGCCTTGAACTTTGCCGCAATGCGGTGGTCCATTATGGAGCTACCGACCTGATCGCCAAGCACGAGACCGCCCAGTGCCCGCAGGGCATCGATATCGATTTCGTCACCGGCAAGATCGATATCGATGCTTGCACCCTTGTCGATGGACTGGCGCTCCAGACGCCCGTGGAGTGTTGCCTGCCCAATGGCAAGCTCGAGATTTTCAAAACGCTGGGCCTGCGTCGTCAACGACACCGTAGACGAAAAGCCGGCAGCGTTCAGTTGTCGGATCGCCGGATCGACCGTGCCGGACAGCCAGTTGGCAAGACCGGATGGTTGATTGGAGGCGACCAGCAGATCGCCATTGAACGCCGGACCACCGGTCAGCGTCAGAGAACCCTTTGCCTCGAGCTGTGTGCGACCAGGCAACACGGCAACCGCATTTTCAACCTGCCAGCCTGCACCGTTGGGTCGAACATCCAGACGGATATCGCGGATGGTCGTGTCATCAGAGACAAGCGCCGGAAGCCGAATGCTGGCCTTGCCGGGAACCTGCGGCACCGGAATGCGGGCAATCAGGCTCGCAAAGGCCTCGATGCGCTGACGCACGGGAACCGTCGGCACGCGTGACGTCTTGCCCGTCTGTACCTGTGCTGGCGCAAAACGGTTGAAATCGATCTGCTGGCCATCGGCCGTCAACAGAAACTCAGGTGCCGTGCCCGTGTCGAGCGTTGCTTCACCGGTGATGACATAGGGGTTTTCAGTGCCGCCCAACTCCATGCGATAGCTTGGCACACGTACACGCCCGTTGGTCAGCTCGAAGCTGCCGCGAGTGCGCGGCGCTGAAACCATCGGCTGGGCGTTCTGCTGCTTCTGCTTGTCGTCCTGGCGGAAATTGAAGGTGAACGAGCCGCTATAGACGGGCGGCCTTCCGTTGCTGCAATCGCGCCATCCAGATCGATCTCGACAGGATGTTCATCCGGCAACATGCGAAGACGAAGGCCCATGCGCCCGGCGGCAGAATCCGGCTCGCTGCTGGAAAGAGAAAACGAACCGGCATGGCCATCGACTGCCGCCCGGCCATCCGCCCGCCATGGACCGGCGAGAGACTTTGCCGACATATCGGCCGTCAGCCCCGTAACGGTGCGGTTGCGGCCGGATTGCTCGTCGATGAATTCGATCTGCCCGCCTTCGATGCTGACATTTTCCAGAACGACGGTTTTTGCAGGAATGACCGCACGGCTTCCGCGGGTCCAATCCAGCGTGCCGTCCTTCAAAAGTCTGATCTTGGCCTTCGGCTCCTCGATGCGCATGTCGAAGATGCGCGCTTCGCCCGACAGGAAAGGTGCCAGCTCCGCATCCATGGAAAAGCGGGCAACCTGAATTTGCGGCGAACCATCGGCATCCATACCGGCGCGCACGTCATGCATCGTCACGGAAGGAAACGGCAGCAAACGCGCCTCGACACGCCCGTGTACGACGACCTTCTTGCCGATGATGCGGCTCGCCTGATCTTCGAAGTTACGTCGAAAATCCGTCCAGTCGATGAAATAGGGTATAAGCAGCGCTGCAAACAGCGCTACGACCAACAGTCCGCCCAGAATAACCAATATGCGTCCGAGCACGACTTCGCGTCTCCCTTAACCGACGATGAAAACTATCTTTTTTCCCTGACAGAGCAAGCGCCATTTCAGGTTTCACGTCACATTCCTACGCATTATCGACGCGAAAAAGCTTGCCCGGATTGAAGATGTTATCCGGATCAAGTGACCGCTTGATGGCAACCATCGTATCCAGCGCATTTCCGACCTCCTCCGCCAGAAAGCTCATCTTCCCCTGCCCTATGCCATGTTCGCCGGTACAGGTGCCATCCATGCTGATCGCCCGGCGGTTCAGCCGCGCCACAAAGGCTTCGGTATTGGAAACGCTTGCCGCATCTTTGCCATCGAACAGCACAAGAACGTGGAAGTTCCCGTCGCCCGCGTGACCGACGATCGGGGCGAGCATGCCATTATCGATGATGTCCTGCTGCGTCTGCGTCACGCATTCCGCAAAGCGGGAAATCGGCACGCAGACATCCGTCGAGAGCACATCGAGATGTGGTGCCAACGCCTTTGACGCCCAGTAGGCATCGTGCCGCGCCTTCCACAGCTTGGCGCGCTCCTGCGCGTCACCGGTCCAGCGAAATTCGCCGCCGCCGCACTCCGCCACGATCTCGGAAAACTGCTGAGATTGCAGCGCTGTCGTCTCTTCCGTGCCGTGAAATTCCAGAAACAGTGTCGGCTTTTCCTCATAGGAAAGCCCGGAATAGGCGTTGCAGGCGCGGATCTGCACCTCATCGAGAAGCTCTATCCGCGCAACTGGAATGCCCATCTGCACGGTCATGATGACCGCATCGCAGGCAGCCTTGACCGTATCGAAGGTGCAGACACCGCCGGCGATCTTTTCAGGAATACCTTGCAGCCGTAGTGTCACTGACGTGATAAGCCCAAGCGTGCCTTCCGCGCCGACGAAAAGCCGGGTCAGGTCATATCCGGCAGAGGATTTGCGCGCGCGCCGACCGGTGCGGATTTCCTCGCCATTGGCCGTAACCACCGTCAAGGCCAGCACGTTGTCCTTCATCGTACCATAGCGCACGGCATTGGTGCCGGAAGCGCGGGTGGAGGCCATGCCGCCGATGGAGGCATTGGCACCGGGATCGATGGGGAAGAACAGGCCGGTATCGCGCAGATAGGTGTTGAGCTGCTCTCGTGTCACGCCGGGCTCGACGGTGACGTCCAGATCTTCGGCATTGACGGAAATGATGCGGTTCATGCGGGTGAAATCGACCGAAATACCGCCTCTGGGTGCGTTGACCTGGCCCTCTAGCGAGGAGCCGACGCCAAAGGCAATCACGGGAACCTTGTGCTGCGCACAGGCTTTGACCACGGCTTTCACATCATCGGTGGTCTCGGCAAACACCACGCCGTCTGGCAATTGCGTGGTCAGATATGTCGTCGTGTGGGCATGCTGTTCGCGAAAGGACTGGCCGGTTTGAAGCTTGTCGCCCAGCTGTTGTTTCAGAACTTCGAGAACGGCGGCAATACCCGCCTCGTTTCTCGTTCCAGAGACGACATCCTTCAAAGCCATGATTTTCTCCAACACAATGCAAAACCGGACTCACCATTGAAGGTAAGCCCGGTTGGTATGTGACACGACCTTGTGTTTGTCCAGCACTGCCGTTTCGAGAATGGAGTGCTTAAGAGCACATCATTCTGCGGCCAGCAGCGGTTTGTCTTCCTCGATTGCCCTGCGGCGGATCGCCGTTTCCAGCTCGCGGTGCAGACGGATTTCCGCATCCGCCTGTGGCTTGGCGAAACGCGCCAGCAGAAGGTAGGACACCGGCGTGATGTAAAGCGTCACCAATGTCGCAAAACCCAGACCGCCGACGATGACCCAGCCAAGCGCGATACGCGCTTCGGCACCGGCACCCTGCGCAAGAACCAAGGGAACACCGCCCAGAATGGTGGCGATCATGGTCATCATGACGGGACGTAGACGGATGCTGCAAGCCTTGTCGATCGCCTCGCGCACCGTTGCCCCCTGATCGCGCAGATGGTTGGCAAATTCCACGATCAGAATACCGTTCTTCGCCATGACGCCGACCAGAAGCACGAGCCCGATCTGGCTGTAAACATTGAGGCTGGAGCCAGTGAACAGCAGGGCGATGACCGCGCAGGCCAGTCCGAGCGGAACCGTCGACATGATGATGACGGAACTCAAAACGCTCTCGAACTGCGCCGCCAGCACAAGGAAGATGATGGCAATGGCAAAGCCGAAGGTGAGCAGCATGCCGCTGGAGTTTTCCTGCAACGTCGCCGCTTCACCCAGAGGCAAGAGACGCGCGCCTGCCGGCATGATGGAGCCCGCCAGTTCATTGACCTTGGCAACGGCATCGCCCAGCGAAACACCTTCCTTGAGGTTTGCGGTAAAGCCGACCGATGGTAGCTGCTGCTCGCGGTTGAGCTGCGGCGAAACGGCCGTTTCCTTGAGGGACGCGATCACCGACATCGGCACCATGCGCCCGTCTTTGGCTTTCAGAAAGATGTTTTCGAGATCGGTCGGATCGTTGATGGGACGCGTGGACGACAGCAGTCGCACAGGAATAGCATCGCCATCCACGAACACATCAACAATGGAACGGCCTTCGAGCAGCGATTGCATGGCGTGCGAAAGTCCAGTGATATCAATGCCGAGATCGGAAGCCCGCTCGCGATCGATGGAGACGGACAATTGCGCCTGGTTCGGCTCATTGTCGAAACGTGGCGTGTCGAACAGACCGCTTTCTTCCATCGAAAGAAGAAGCTTCTGGGTGGATTCGGTCAGCGCCTGATAGTTGGTACCGATCATCGCCATGCTGAGACCGTTGCCAGCACCACGAATGCGCAGGCTGTTGGGCTGAGACGCTGAGGCGCGAAGGCCCGGCACCGTCTGCGCGGCGGCATTCACGTCCTGTGCAATCTGGTTCTGGGTCCGCTCGCGGTCCGCCCATGGTGCCAGGGTCAGCACCACGAAGCCGGTATTGGAGGAACCGTTCATACCAGTGATCGAATAAATATTCCGGATCTCACCATTGTCGCGCAGCGGCTGCAGGTTTTCTTCGATTCGCTGCAGCTGATCGCGCGTGTATTCAAGGCTGACGCCCTGTGGGGCCGTAACGCGCAACACCACCGAAGAGCGGTCTTCGCGCGGCGTCAATTCGTTCTGCACCATGCCGAACGCAATCCACGACACACCGGCAAAAGCGAGTGCGACGATGACGACGATCAACGGATTGTTGAGGCAGGCGGACAGCGTGCTCTTATATGTCGAAGCAAACAGTTTTCCGAACCAGGCCAGCGGCCCGGTCTGTTCCTGAACGCCATTTTTCAGCATGCGTGATGCCAACATCGGGCACAGCGTGAGCGCAACGATAGAGGAGAGGCCCACCGCAAAAGCCAGCACGAAGCCGAATTCGCGGAACAGGCCACCCAACTGACCTGGCAGGAAGGACAGCGGAATGAACACGGCGGCGAGCGTTGCCGTCGTGGCAATGACCGCAAAGAAAACCTCCTGCGTACCCAGAACGGCTGCGGCGCGTGGCCCCATGCCTTCGGCCCGGCGGCGCACGATGTTTTCCAACACGACGATGGCGTCATCCACCACCAGACCCGTGGCCAGAACGATGGCGAGAAGCGTCAGAATATTGATAGAAAAACCGACCATGTAGATCGCGACAATCGTACCGATCAAGGCAACCGGCATGGTGATGGCCGGAATGAGCGTTGCGCGCCAATCACGGAAGAAGAGATACAGAACCACAACGACGATGAGAGCGGAAAGACCCAGCGCAAGCTGCACCTCGTGCAACGCACCTTCGATGAACACCGCGTCGTCGCTGGTAATGACGATGCGGGTGTTTTCCGGCAGGTTGGGTGCCATCGCTGCAACGGCGGCTTTTATCCCAGTCGAAATGTTCAGCGTGTTCGATTGCGCCTGACGGATGACACCGAGACCGACGCCCTGCACACCGTTGGAGCGCAGCGAGGTGGTTTCATCATCCGCACCCAGCATGACGCTGGCCACATCGCGAAGGCGCACGCGGTCCTTGACGATAAGATTTTCGAATTCGGCAGGTGTTGTCAGGCTGGCGGTGGCCCGGACCACGATATCCTGCGTCGAGCTTTTGAGCGAACCCGCCGGAACGTCGAGTGCGGCGGTGCCCAGCGCATTGGAAACATCCGTGACCGTCAGCCCACGGCTTGCAAGCGCGCCCTGATCGAGATCGATACGGAAAACCTTTTCCTGGTCGCCGGAAAGCTCCACGTCGGCCACGCCATCCACGGCGGCCAGACGGTCGATGATCTCGTCATCGACAAGCTTGGTCAGGTCTTCCATGCTGAGGCTTGAGGAGGTGACGGCCAGACGCATGATGGGCTGGCTATCGGAATCGGCCTTGATGATCTGCGGTTCGTCGGCATCATCAGGCATCTGGTTGGTAATGCGGCCGATGGCATCGCGCACATCGTTCGAGGCGACGGCAATATCGACATTGTCGTTGAATTCCATCGTCACGCGGCTGGTGCCGAACTGCGATGCAGAGGAGATGGACTTCACACCACTAACGCGTGCCACCGCGCCTTCGATGGTCTGTGTCACTTCCTGGTCGATGGTCTGCGGCGATGCGCCGTCATAGGTCGTGCGCACGGTGATGACAGGACGGTCCACGTCCGGCAACTCACGTACATCGACGCCGACAAGGGCAGCAAGACCGGCAACCACCAGAAGCGTATTGATGACCGCAGCCAGAATGGGACGCCGGACGAAGAGCGCCGTAAAAGCGAGTTTGGAGTCATTTCCACCGGGAGGCGTCTGCGCTGTCATCGGCTGGCGACCTCCGGTGCTTTCTTCTGGCCAGCAGTGCGAACGGCCCCACCCTCACGCACGCGCTGCAAGCCTTCTATGACGATGGGATCATCCTGGGCCAGTTCCGCCTTGACAAGCACGGAATCCGGGTTGCGCTGAACGACCTGAACACGCACCTTATGCGACTTGTCATCCTTAACGCGCCAGACATAAGACCCTTCGGCATCCCACTGCACGGCCAGCGGATCGACGGACGGGAAGTTTTCACCGGTAAAGCCCATGGTCACGGCAAAGGACATGCCCGCGCGCAGGGCATCATTGGCGTTATCGAACACCGCGCGCACACGAATCGTACGGCTTGCCTCATCGACGCGGTTGTCTATGGCTTCGACCTGGCCCTTGAACGTCTCGCCGGGACGCGAAATAGAGGTCGCCTCCACCGGCATGCCGACCTTGATGGCCGTGGTGAAACGCTCGGGTGCCCAGAAGTTGACGAGGATTTTGGTGCGATCGTCTATGCTGACAATGCTGGTCTGTGTCGTTGCGTTGTCACCGATGTTGATGGCGACGATACCGGCAATGCCATCGATGGGCGCAACGATATTGCGACGCTTGAAATTCAGCTCAGCCGTGCTAACCGCCAGCTTTGCAGCTTCTTCGGCAATCTGCGCATCCAGCACGTCCAGCCGTGCCACGGAACGCAGGTTGCGGTAGGACGTCGATTTTTCGACCGCACTTCTCAAGGCGACCTGTGCTTTTTCACGCTCGATCAGCTGCTCGTCATCATCCAGCCGTGCCAGCACCTCGCCCTTTTTGACGCTTTGGCCGGAGGAAACGAGAATTTCGGAAATCAGGCCGGATGCCTGCGGCGTGACAACAACGGACTGGATGGCCTCGCCATTGCCGATGGCGTTCATGCGGTCATTGACCGTGCCTGTCTTGACCGGCGCAAGTGAGACCAGCGTGGCGTTGTTGCCTCTGCCACCGCCCTGCCCGCGCGGTGCACCGCCAGCAGGTGCCGAACCGGCAGACTGGGCAGCAGGTGTTTCAGCGCTGACAAGGCCCGCTTTGGCAAGCACATTTCTGCCGTCCGTGGACATGAACGCCCACAGACAGACACCAGCGCCCAACACAGCCAGACTGACACCAACCTGCTTCCAAACCTGCATACACTTCTCCGAATTGATACTTGTAACCGCTGCATTTCAATGAAATTTCGGCCGCTCATACATTACGCGGCAGTATGTTTGCTGGCCATAAACAACGCAACGCACAAATCCGTTTCTTACATAATTGTAATTTGCGACGCTTTTCTAAAACTGGACCCGAATACGTCGTTAATAACACTATAACCTGTACATGGTTGCCAGGGCCAAGCAAAGTTCAACCCGGCTCATTGCCATATTGGAGGAGGTCAAAGATGAGTACCGTTTCGAAATCCCAGAACCCGGAAGCCGACCCGCGCGTCAAAGCCGTGTTCGATGATATCCGCACGACGCGAAAATCCGATTTCATCAACAATATGTGGCTCTATCTCGCCTTCGATCCCGACCTTCTGGAAAAGACCTGGGGTGAGGTCAAAGCCGTGATGGCCACGCCCTCGGCGCTAGATCCTGTCGTGAAGGAAATGCTCTACATTGCAGTATCCGTCACCAACGGCTGCTCCTATTGCGCCCATTCCCATACGGCTGCAGCAAAAGCAAAAGGCATGACCACGGAACAGCACGCCGATCTGATGCGAGTCATCGCGCTGGCGGGCAAGACCAACCAGCTTGCCGTTGCGTTGCAACTTCCAGTCGATGCCGCATTCGATGCGGACGCGGAACCAAGGTGAAAATACCTTGGAATAGGCGTTTTGCCGGTTGATACCGGAATAAAAGCAGAACACGGTTCTGGCCTTTCCGCCCCGAATCACTACATTGGGCCTCATGAGTAACAGTTTCGACGATATGCCGTTCTTCGATGAAGAACCTTCCGAGCCACGCCGCCAGCCTGCTGCACCTCCTGCTGCTGGCGGTTTGGGCATTGCCGCGCAGGCCATGGCAGCGCGTGATAAAGGGCGTGCTGCGTCCGATTATCTGGCAGGCCTCAACCCGGAACAGCGTGAAGCCGTCGAAACTCTGGAAGGCCCTGTTCTGGTTCTGGCCGGTGCCGGCACCGGCAAGACGCGGGTACTGACGACCCGTATCGCCCATATTCTCGCAACTGGCCGCGTCTATCCCAGCCAGATTCTCGCCGTGACCTTTACCAACAAGGCCGCACGCGAGATGAAGGAACGTATCGGCGTTCTCGTCGGTGGTGCAGTCGAGGGCATGCCATGGCTCGGCACCTTCCACTCCATCGGCGTCAAACTGCTGCGCCGCCACGCGGAGCTGATGAGCCTGAAATCCGATTTCACCATTCTCGATACCGATGATGTGGTGCGGCTTTTGAAGCAGCTCATTCAGGCCGAAGGTCTGGATGACAAGCGCTGGCCCGCAAAGCAGTTTGCAGGCATGATCGATGGCTGGAAGAACAAGGGGCTAACGCCGCCGGAAATTCCGGAAGGCGACAGCCGTGCCTTTGCCAATGGCAAGGGCCGCGAACTCTATGCCGCCTATCAGGCCCGGCTGAAGACCCTGAACGCCTGCGATTTCGGCGATCTGCTGCTGCACCCGATCACGATTTTCCGAAACCATCCGGACATTCTGAAAGAATATCACCAGAAGTTCCGCTACATTCTGGTGGACGAGTACCAGGACACTAACACCTGCCAATATATGTGGCTACGGCTTTTGGCCCAGCGCCCCAAAGGCCAGCCGCAGAACGTCTGCTGCGTGGGTGACGACGACCAGTCGATCTATGGCTGGCGCGGTGCCGAGGTCGACAACATCCTGCGCTTCGACAAGGATTTCCCCGGCGCAAAGGTCATCAAGCTGGAGCGCAACTATCGCTCCACCGAACATATTCTGGGGGCGGCCGGACATCTGATTGCCCACAATGAAGGCCGCCTCGGCAAGACCCTGTTTACGGATCGCAGTGAACCGGATGATGAAAAAGTCGTGGTCCATGCGGCCTGGGATTCCGAAGAGGAAGCCCGTGCCGTCGGCGAAGAGATCGAACAACTACAACGCACCAAGCATCCGCTCAACAACATGGCGATCCTCGTGCGCGCCTCGTTCCAGATGCGTGAGTTCGAAGACCGCTTCGTCACGTTGGGACTGAACTACCGCGTCATCGGCGGTCCACGATTCTACGAGCGCCTCGAAATCCGCGATGCGCTCGCCTATTTCCGCCTCGTCTGCCAATCCGCCGACGATCTGGCCTTCGAGCGCATCATCAACACGCCCAAGCGTGGCCTTGGCGATACGACCGTACGCAATCTGCATGATTACGCCCGCGCCCGCGATATCCCTATGCTGGCTGCCGCAGCCGACATCATCGAAACCGACGAGTTGAAGCCAAAGGCGCGCAAGGCGCTGTTCGATGTCGTGCAGGATTTCCGCCGCTGGCAAAACCTTCTCGAGAACACCGAACATACGGTGCTGGCCGAGCAAATTCTGGATGAGAGCGGTTACACCGCCATGTGGCAGGCGGATAAGAGCGCCGAAGGTCCGGGCAGGCTTGAAAACCTGAAAGAACTCATCCGCTCCATGGAAGCCTATGAGAGCATGCGCAGCTTCCTCGAGCATGTCGCGCTGGTCATGGACACCGAAAAGAACGCAGAGCTCGACGCCGTCTCGATCATGACGCTGCACTCTGCCAAGGGGTTGGAGTTCGAAACCGTCTTCCTGCCCGGCTGGGAAGAAGGCCTGTTTCCCCACCAGCGCTCGCTGGATGAAGGTGGCCGCTCCGGTCTCGAAGAGGAACGGCGGCTGGCCTATGTCGGTATTACGCGCGCCAAACGCCGTTGCCACATCTGGTTCGTTTCCAACCGCCGCATCCACGGGCTGTGGCAAGCGACCATCCCATCGCGCTTTCTCGAAGAACTGCCGCCCAACCACGTCGAGGTGTCGGCTTCCGACAACAATTACGGTGGTTATGGCGGACGTGGTGGCTATGGCCAGTCGCGTTTCGACGCGGCAGACCCGTTTACCAACACTTACTCCACACCCGGCTGGAAACGCGCACAGGCCAACAAGTCAGACGCTACGCGTGACAATTGGGGCAGTCGCTCAGGCCATGCGGTGGAGCGGATCGGCTACGGCGAGAGCGGCCCGAAAAGCCGCACCATCGATGGTGAACTGGTGGCGAAATCCGTGGCCGACACCCCATCGAAGTTCTTCGTTGGCGACCGCGTCTTCCACATCAAATTCGGAAACGGCAATGTCGCCAGCATCGAGGGCAACAAGCTGACCATCGACTTCGACCGAGCAGGCCAGAAGCGCGTGCTGGACGGCTTTGTGGAACGGGTGTAGGCGGCGGCATTTCTACCACAGGGAGTAGCAATTGCTGTGGGTCTACAAAACCGGATATTCACTTTAAAAAAGTTCCGTGCAATATATCCCCTAACAAACAACCAGCTTGGGTTCGGGGGAATCTGTGCATCTACTACCCAGTTCGAGACGCAGACTTGATGTCTACCTCATAAACCTGGCTGGCGCTGAAAAACGGCGCGACGCTATGCTTTCAAAAATTTCCGCTCTTGGCTTGCCTGTTCAGCGGATAGAAGCCACAGACGGCAGAAAGCTGACCTTCCCCATCCCGGAATTTTGCGAGCTTTCCTATAAGCTCCTGCACGGAAGACGAACGTCTCCGCCGGAGGTTGGCTGTTATCTAAGCCATGTTGAGTGCGCCCGCACGTTTCTGCAAGGCGATTCCGACTTTGCGCTGATTCTCGAAGACGATGTCAGCTTCGAAGAAGACTTCGTCAAAGCAATCGATGACGCCATATCTCATGCAACGGACTGGGATATTCTTCGCCTCTCAACCGTCAGCAATGGTCGGAAATTTCCGTTCAAGCGCATTTCGGATGGTCGATCACTCGCAATTACCATGACCCGGGAAAAAGGGTCAGGTGCCTACATCGTCAACCGTAGGGCGGCCGAGTGGATCACGTCACGACTTGTGCCTATGCGACTGGCCTACGATATCGCATATGATCTCGAATATCTTGCTGGCCTGAAATCGGCCTTCGTCTATCCGCTCTGCGCCACACAAGACGCGGATTCCGAGAGCCAGATTCAACGAGGCCTTCGCGCTTTGCGCCTGCCGAGGTGGAGATACGTCTCCGTATTGCCGTACAGAACCTACCTTGAAGTCACACGTTTCTTGTTCAGGGGTTCCAGGTTGGCTTATTGCAAGATCGCAAATTCCGTGACGTCTCAAATGAGACCAGCAGCTCTACGCGTTGGTAGCGCTGAGTCTGGCGGAGTCACCTTTCAGGCCGAGCCTTACGTCTCACCCGGTGTGAACCCGATCAAATAAATTGCGGCGACAATGATCGCCAGAATGAAAATGGATATGACGAAAAGGGTCATGCGGTTCAGAGGTTTGCGCGTCGTTTTTTTCATGACCACATAACAGCCTAGGCCGTTTTTGGTTCCGATAAAATGCCGTCATCGTCCATTCATCGGTCCACAGTTCAGCGAAATTCAATTTCGCTTCAAGGACATATCGGCTAAAGCTGAATCACCCTCTCAAGCTTTGGCCTGTCATGAACGAAAACACCCACACGCGCCTCAACCCACTTCACCTGGCCGCAGCTTTTGCCAGCGGCTGCCTTTTGACGCTGATGGTGCATTTCAATGGAATGCTCGCCCATTTCGGCAATGCGCTCTTTTCCTCATGGACGGCTCACGGCACCGGAACGGTAGCGGCTCTGATCTACCTTGCCATTCTTTACCGGAAGCCGAAGGGGGATCAGCCGCGTAAACCCAAAGCACCGCTTTGGGCCTATTTCGGCGGCGTCGTGGGTGCCGCCATTGTCATGCTGACATCAAGCGCAGTCAATTCACCCCTCGCCCTCTCCGGTACCATCGCGCTTGGGCTTGGCGGTCAGGTCATTTTCAGCCTGCTGGCGGATCTCTGGGGTCTGTTCGGCATGCCGAAACGCCGTCCCGATGCCCGTGATCTTTGCGCCGTTGCGCTGATCCTTGGCGGCAGCGCCCTCATTATCCTCGTGGGGAGAGCGATATGATCGTTTGGATTGCCATGGCGTTTACCGGCGGTGTATTCGTCGCGCTCAGCCGTCAGGTCAACGGTCGCCTCAGCCTGTCGAACTCGCCGCTGATTGCGTCCTTCTGGAACCACATCGTCGGCTTCATCGTGTTGACGGCTTTGGGCCTCATCATCGGCGGCCTGTTGCCAGCCGGGGCTGCAGACGCGCCTTGGTACGCTTTCATCGGCGGACCGATCGGAGTGATTTTCATTGCTTCGGGAAGCTGGCTCGTGCCGCGCATCGGTGCGGTCAACACGGCACTTCTGGTCATCAGCGGTCAGATGGTGTCGGGCGTCATGCTCGATCTATTCAGCGATCAACCACCGAAAGCCTGGGCCAGCGCACTCGGTGTACTGCTCATCCTCGCGGGCATGGTGCTGACGCAGCGCAAGAAATAACCCGCGTCAGGAATCCGTACCACGACCCGTCATCATGCTGAACAGGGTTTTGCCGCTCCCCTTCGTTGCGCCTGAAGCCGTCATGGAAGAACGTCCCGAAAGCTTCGGCACGACCACGATCCGCTTGACTTCACCGCGCTTGAAAGCTGCCAGGAAGCGTGTGTAGTCCTTGAAGACAACGCAGCCGTTGGACTCGCCGCGTCTGGCCAGCATATAGGTGTGGGCCAGAAGGCCGTTACGGCCATGCGGGTTGACGCCGCTTTCCGGTGTCAGACGAATAGCCTCGACGCCGTGAAACAGCGACTCGCGCATGGTCAAACGATAGCTGGAAGGCGGGGTAGCGCCGCGCATCTTCACATGCACGAAATCGGGATTGTCCCGCATCTTGCCGATGCCGGAATGCGCTTCCAGCTTTTCGCCGCTCGGCAGGTGAACGACACCTGCGGAAATATCATAGATGGCAGTGCCATTGCCGCGATCCGGCCACGGCACGGCGTCCATCTTGGTTTCGCGCATCGGGTTATCAGGCCGTGCGAAAGCCACCATGTTTGTCGCCGGTCTTTGTTGAACAGGCGCAGGTGCGGGTACTGACGTAGGTGCCGCCGCCAGTTGCTTTTCGGCCAGAGATGGTACGGCTGGGCGTGGTGTTGGTTCTACGTCGACCGCTTTAGCGATTTCCGGGCGGAAACTCGGCAGCGGAACGGTTTCGGGCAGCAGATCGATTTCATCGTCTGTCGTTGTCTGAGGCTTGCCAAGCGCCACCTCGAATGCCGGATGCTCCTTGGCCTGCGTTTCCAGCATGGCCAGTTCCGGATTTTCACTCGTCCGGCCCAGCGCCGAATCAACGATTGCCGATGGGCGAAGTGCTGCCAGTGCCTGAATGGTTGCCTGCGCATGCGCGTTTACCGCAACGGCTCCACCATAACGGTCAGCGAAGGCCTTGGCACCGATGTGGTGTTCGGCAGCAAGGCGCACCGCTTTCTGGCTACCATGGCCATTTTCAGAAAGGCGGGAGAATTTGCGGATGTGAACATTGCGCTCAGCCACGTCGAGCGGTGCGCGCTCCAGACCCGAAACGAGCATCTTGTCGAAGCGCTGCACCCCGTGGGAGGCCTGCGCCATGCCATGGAGAGAGGCAAAGGCCGTAACCGCACAGACGCTGGCCAGCACACCGCCGCCCAACATAGCCGACAACTTGCTCAAGCCAGCAGGCTTGCGTTTTTTGGTGAAAGCGCTGCCAAGGCGCGCATCGTTACAGGCCACGGGTAATGACGCCATGATACATTTTACTCAAACCGGTTACGCAAGACCGGACAACACCGGTCATCGAGTTCACATATCGAAAGCCGGGCGCGTCTTGCGCTGGCGTCGCTGCTAACAGGTTTTGAGCATGCCGAATTATGGTAACCAAAGTCTTTACAAGTCCCCTGAAAACTCAGTTCTTTGAAGCTTGCATGCGTTTCTCTGGGTTCCGCTTACCGAGTTACCACACGTGATGGAATGTCATGACGTGATCGACGCGATAAAGCGAATGCCGGAGATTTCCTATGGACGGTAACTGATTCTTCCCACCGATATCGCTCGGTTATATGCTGATTTGGCTATAATTGCGGCAACGTCGCGGCAGGCGTTAACGAAGCCCATTTTTGCCGTTGCGTTTTGGCTTGATCCCAACCCGTTCGCTTGGCATCTTCAACACCATCCAGGAGGAGAGACTATGAAAGCCTTGCTTTTGATCGATATCCAGAATGGCTTTTGCCCAGGCGGAAACCTCGCAGTGGCGGATGGCGACAGGATCGTGCCCATTGCCAATGCGCTGATAGACAATGGTGGATATGATCTCATCGTCGCTTCGCAGGATTGGCACCCCGCAAACCACGGCTCTTTCGCGTCACAGCATCCGGGCAAGCAGCCTTTCGAAATGGGCGAGCTTTCCGGCAAGCCCCAGGTCATGTGGCCGGATCATTGCGTTCAAGGCACAGCAGACGCTGAATTCCACCCGGATTTGAACGCGCAGGCGTTCGATTACGTCCAGCAGAAGGGCGAAAACCCGGCAGTGGACAGCTACTCGGCCTTCCGCGACAACGACCAGTTCGCCACCACAGGCCTTGCGGATTACCTGCAACGACAGGGCGTAACGGTGCTGGACCTGTGCGGATTGGCGACGGATTACTGCGTCAGTTTTTCCGCTCTCGACGCTGTGGACATGTTGCCTGGCGTCCAGGTGCGCTTCATCGAGGATGCCAGTCGCGGCATTGATCCTGAAGGCATCAGAACCGCAATTGCTGCGATGAGAGCAAAGGGTGTGGCTGTGGTCAACAGTAGCGATATCTTAAACGCCTAGCGTACCGCCCCGTCATCGACGCCGCGGCACATGCTTCTCCAGAACATCGATATCTGCGGCAGCGTCTTCCATACGGCGCAGCATAGCAGCATGCGCGTCTTGCAGGCCTTGATTATAATAGACGGGGCCCAGAATTTCACCAAGCTTGTCGACAAGCATTTCAGCCTGAAGCGCGCCTATGTCGAGGTCGAATTCCTCCGCAAGATGCGCACAGGTGGCTGAAACCATATCGGCTTTTTGCTGCTTCTCAAGAACCACATCTTTCATTCACATCTCCCTCAATGGCCTGACCCTACGGCAAGCTTCAATGAAATCAATCAACCTATTCTTTAAATTCGTTTGTATTGAAAAACATGGCGATGTAGGAGCGGCGACCATAGAATTTCATTCCGGCACAGGACCGGTTTATCCCATGACACATGTTACATTTAAGTCCGGCATGCGCTTTGGACTGCCCGTCGCCCTTGCCGTAGCGCCCTTCGGCGCTCTCTTCGGTGCCATTGCTATCGACAATGGCTTGACCCTATTTGAAGCCATCTTGATGAGCGGCTTCATTTATGCCGGAGCAAGCCAGCTGGTCGGCATCGAGCTGTTCAATCAAAACCTGCCGGCATGGCTCGTCGTCCTGTCGATTTTTGCGGTCAATTTCCGCCACATCCTTTATTCGGCAGCCATGGTGCGTGTGGTGCCGGAATGGTCATTTGCGAGAAAAGCATTCGGCTTCTTTTTTCTGGTGGACCCGCAATTCGCAGAATCCGTCCGCCAGAAAGAAATAAACGGAAGCGTGAGCTTTTCCTATTATATGGGCTATGCGCTCATCGTCTACGTCATGTGGATGATCTCGACAGTCCTGGGCGCGTCTCTTGGCAACCTGATTGGTGATCCGAAAGCGGCCGGTTTCGATGTGCTGCTGCCCATCTACTTCATGGGCATGGTGCTTGGCTTCCGCACCCGCGCCAACTTCTACCCCGTCATGCTGGCAAGTGCAGTGGGCGCTATTGCTGCCTACCATTTCGTCGGCTCGCCATGGCATGTCAGCATCGGTGCGCTGACCGGTATTCTAATCGCCGTCATTCTTCCGCCAACAGCAACGCAAACAGTGGTCGATGAAGTGGAGACAGTGTGATGGAAGGCTTGTTTCAGGTTCAGACGCTGATCATCATCTTTGCCGGTGCTGTCGCGACATATCTCACCCGCGTTGGTGGTTATGTGCTGATGACGCGCATGAAGACAATCCCACCCCGTGCCGAAGCCGGTCTCAATGCCGTACCGGTGGCGGTTTTGACGACGCTCGTCGCACCCGCCTTTTTCGAAGGCGGATACGAGGTAAAGCTCGGCATTATCTTCGCATTGATCGTCGGCCTGCGCTTTCCCGGCCTGACGATGTTGATCGCAGGCTGGGCGCTTGTCGTGGCGATGCGTTACTTCGCTATCGCGTAAGCGGCTCGGTGGCGGTGGTCAGCCACTGCTGCACATCAGCGTCTGAAATGAGCGGCGTCAGCTTTTCCCGCACAGTGGCGTGGTAAGCGTTCAGCCACTCCAGCTCCTCATCCGTCAGAAGCGAAACGATGACGAGACGCCGATCGACAGGGCACCATGTCAGCGTCTCGAAGGACAACATCGGCAGATCACCGCCGTCAACGGCTTCCGCCTCACGGACATAGACCAGATTTTCGATGCGAATGCCGAACGCGCCGGGACGGTAGTAGCCCGGTTCGTTCGAGAGGATCATGCCGGGTAGAAGCTCCTGCTGCGATACGCGCGAAATCCGCTGCGGGCCTTCATGTACGGAAAGGTAGGAGCCGACGCCATGGCCCGTGCCATGCGCATAATCCGCACCCGCCTTCCAAAGCGCGATGCGCGCCAGTGGATCGAGGTCGCAACCGCGCGTGCCGATGGGAAAGCGTGCGACGCTGATGGCGATGAAACCCTTGAGAACCAGCGTGAAGAAACGTTTCTGCTCTTCCGGCACAGTGCCGATTGCGACCGTGCGCGTGATATCCGTGGTGCCGTTGATATATTGCGCACCGGAATCAACCAGAAACATCTCGCCGTCATTCAATGGGCGGTCGCTGTCCGTCGTCACGCGGTAATGCATGATGGCAGCATTCTCGCCAGCGCCCGAAATCGTATCGAAGGAGATATCCTTGAGCGGGTTTTGCGCGGACTGCCCGACCCTTGCCCGAACCGCCTCCAGCGCGGTTACGGCCTTGATCTCGGTCAAGGTGCCAGGCTGCTGTTGATCCAGCCAGGCCAGAAACTCCACCATCGCGGCCCCGTCCTGCACATGGGCGGCGGCAGAACCGGCGAGTTCCGCAGCGTTCTTGCGGGCGCGTGGCAGCTTCACCGGATCAACCGCTTCCACGACCTCACCACCGGCTTCGGTGATGGACAACGTCAACGCCACGGGTGTCACATCCACATCGGCAAGAATACGGCCCGCGGCACTGGAAATCGCATGCAGACGCGCCGAAATTTCACCCGGCGGCAGAAGCGTCGCCAGTGGCGCAAGATAAGCTTTCACCTCATCGCCGATCTTACGTTCGTCCACGAACAAATCAGCGCTGCCATCGGCATAGATGATGGCACGAGCCAGGGGATGCGGCGTGTGCGGCACGTCATTGCCGCGAATGTTGAATGTCCAGGCAATGGAAGACGGATCGGTCATCAGCACCGCATTGGCCTTGCGCGCCGATACGATCTCGCCAATGGTGCCGACCTTCAAGTGCGCCGGAATGCCCGTCACGTTATCCGGCTGGATCGTGACCGGCTCCAACGGCGCTGCAGGCCGCCCTTCCCACAAGGGATCGAGCGGGTTGGCGTCCAACAGAACGACCGAGCCGCCCTTTTCGGACAGTGCCTTTTCAAACCGCTTCAGCTCCGCACCCGTATGCAGCCAAGGGTCGATACCGAGGCGGAAACCGTCAGGTGCATTATCGGATAGCCATTTTGCCGGCGGTGCGCCCACCAGATCGCCACCCCGGAATATAGAGGGATCAACCTGCGTGGTCAGCTGCGTCGTGTAGCGTCCATCGACAAACACGATCGCTTCGAAACGCGTTACTAGCACGACACCGGCGGAACCGGTAAAGCCGGTCAGCCATGCCAGTCGCTCGGCCGACTCAGGCACATATTCGCCCTGATACTCATCAGCCCGCGGCACCAGAAATCCATCGATGCCGAGCGCGTCGAAGGTTGCGCGCAGAGCCTCGACGCGCGCCTTGCCAAATTGCGGAGTGGATTTGTTTTCGAATGACTGGAACATGAACTGCTTTCCGAATGCCTGATTTCGGAGCAACCTTATCCCGTGATCATCGCCAAGGTCCAGACGAAAGGCGTGTCTTTACAACACTCAATCCTTGCGCAGATGGATCGTCACCCAGCCGTTGCGCCACAATGTGCGGACATGGCTGAGGTGCATGCCATTATAGGCGGAAAGCACCTTCCAGCGCTGCGATGCCAGAATGCCTGACAGAATGACGGTGCCACCGGGGGCAAGATGCGTCACCAGCTGCGGTGCCATCTTGATCAGCGGGCGGGCGAGAATATTGGCGATGATGAGGTCGAAAGGCCCGTGCTTGCGGAAGGAGTCCGAATGGAAACCGGGCGCGGTTTCCAGCGACATGCCGGATACGATGCCGTTCAGCCGCGCGTTTTCTTTTGCTACCTTGATGGCGATGGGATCAATATCCGTTGCCAGCACCGGCACCGGCCGCATCTTTGCAACGGCGATCGCGAGAACCCCGCTGCCCGTGCCGAGATCCAGCGCATTGCGAATGGTCCGCGCCCGCAAAACCTGCTCGATCATCTCAAGGCAACCCGCCGTCGTGCCATGATGGCCGGTGCCGAAGGCCTGACCAGCCTCAATCTCGATGGCGAGATCGTTGATGCGCACCTTGTCGCGGTCATGCGAACCGTGGACGAGGAAGCGCCCTGCCCGTACTGGCGTCAGCCCTTCCAGCGATTTGGCAATCCAGTCCACATCGGGAATGATTTCTCGCTCGAGGGTCAAATGCGGGAAAGCAGCCTTCAGCGCCTCATCGACACGGCCGCGAATATCGTCTTCGTCGTTTGCATAGAGATAGACGGAAGTTTCCCAGATATCACGCTTCTCATCCACTTCGGTATTGGCGATGGCGATATCTTCTTCACCGAATACCTCCGACAGCAAATCCAGAACTTCACCCGATTGAACTTCGGTGGTGGACACATAAAGGCGGATTTCGCTCACGGCTGAGACTTTCTATGCAGATGCTTCAACCGTCAGCCTTTGCCATAAAAGCGGCTGCGATCCAATGGAGTGCCCACCCGATTTTCGAAAAGAATTGCGGCTGCTTGCGAAGCCAGATTTCCCTCATTCCTGTGCTTGTCACAGGAATGAGGGTGATACGGTGAGCCTTCTTTCAGAAAACTCGACACTCTCCACTTGAAGACCGTTCAGCTCTTGGTCAGATTTTGCAGCTTTTGCACGGCAACATCGGGGTTCTCGCCATAGGCGATCGTTCCCGAAAACCGGCCCTTCGCATCCAGAAGAATGACGGAGGCGGTGTGATCCATAGTGTACTCGCCGTTCGGATCCTTCTCATCCACCGGCACCTTCTTGGCGTAGATGCGATAGCCCTTCAGCGTTTCGGCGATCTTGTCCGGCGAACCGGTGATGCCAGTTATACGCTTGGAGACGTTGGAAACATACTGGTTGAGGATTTCTGGCGTATCGCGCTCAGGATCAACAGATACGAAATAGGCCTGCATCTTGGTTGCATCAGGGTCGACCTTTTCCATCCAGCCATTCAGCTCGAACAGCGTGGTGGGGCAGACTTCCGGGCAATGTGTAAAGCCAAAGAACAGCGCGGTCGGTTTGCCCTGGAAAGCTTTTTCCGTAATCGGCTGACCGTTTTGCGCAACAAGCTGGAATGGCGTGCCATAGACCTCTTCCACCATCTGCTCACGGCTCTTGGTCAGTTCCATCGTCAGCCAGGCCATGACACCCAGTAACACGACGACAGCACCCCAAAGCGCAATACGAATATTCTTCATGCCATTCCCCGATCAGCATTGAACCAGCCTCTGGAACAGCTTTTATCCCGAGGCGCATCATTTCGGCAATTCAAGAAAAGGTTCGAGGCAGCAACCGCGCTGATTTGTCTCAAACGGCAAGCACGGGTCGCAAGCTTAGAGGCACCAGGCAATACCGCTCTGCACCGCCGAGAGAAAGATATCCGTTCCGTGCCGCATCCATCCGTCGAATGTCAGAAGAACAACAAACAACGCGGCACCCGTTGCGAGGGCAGCGGCAAGCAATTTCAGCGGACCCTTCAGTAAAACTCTCATGGCGCAAATATATCGCAAAACAGGGAGGGGCGAAACAGCGAAAATGGCGCGTTTCAAGGCTGTTTATGATGGCACGTTAGGGAAAGTTTAAATTGTTTTTGGGCATTATGATCGCCAGCGGTCGCTCACGCGCACGACATGATGTCATCCGGAAGTTTTCCGACGCCGCATATCTCCCGGAATCGAAACGGCCCGCCAGAGAGCCGTCAGGAAAAGTTCAACCATGACAAACGCCATCAAGCAATCCGGCGCATATCTTGAAATCGTTTCCTTCCATCTCGGCGATCAGGAATTCTGCATAGACATCATGGCGATCCGCGAAATTCGCGGCTGGGCTCCGGTCACGCCGATGCCGCACACACCGCCTTATGTTCTCGGCCTCATCAACCTGCGCGGCGCGGTTATTCCCGTCATCGACATGGCGTGCCGTCTGGGCATGAAGATGACCGAACCATCCGAGCGCTCCGCCATCATCGTCACCGACATCGGCGGCAAGCTGGTCGGCCTTCTGGTCGAGCAGGTCTCCGACATGATGACCATCAAATCCGAAGACCTTCAGCCTGCCCCGGAAATCATCCCGGAAGACCAGCGCAATTTCTGCCATGGCATCGTCGCGCTGGAAAAAAGCATGGTCTGCTTCCTCAACCTCGACACCGTTATCGCCGACGAGCTTTCGCGCGAAGCTGCTTGAGGCGAGTTTAGACCACAGACGCAAACGGCGAGCATCTGGCTCGCCATTTTTGTTTTACGACAACCTCTCCTCCGTCATACCGGGCTTGACCCGGTATCCAGCAGCGCCGCGTCTGCGGCGCGAAAGAGTCCTTTGACCTGCCAGACGTCAGGTCACTAGACCCCGCATAAAGTGCGGGGTGACGGAATATGAGGCTCTACCTTGCGACAATCAGTTCAAGGCTTCCCATTCTTCCACGTCACCGTCTGCCCATAGAGCGGCACCGTCGAAATCGCCATCTTGGCCGAACCATCGGTCAGTTCGCGCGTGTGAACGAGGTAGATCAACGTATCATTCGCCTTATCGTAAATACGGTTGACGACCATCTTCTTCCACACCAGCGACATGCCCTGACGGAAGACTTCCTCACCCTTGGTGCCAAGGTCGATATCACCAACTTCCACAGGCCCGGTCTGGCTGCACGAAATCGCATTGTTGGAAGGGTCCTCGAACCAGTTGCCGTTTTTCAGACGGTCAATCACACCCCGGTCGAAATAGGTAACATGGCACGTCACGCCCTTGACCTGCGGGTCGGCGATAGCCTCGACAACGATATCGTTGCCAGTCCAGTCGACACCCACTTTGCCCACCACCTGCGCAATGGCGGCAACCGGCAACAGGGCAAGACCCGCAACCACTATGGAACGAAACACTTTAGCCATAACCCAAACCCTCACATGAACTGCCATAAAGATAGGTCTGCACAGTCGTACAACAAGGCGTGATGTCAGCGTTTTCTCATGGTGCAAGGCGCATAGCCGGTGGCGTGCAGCCGCCCGGCCACCATGCCGATCTTTTCCGGTATGTGGTGGATGTGTTCCACCGCGACCGCTTTCGCCACGGCAATTGCCGCAGCGGCACAAACCACAGCATCTTCGGCGGCATTGTGGTGCACGAAACGCAGTTGCAGATGGTGGGCGATGATGTTGAGCTTGTGCGATGGCAGCGACGGCCAGACGCGCTGTGACATCTTCACGCTGCACAGATAGGAAAGCTGCGGATAGCTCTGTCGATACTTATCGAAACTCGCCCGCATGACACTGAAATCGAACGCCGCATTGTGCGCGATCATCGTCGCATCCCTGAAGTCATCGATGAACTCATCCATCACTTCAGGAAATTCCGGCGCATCCTCCACATCCCGTGGCTTGATGCCGTGAATAGCCACGTTGAACGGCGAGAACCGCATATCCCTGGGGCGGATCAACCGCTCTTCCACGCGCACGATCTGGCCGTTTTCGATCCACGCGAGACCGACAGAACAGGCACTGCCCCGCTCCTCATTGGCGGTTTCGAAATCGATGGCGATGGTCTTCAAGGACTGATTCCCGGTTGCTCTTCGCACGGCATAAAGCAAAGCGCGGCTAAAATGAACCGCCCACAGGAAACGGGTGGTCAAGCGCCACAGCCAGGATTACACAAAAGCCGGGACAGATATGGCGAGGGGGACATCAGGGTGGCCGTGCATAAACAGATGAACGCAACAGAATGGGCGCTGCTCGTGGCGCTTTCGATCCTGTGGGGCGGATCGTTCTTCTTCGTCGGCATCGCCGTCAAGGAACTGCCGCCCGTGACCATCGTCACACTGCGCGTTTCGATCGCCGCACTCGCCTTGCTCACCGTCTGCCGCATCATGGGCTATCGCATGCCCAACGCGCCGGAGGTGCTGCGCGCCTTTTTCGGCATGGGCCTGCTCAACAACATCATTCCCTTCTGCCTCATCGTCTGGGGCCAGACCCACATTGCAAGCGGCGTCGCCTCCATTCTCAACGCCACCACCCCGCTCTTTACCGTCATCGTCGCGCATCTGCTGACGAGTGATGAGAAGCTGACCATCAACAAGCTCGCAGGCATCATCATCGGCTTTGCCGGGGTCGCAACCATGATCGGCCCGGCCGCACTGACCGGCGAAAGCTCCAGCCTCTGGGGCCAACTCGCCATTCTCGGCGCGGCAATCTCCTACGCCTTCGCCGGAATTTCCGGCCGCCGCTTCAAGGCCATGGGTGTGCCACCGCTGGTCACCGCCACCGGCCAGATTTCCGCGTCCACCATCATGCTCATCCCCCTCGCCCTTGTCATCGACCAACCATGGACGCTCGCCATGCCAACCGGCGAAGTCTGGGCCGCACTTTTCGGCATCGCCCTCCTCTCCACAGCGCTTGCCTATCTCATCTTCTTCCGCATCCTCTCCTCAGCAGGCGCCACCAACCTCGCCCTCGTCACCTTCCTAGGCTCAGGACCCATTAAAGCTCTTGCGATGTGCCCCTTGTTTTGATTCACTAAGATCAAAAGGAGACACTGCCATGAGTGACCTGATGCTTTTGTCGGATGCACAGATGCGCCGGATCGAACCTTTCTTCCCGCTGTCACATGGCGTGCCGCGTGTCGATGACCGCTTGGTATTGAGCGGCATCATCTTCGTCCTGCGCAATGGTTTGCGGTGGCGCGACGTGCCGCGTGAATACGGGCCGCATAAGACCATCTATAATCGTTTCATTCGCTGGAGCCGGCTCGGCGTCTTCAAC
>NZ_FMUD01000027.1:0-83151 GCF_900100825.1 Agrobacterium sp. DSM 25558 | reverse complement strand
AATTAAATTTGTTTCCGTTGTTTAACGTTGTTACTCTTCAGTCTGCTATAGATTAAATAATACTTTTGGCTGCGGTGCCTGCAATATAAGTTTCTACTACAGTACGGTCGTCACCCATGGTCAGCATGAGAAACAGTTCTTCGGTCAGGTTTCTGACGACTTCCATCTTGAGCGCCATGGCTGGTGTGGACGAAGCATTCAACACAGTGATGTCGGCATCCGTACCAACGTCGAGCGTCCCGATCCGGTCTGCCATGGACAGTGCCTGCGCATTGCCCAATGTCATCAGATACCAGCTTTCCAGCGGGTTCAAACGTTCTCCCAGCAGTTGCTGGATCTTGTAGGCCTCATCCATCGTTCTCAGCATGGAATAGCTCGACCCGCCGCCGATATCCGTGGCAACAGCGATGCGCACCGGCTTCTCACGGCGTTGCAGTGCCTTCATCGGAAACAGGCCCGAGCCGATAAACAGGTTCGACGTCGGGCAGTGGACAGCCACCGCGCCGGTTTCTGAAAGTACATCCGCTTCACGGTCCGACAGATGAATGGCGTGGCCCAGCAGCGTCTTCTTGCCCATCAGGCCGTAACGGACATAGATGTCCGTGTAATCGATAGCGTCTGGATAGAGCTCGCAGGTGTATTTGATCTCGTCCAGGTTCTCGGACAGATGCGTCTGAATGAACAGGTCCGGAAACTCCTGCGCAAGAGCCTGCGCGGCTTCCATCTGTTTCGGTGTCGAGGTAATGGCGAAACGCGGCGTGATGGCGACATGGTTGCGGCCTTTGCCATGCCAGTCGGCAATGACCTGGCGTGTCTCGTCGTAGCCGAGTTCCGGCGTATCCAGCAGGCCTTGCGGGGCGTTGCGGTCCATCATCACCTTGCCGCCGACCATCAGCATGTTGCGCTTCATGGCCTCTGTAAAGAAAGCATCGGCGGACGTCTTGTGGACTGAGCAATAGGCAGCCGCCGTCGTGGTGCCGTGTCGGATCAGTTCATCATAGAAATGCGTGGCGATGCGTTGCGCATGCGCGCTTTCGACGAAGCGGCATTCCTCCGGAAACGTATAGGTATTGAGCCACTCCAGAAGATTGGCGGCATAGGAGCCAATGACCTGCATCTGTGGGAAATGCATGTGCAGATCGATCAGACCGGGGACGATGAGGTGCGGACGGTGATCTTTTTCCTCGATGTCATCATGCGTGGTTTTGCGGATGTCGGCGTAGTCACCGATCGCACTGATTCTGCCGTCCTCGATCAGCAGACCGCCATCTTCGATATAGAGATAACTGTCGGTGTCATCGATGGAGTGCGGTGCGCGTTTGAAGCTCAAAAGACGTCCGCGCAGTAGAAGCATGCTCATTCCGTTTTCCCTTGGGACAGGGCGCTCTCGTACCAAGCGGTCAGCACCTTGCGTTCTTGCGGCGTTATCGCCGTGATGTTGCCGGGGGGCATGGCATGGCTGCGGCCTGCCTGTAAATAAATTTCCCGTGCATGGGCTGCAATTTGTGCATCGGTTTCCAGTTTGACCGATTTCGGTGTGAACGGCACGCCCTCCCAGACGGGTTCTGCCGCATGGCACATGGAACAGCGGCTCTGCACCACATCCCGCGCTGAGGCGAAATGCACATCGGCTGCGAAAAGCTGCTGAGTTGTGGACAGCGTTGCAGCTTTCTCTGCCTGCTCACCCGTCAGTATCTTTGGCACGGTGGAGAGCCACATGATGACGATGAAGATCAGCACTGTGACCAGCCACGTCCATGTCGGCCTGCCCTTGCGGGCGTGGGTGGTGTTGAACCAGTGGCGGATGGTGACGCCCATCAGGAACACGAGGGCCGCGATGACCCAGTTGAACTGCGTGGCGAAGGCCAGCGGGTAGTGGTTCGACAGCATGAAGAAGATGACAGGCAGCGTCAGATAGTTGTTGTGCAGTGACCGCTGCTTGGCGATGCGGCCATATTTCGGGTCCGGCGTGCGGCCAGCGATGAGGTCGGCGACGACGATCTTCTGGTTGGGAATGATGATCATGAAGACATTGGCCGACATGATGGTGGCGGTGAAGGCACCCAGATGCAGGAACGCCGCGCGGCCGGTAAACACCTGCGTATAACCCCAGGCCATCGCCACCAGCGCAATGTAGAGCACGGCCATCAGGCCCCAGGTGTTGTTGCCGATGGGCGATTTGCACAGCAGATCATAAAATACCCAGCCGACCGCCAATGAGGCCAGCGACAGACAGATGGCCTGAAATTGCGTGAGCTCCAGTACGGAATGGTCGATGAGAAACAGATCCGCGCCGCCGTAATAGACGATGCAGAGCATGGCGAAACCGGAGAGCCATGTGGCATAGCTTTCCCATTTGAACCATGTCAGGTGTTCGGGCATCGAGGCTGGCGCGACCAGATATTTCTGGATGTGATAAAAGCCGCCGCCATGCACCTGCCATTCTTCGCCATAAGCGCCGGGCGGCAAATGCGCACGTTTTACCAGTCCCAGATCAAGCGCGATGAAGTAGAAGGACGAGCCAATCCAGGCAATGGCGGTGATGACGTGCAGCCAGCGGACGGCAAAGGCCATCCATTCCCACGCAATGGCATATTCGTACATTATGTTCCCCTGACGTTGCACCGCACTGTGCGAGAATTTCGAGCGTCAGAAAAGAGGGAACCTGCGAAACCGACAGATTTGTTGAGGGTAAACAGTAGCCCTCATGTCTCTGTCGGAAACTCCTCCTCCATCCATTCACTGAAAGCTTTGATCTTGGCGACCTTGCGGCGGCCCTCCTGATAGACGATCCAGTAGTCATGCCCATCATTGCAGACCAGGTCGAAGGGTTGCAGCAGGCGGCCAGATGTTATCTCCTCGGCAAAGTGCACCGGATTGATGATGGCGACACCGTGACCCGCGAGGGCCGCCTGCGCTTCGAGATTCTGGATGCCGAAGTCACTACCGGTTCGACTGTCGAGATCGGTTTCCGTCACTCCCGCCTTGGCAAACCAGTGTTTCCACCAACGGTCATTGGGGCTGATGATGGGCAGTTTCAGAATATCGGTCGGGTGCTTCAGCCCGCCGATGGTTTCTGCCAGCTTTGGGCTGACGACAGGTGCGAAATCCAGCCGCATGATGCGACGACCGATCAGGCCCGGCCAATCGCCTCTGCCCCAGCGAATGCCGATATCGACATTGGTACGGGAAAAATCCACGATCTCGTTGGAGAGCGCCAGTTGCACCGAAATTTTGGGGTGACGCGCCTGAAACACGCCCAAGCGTTTGGCCAGCCACTGGTGCGCGAATGTCGTGGTGCAGGAGATGATCAGAACATCTGCTGTTCTATTGCGGGCTTCTTCTACGGCTGTCGCCAGAATTCCAAAGGCTTGCGTAGCGCGGCCTGCCAGCAATTCCCCCGTCTGGGTTAGCGCCACCTGTCTCGGCTTGCGCAGGAACAGCGGCGCGCCGACGAAGTCCTCCAGCAGTTTGATCTGATAGCTCACCGCCGTCTGCGTCATGCCCAGCTCTTCGCCAGCCTTGGTGAAGCTGAGGTGACGGGCAGCACTTTCCAGCACGCGCATGGCATTCAAAGGGACGTTGCGGGATAGCTTCATGGATAAGGTCTCTTTATCCATATCGTCAGAAGTTTCATTGGTTTTTCCATGAAAACAGGCGCATCTCTTCTCCATAGCATCAAAAGAACTTTGGAGAAATGATATGCGTACAGCCGCTTTCAGCGTCTTGCCACGGTTATTTGCGCGTGCCTGGATTTTGGACTGGTTTTCCGAAAAATCGATTGGAATGAGCCCGTCTCAGGAAGACGAAATGCAAGACCACATCAAGCGTGATCTTGGCCTGCTGGATGGTCGTGATCGGATCGGGCCGGGGCGGGCGCGGCAAAGCGATGAATTGCGTGAAGCAATTCGGCTGCTACCAAGGTCGCTATGACGGCGGGGCGTTTGTCTTTCACTGTGTTTCCGCCGATGGGCAGCACCAGTCGCTCCAGCGCATTGTCTGGAAGGCCTTCGCGATCCAGCCAATGCGCGAAGGTGGCGCGTTTGGTCTTGGAGCCGATCATGCCGACATAGGCCAGATCGTCGCGGGCAAGCGCTTCCTTGGCGATCAGGAAATCCAGCGCGTGATCATGGGTGACGATGATGACCACTCCGCCTGTGGGGATGGTTTGCACCATCGCTTCGGGCATGGCGGTGAGGTGGGATGAGACGGTTTCAGGCAATCCGGCCAGTTCTTCTCGACGCGTTTCTATAACGGTTATGGAGAACGGGAGCAGGGACAGTGCCTGCGCCAGAGCCTTGCCCACATGACCCGCGCCGAAGATGAAGACTGCCGGCTGGGATTGATGTTCCCGCGCCAGCCGCTGCTCCAGCCCTTCGGCGATTGCGCGCGTGACTTCGCTGAATTTCAGCAGCGTGCGCCCGCCGCAGCATTGACCGATCTCCGGGCCGAGCGGGATGTCCATGGTGTCGATGATCGTCTTGCCCGCCAGCATGGCGCGGGCGTGATCGATGGCCATATATTCGAACTGCCCGCCGCCGATGGTTTGCCATATCTCCGTTTTCGAAACCAGCATGAAGGTGCCAGCCTCGCGTGGGGCGGAGCCTTTGACGGAGCTGATTTCGATGAGGATGGTGGTGGCTTCGAGGAATTTGGTGAGAGAGGCGTCAGGCATTGGCGCGTGCCCCCTCATCCGACCCTTCGGGCCACCTTCTCCCCGGCGGGGAGAAGAGATATGCCGACGCCTTCCACTTCTCTTTTACGTCAGAGAAAGAAGCGATGCAGTTGCTCCAGGTTTCTTCTCCCCGCCGGGGAGAAGGTGGCCCGAAGGGTCGGATGAGGGGGGCTTTAGCCACAGCGCTCACCTTCACACCTTCCTCAACCGCTCCACCGCCATCAACACCCGCTCCGGCGTCGCAGGCGCATCCAATCGCGGGCAGACCTTGTAATCCGCGACACTCGCCACCGCCATCGACAGAGCCTCCAGCACCGAGTTCGCCAACATGAAGGGCGGCTCGCCGACGGCCTTGGAACGGCCAATAGTTGGCTCGGCATTTTCGGCCCATTCCGCCAGTTTTA
This sequence comes from Agrobacterium sp. DSM 25558, assembly GCF_900100825.1. Classification (NCBI taxonomy): domain Bacteria; kingdom Pseudomonadati; phylum Pseudomonadota; class Alphaproteobacteria; order Hyphomicrobiales; family Rhizobiaceae; genus Agrobacterium; species Agrobacterium sp. DSM 25558. The sequence goes on along the minus strand of NZ_FMUD01000027.1, from coordinate 78,072 downwards.
CGTTGAAGATTTTCGGACGGTCGGAGGCCAGTGGTATCTTGTAGGTGGAGGGCGCATGGGTGCGCAGTCGCCCCTTGGCATCCCACCACAATTCCTCTGTCGTCAGCCAGCCCATGCCCTGCACGAATGCACCTTCGACCTGGCCGATATCGATGGCCGGGTTCAGCGATTTGCCGACATCGTGGAGAATATCGGTGCGCTCCATCATATATTCGCCGGTCAGCGTATCGATGGAGACTTCTGAAGCCGATGCGCCATAAGCGAAATAATAGAACGGCGTGCCCTTGCCGGCTGCGCGGTCCCAGTGGATTTTCGGCGTCTTGTAAAAGCCTGCGGCGGAAAGCTGGACGCGGGCGAAATAGGCCTGTTTGATGAAGTCGTTGAAGGCGATTTCTTCCGTTCCCACACGAATGCGATTCGGCAGGAATGTGATCTGATCTTCGCCCACATTCCATTTTTCCATGGCGAATTTGATCAGCCGTTCCTTGATCTGCCGTGCCGCATCATAGGCCGCCATGCCGTTGAGATCGGTGCCGGAAGAGGCTGCGGTGGCTGACGTGTTCGGCACCTTGCCGGTGGTCGTGGCGGTGATCTTGACGCGGTCGATATCCACCTGAAACGCATCGGCGACGACCTGGGCGACCTTGGTATAAAGGCCCTGGCCCATTTCCGTGCCGCCATGGTTCAGGTGGATGGAGCCATCATTATAGATATGCACCAGCGCCCCGGCCTGATTGAAGGCGGTCATGGTGAAGGAGATGCCGAATTTCACTGGCGTCAACGCAATGCCCTTGCGGATAACAGGGCTGGTCTTGTTGAAGTCGATGATCGCTTGTCGCCGCGCCTGATAATCGCTGGAGGTTTCCAGTTCCTCGACAATGCGGGCGATAATGTTGTCTTCGACTTCCTGATGGTAGGGCGTCAAAGTTCTGTTCGACCCCTGCTGGCCATAGAAATTCAGCTTGCGGATTTCCAGCGGGTCTTTGCCCACCGCATAGGCGATTTCCTCGATGAAGCGTTCTGCCCCCAGCATGCCTTGCGGGCCGCCGAAACCACGGAAGGCCGTGTTGGAAACCGTGTGGGTTTTCAAGGGCTTCGATTGCAGTTTTACATGCGGATAGAAATAGCTTGAATCCGCGTGGAAGAGTGCGCGATCCGTGACCGGGCCGGAGAGGTCGGAAGAAAAACCGCAACGGGCGGCATAGGTGGCGTCCACCGCGTGAATGCGGCCTTCGTCATCGAAACCCAGCTCGTAATCGACGCGGAAGTCGTGGCGCTTGCCTGTCGCGGTCATGTCTTCATCGCGATCAGGGCGCATTTTGACGGCACGGTTCAGCTTCTTCGCGGCGATGGCGCAGAGGGCTGCAAACTGATTGCCCTGCGTTTCCTTGCCACCGAAACCGCCGCCCATGCGCCGGACCTGCACGGTCACGGCGTTGGATGGTATCTGAAGAATGTGGCTGACGATGTGCTGGATTTCGCTGGGGTGTTGGGTGGAACTCCACACGGTCACTTCATCGTCTTCACCCGGCACCGCCATAGCAATGTGGCCTTCGAGATAGAAATGTTCCTGCCCGCCAATGCGCATCGTGCCGGTCAGGCGGCGCGGGGCGACGTCCATCTCCAGCTCGGCATCGCCACGTTGGAGCGTCATGCCCGGCGTAACCAGCGGCTCGCCATTCTCCATGGCGCTGTCGATATCGCTCCAGTGCGGTAGGTCGTTGTAGGTGATCTTAGCCTTGCGCGCTGCCTTGCGGGCAATGTCGCGGGTCTCGGCAAACACGGCAAAGATCGGCTGGCCGTGAAACTGCACCAGCTTTTCCGCCAGCAACGGCTCATCGTGACGCCCGCCGGAGGACACGTCGTTTTCGCCGGGCACATCTTTGCCCGTCATCACCCAGAGAACTCCGGGCGAGGCTTCCACCTCTGACAGGTCCATCGCAACGATTTTGGCGTGCGCTCGGTCTGCCATACCCATGGCACCGTGGATCATACCTGCGGGTTCGGGAATATCATCGATATATTCGGCACTTCCGGTGACATGCTTGTGCGCTGAATCATGCCGCAACGATGCGTGCATCTTGCCATCGACAGCGGTTTTGGTGCGCTCGAAGGTGTTGGTGTCCATGGGTCAGGCCTCCCGCTTTCGGTTGTGTAGGAGCCGGGGCATAGAAATAAGGGTAGGCAAGTCGCATTTGGAGTGCGACCGCGCCGCTTTCCGCCTTCTCCCCGAGGGGGAGAAGGTCGCGGCAGCGGGATGAGGGGGCAAGGGTAGATGTATCAGGAGAGCTGGCCCCCTCATCCGACCCTTCGGGCCACCTTCTCCCCGGCGGGGAGAAGAAAGACACCGCGATCTCTTGGCATAGTCAAGCGCTTCAGCAAGGAGGGAAGTGTTGCCAATCATCACGCCATCTCCTCGAAGCGCTGCAACTCCTGGCGCTCGCCGGATGTTTCCAGAAAGAACCGCGTCAGCAAATTCTTCGCCGTCAGCATCCGGTATTCGGCGGTAGCGCGCCAGTCTGTCAGCGGCTGGAAATCCTCATCGATTGTATCGCGTACTGCCTCGATGGTCTCAGAATTCCAAGGTTGACCCATCAGCGCCTTTTCCAGTGTTCCGGCCCGCTTCGGCGTTGCCGCCATTCCGCCGAAGGCGATGCGAATGGCTTCAACGGCTCCAGCCTCATCCAGCTTCAGATGATAGGCAGCGCAGAGCGCCGAGATATCCTCATCGCGACGTTTGGAAATCTTGTAGATCGCATATTGCGTATCGGCAGCGGGGATAGGCACGAAAATCTTCTCCACGAATTCGCCCGCGAAACGGTCCTGCTTGCCGTAGTCGATGAAGTATTTTTCGAGCGGCATGGTCCGGCTACCGGACGCGGAGCGCACAGTGAGCGTGGCACCCAGCGCGATCAGCGCCGGTGGCGTATCGCCGATGGGCGAACCGTTGGCGATGTTGCCGCCGATGGTGCCCATATTGCGCACCTGCTGGCCGCCGATACGGTCGATCAGGCGGGCGAAGGGTGGAATGTGCTTCGCCAGAACGGTGAAGGCATGGGCGTAAGTCACGCCAGCGCCTATCGAAATTCCGTCGTTTTCAACCGAAATGGATTGCAGGTCGCTCAAGTGATTGATGAAGATGACGGGATTCAGCGCCCGCATCTGCTTCGTTACCCACAGGCCGACATCGGTGGAGCCGGCGACGATCGTTGCTTTCGGTTCAGCGGCATAGACTTGCGCGAATTCCGAGAGATTGGAAGGGATGATTGAGCGACAGTCATCCTTGGCTACGACGATCGTCTCATTCATCTGGATGGCCCAGAGGCGAGACATGATGCTGGCGCGGTCCCGCTCTATCGGGTCGAACAGTGTGCTTGGCTTGGCAGCCGTCACGCTTTCGGCGGCGCGAATGATCGGCTCGTAGCCTGTGCAGCGACAGAGATTGCCCTGCAAGGCCTTTTCGATGTCCGCGCGCGATGGCTTGTTACTCGTCAGCCAAAGGCCATAGAGCGACATGACGAAGCCGGGCGTGCAGAAGCCGCACTGCGAGCCGTGATAATCCACCATTGCCTGCTGCACTGGATGCAGAACGCCATCCTTGCCCGCCAGATGCTCGATGGTGACGATATGGGTGCCGTGCAGTGAGCCCGTGAAGCGAATGCAGGCATTGACGGTTTCATAGCGTAGCGAGCCATCCATCAGCCGTCCGACCAGCACGGTGCAGGCACCGCAATCGCCTTCGGCACAGCCTTCCTTAGTGCCGGTCAATCGTTTTTGCAGCCTCAGATAATCGAGCAATGTCTCCGTCGGACCGAAATCCTTCAGAGAAACCGTCTCGTTGTTGAGGATGAAGCTGATTGCGTCTTTCATGCCGTGCCTTCGTATGCGTTTTGATTATTGGGCGGTCCAGCCGCCATCGATGGAAATATGCGTGCCGGTGATTTGCTTGGCCGCATCACTGGCCAGGAAGATCGCGGTTGCTGCGATATCCTCGACCTTCACGAATTCTTTCGTCGCTTGCAGCCGCAGGAGAACATCGTTCTTCACCTCGTCCTCGCTGATGCCGCGTGCCTTGGCCGTGTCGGGTATCTGCTTTTCCACCAGAGATGTCAGCACATAGCCGGGGCAGATGGCGTTGACGGTAATTCCGGTTTCGGCAAGCTCAAGTGCGGCGGATTTCGTCAGGCCGATAATACCATGTTTTGCCGCGACATAAGCAGATTTATAGGGCGAGGCGACGAGGCCGTGGGCCGAGGCGATGTTGATGATACGGCCTTTTCCTGCCTCTTTCATCAGTGGAATGACAGCCCGCATGGTGTGAAAAGAACTGGTCAGATTGATGGCGATGATCTGGTCCCATTTTTCTGGCGGAAACTCATCCACCGGTGCTACATGCTGCACACCGGCATTGTTGACCAAAATATCCACCGAACCCAGCTTTTCATGGGTGGTCTTTATCAGATCGGCGATCTCGTCGGGCTTGGCCATGTCGGCCGGGTGATAGAGAACACGCGTGCCGCTTTCCGCTTCCATCAGGAGGCGAGTGTCTTCGATCTCACGCTCGTCGCCGAAGCCATTGAGCATCACGTTGCAGCCATCATTGGCGAAGGCTTGCGCTATAGCCAGGCCAATACCACTGGTGGAGCCTGTTACGATCACTGTCCGATGCATGCGTTCCCCTTTTTACCCAACGTTGCAACGCTTTACATCAGGTTATGCTTAAACCGGGGGAACTGGCAATCTTATTTGACATGAGGGCGAACACGCGATCACTTGACATTACGGGCTGCACATATTGTTTTGCGCGACATTGAATTCCGGGAGGCATGAATGGGCGGCTATATTCTCGCCATCGACCAAGGCACGACATCGACGCGTGCCATTGTTTTCGATGGCTCCATGCAGGTGGCAGGCACGGGACAAAAGGAGTTCCGCCAGATTTTTCCAGACTCAGGCTGGGTGGAGCATGACCCGGAGGAAATTTGGGAAAGTGTCGTCTGGTCCATCAAGCAAGCACTCGAAAAAGCCAAGCTGAAAGCCTCGGATATCTCCGCCATCGGCATTACCAACCAGCGCGAAACCACGCTGCTGTGGGAGCGCGACACCGGCAAGCCACTGCACAATGCTATCGTCTGGCAGGACCGACGCACCGCCAAGCTTTGTGAAAAGCTGAAAAAAGACGGCCATGAAAAGGTCTTCGTCAAGAAAACCGGCCTACTGCTCGACCCCTATTTTTCCGGCACCAAGCTGTCTTGGCTTCTCTCCAAGATCAAGGGCGCGCGCAAGCGGGCCGAAAAGGGCGAGCTTTGCTTCGGTACGGTCGATACGTTTTTGATCTGGCGGCTGACGGGTGGCAAGTCCTTCGTGACGGATGCCACCAATGCCTCGCGCACGCTGATGTTCAACATCGAAAAGAACGTGTGGGACAAACAGCTCTTGGAAATCCTCGACGTGCCGCCATCGGTTCTGCCAGAGGTGCTGGATTGCGCGGCTGAATTCGGCGTGGCCGATGAAGAACTGTTCGGTGCGCCTATCCCCATTCTCGGCGTGGCAGGAGACCAGCATGCAGCCGTTATAGGGCAGGCGTGTTTCGAACCCGGCATGCTGAAATCCACCTATGGTACAGGCTGCTTTGCGCTTCTTAATACCGGCAAAGACATGGTTCGCTCCAAGAACCGGCTGCTAACGACCATCGCCTATCGTCTGGATGGTAAGACAACCTATGCGCTGGAAGGCTCGATCTTCGTGGCCGGTGCCGCCGTGCAATGGCTGCGCGATGGGTTGAAGGTCATCGGCTCCGCTTCGGAAACCGGGGCTTTGGCCGAAAAGGCCGACCCCTCTCAGGATGTCTATCTGGTGCCAGCCTTCGTCGGCCTTGGCGCGCCTTGGTGGGATGCGGATGCACGCGGCGCGATGTTTGGGCTGACGCGCGGCACGGGCCCGGCGGAGTTTGCGCGCGCGGCACTCGAAGCCGTCTGCTACCAGACCGGCGATCTGCTGGACGCCATGCACAAGGACTGGAAAAACGCCAATGGCGACACGGTTCTGCGGGTCGATGGCGGCATGGTGGCGTCCGACTGGACGATGCAGCGTCTCTCCGACCTCATCGACGCGCCGGTGGACCGCCCGGTCATTCTGGAAACCACCGCACTCGGTGCGGCATGGCTTGCGGGCAGCAAGGCGGGTGTGTGGCCGGATATGAAGGCATTTTCCGACGCATGGTCGCGTGACCAGCGTTTCGAGCCGCAAATGGATGACGAGACGCGCGAACGCAAGATCAAAGGCTGGCGAAACGCGGTGGAAAGGACATTGAGTAAAGTCTGACGCCAGCCTGGGCCATGGTGATCTCGCAGGTTCTGCGAGATCACGACATCACAATTGTCTATGCCTTGTCAGGCAACACCATTTCTTAATGGGTTGCGCCTTAAATTCGGCAATTGAATTAAAATTGCAGGAATGTCGTTTTGCGTTCGGGCGACGCTGCAAACAATGGGCTGGTAAACCGGGGATGTTGGGTAGATTTTCTGCGCTGGTGACGGATCATTTACGCGCAATGCAGATCAGCAGGCCGTTATTGCCGCCCTCTCTTTTTCTCGCGGTGCAAAATGTCAAACGCAGCCGATAACATCTTCGGACATCGTCGAGCATTTTACAGCGGCTTGATCGGGCTCGCGGATATCGTCTTCGTCTTATGGCAGAGACGACTGTGGGTTTTGGTCGTTACCGTGCTGTGTGCGGCATTGCCCTATGCGGGTTCATTTTTGATCCCCAACTATTACTTCGTCTACACGCAAATTCTTCTGGATCCGGACGGAAATCGTGTTTTTACGTCCGATTTACGCAAGGTGGAGGAGCAACCGGCTGTCGATGGGTACGTGCTGAGCCAACAGGCGGTTATTGTTTCGGATCTCGTGCTGCGACGGGTGGTGGAGAGCGAGAGGCTGTATGATGATCCTGACTTCGGTGCCGCCGCACCTCACTATCCGGATCAATCGCGCAGGACTACGCTCGCCATCGAGAAACTGCGGGATGCGGTAAAACTAAAGCGCGTTGGTGACAGCTATATCATTGAGGTCAAAGTCACCGACACACAGCCTGAACGCGCCACCCGGATAACAAGCCAGATTGCCGACAGCTACTTTCAAGTGCAGCAGAAAAGCTCCGCAGACATGTTTCGCCGCACTGGCAACAGTTTGGCGACACAGCTGGATAATCTGAGGGTAGCAGTTGAAAATGCCGATCGTGCAGTCAACGCTTATCGATCTGAGCACAACATTACAATTCTTAATGGCCAGTCAGATACGGCAGGTCAAATCACTGCGCTCAATAGCCAAATCTCACAATTGGCAGATCAGATATCCGAGCAGCAGACGATTGCAGCCGAGTTAAACAAGGCAAGGACTGATCTCGACTACCAACCTGCTGTGCCGGATGCGAACCTCACGAGAGCGATTGTTCAACTGCGCGCCCGTTACAACGAAAGCAGAGAGGAGCAAAATGTGCTCGCAACCTCTGTGGGTACGCGACATCCCACTTTTTTGAAGGCGGCAGAGCGCAGCCGCGCCATTGCGGAAATCCTGAATGGAGAGTTACGCAACAACGCGCAAGCCGCCTCGCAGAATGTGCTGAAGCTCAAGAATCAAAACACCATTATTTCCGCTCAACTCAATCGACTGAAAAGCGATCTGAACGAGAACAACACAACGATGGTGACGATGCGGGAGCTTGAGCGAAAGCTTGCCTCCGAGCGCGCCGTCTATGAGGAGTTTCTGTTGAGAACGCGCCAGCTTTCCGAACAGGCCGGTTTGACGCAGGAGCAACCACAGGTCATCGGCCCCGCCTCCCATCCGCTGCGCAGAGCAGGTCCACCGCGCAACATGATGGCTTTTATTGGTGGGCTGACCGGTTTGATACTGGTTATGGCCGGGGTGATTTTAAGAGCCGATCTCCTTTCCGCAGCAGCGAGAAAGGGGATGGCAGCATGAGCAGCGTTGCGCACCCACCATCCAGCACCCGTCAGCAACCGACCGCCTTGAAGACCGGGTTCAATGGTGCCGTACCATGGGCAGCCTTTGTTCTCATCGTGTCACTGCCCTTCATGCAGCTGTTCACGGTCAATTTCATCTTTCCTCTCAAGATCTTTGAAATCGCGATCATTTTGTGGGGCTTAACGGCCGTCGCGACGCTGCGCATTCATGTCTTCGATGTCCCCGTCCTGATCTTCGGGATACTCCTGACATTCTATTGCGTGATCGCGCTTCTCATCGATCTGAGAGTTTTGGACAATGTGGGTGATTTTCCCCATCTTGCGCGTTGGTCACCTGAGGTCGACGGCCTGACGAAATGTGCTTATCTGCTGATATGCGTACTCGGGCTCAATCTCGTGGCCTATGCTGCTTACTTCCAGCCCCGGCGTGCGATTGATCTGTGGGTCACCGGCGCGATCATCGCGGCCTGCGTCCATTTTGTGCTGTTCCTGATGTCTTTGGCCGGGATGGCGTTGCCAAACCTTCCAGGCATGCCGGACAATCCTCAAATGATCGACTTGGCAGGCATGCGCCTCTACCGAGCTGCGACGTTTCTGGAGGGCAATTATGGCGGGCCGTTTTTCGTCCTGTCGTTTTTGTTGGCCTGCCACAGACGGCACAAATGGCGTGCCTATCTGCTGTTATCAGCAGCACTTTTGACGTTTTCGACCACGGCACTGTTGGGCCTGACCGCGATTGGGCTGTACTGGATGCTCAAGGGCAAAGACGCGATGGCGAAGATCAAAGTTCTGTTCATCATCATACCCTTGATGATCGTCGGCGCGCCTTTGATAGAAATCTTCGTTCTCGACAAGATAACCGATGACAGTGACAACTCGTCCTTGAGCGACCGAACCAACACGGCCCTTGAAGCCTTGGGCATGTTTCAGGACAATGTTTTCATCGGCGTTGGAATTTCTCAATATGGCTTCAATGTACCGGGGCGCTTGCGCTGGGATTTTGCGCGCAACGACTATGCGGTCGATAAAGAGAAAGCGATCCCGAACAATGTTTATGCCGAGACGCTGTCTGAGCTCGGTCTCGTAGGTGTGCTGTTTTTGGCAGCCTTCCTCTTCACGATTTTCCGCATTGTCAGACGTTGCCCCCATCCTCTCCTTCGGGCGGGAGCCTACGCCGTCTTTCTGTTCTGGGTATCGTCTCCGACAATCACCTTGATGTATTATTGGGCGTATCTGGGTCTCGTCTGCGGCATCGCGCGATACGATTCTCGATCGCAGACACGTCTGCCTCAGCCCGGCAGACCTGTGCATAGTGCCTGAAGGGCCCTCCTGTCAGGCTATTATCGAATATGCTGAAATAATGTATGTTGGTTCCTGTTCAGGGGAGAGGGGCCGCAGATGCCAGATATTGCCGAGCATGAATTGTCGATAAGCCGCATCATCGACGCGGCACCGGAAAAGGTCTTCAAGGTCTGGGCTGACCCGGAACTGCTGATCCAGTGGTGGGCACCGCTGCCCTATCAGACCTCGCAGGCCGTCATAGACCTGCGACCCGGCGGCGCTTTCAACACCACCATGCATGCGCCGACAGGCGAGGTTTACGAAAATCTCGGTGTGTTTCTGGATGTCGTGCCCAACCGTCGGCTGGTCTTTACTGATGCTTTCCGCGAGGGCTGGATTCCGGGCGGTCGTCCGTTCCTGACTGGCTATGTCACCTTCGAGGATGCCGGAAGCGGAGCCACGAAATACGTGGCGCGGGCCTTGCACTGGACGGCGGAGGACAAGCGGACCCATGAGGAGATGGGTTTTGAAGAGGGCTGGAATGCGGCCGCCGACCAGATGGACGCGCTGTTGCAGCGTCTTTGAAGTAGGCGACCGCCCATCGATTTTATCGAAGGTTCATTTCCAGATTTTGGGTTTGCCTCAGCTCTGCTGTATCCCTATCTCTCAGCAAACATCATTGAGGGATTTGGCATGGAATTGGGTCTCTATACATTCGCGGATGTCGATCCGAACGCAGCAAACGGCAAGGGGCCGGAAGGTGCGCGCCGGTTGAAATATCTTCTGGAAGAAATCGAGCTTGCCGATCAGGTCGGGCTGGATGTCTTCGGCCTTGGTGAACATCACCGCCCGGATTACGCAATTTCCTCGCCATCTACGGTGCTGGCAGCCGCTGCCGTGAAGACCAAAAATATCCGGCTTACGAGTGCGGTTTCGGTGCTCAGCTCAGATGATCCCATTCGTGTGTTCCAGCAGTTCGCGACGGTTGATCTGCTGTCCAATGGCCGCGCTGAAATCATGGCCGGTCGCGGCTCCTTCATCGAGTCCTATCCGTTGTTCGGTTACAATCTCGAAGACTATGACGAGCTTTTCAGCGAAAAGCTGGACCTGCTGCTAGCACTTCGCGAGAAGGAAATCGTCACGTGGTCCGGCACCAAGCATCCGCCAATCAACGGGCGCGGTGTCTATCCACGACCCCTACAGGAGCATCTGCCGGTGTGGATTGCCGTTGGTGGCACGCCGCAATCGGTGGCGCGGGCAGGGGCAATGGGTTTGCCCGTGGCACTGGCGATCATTGGCGGCGAATATAAACGCTACGCGCCGCTGTTTGATCTCTACCGCGAGGCCGCGCGCCGGGCGGGTCAGGATGCTTCCAAACAGAAAACCAGCATCAACGTCCACGGCTTCATTGCCGACACCACCGAAAAGGCCGCCGATCAGTTCTATGGTCCGCAAGCCGAGGTCATGAACCGCATCGGTCGAGAACGCGGCTGGGGACCGACAAACCGCGGACAGTATGATGTGGCGCGCGGTCCGGAGGGCAATCTGTTCCTGGGTGAGCCGGAGCTTGTGGCGGAAAAAATCATCAAGGCGCATGGCGTTTTCAAGAACGACCGTTTCCTGTTGCAAATGGCAATTGGCCTTATGCCACACGACCAGATCATGCGTGGTATCGAGCTTTACGGTACCAAAGTCGCGCCAATCGTCAGAAAAGAATTGACTGGCAGTGCCGATAGCGCGAAAGCCACGGCCTGAAAAACGACGGAACGATAATGGTTATCTCCACCGAAGAAGAACTGGCAAAGCTCAAAGACATCGGCCGCATCTGCGCATTGGCGATGCAGACCATGGCTGATGCGATGGAGCCGGGCATGACCACGCTGGAGATGGACGCCATCGGTCGCAAGGTGCTGGAGGACAATGGCGCGCAATCTGCGCCGGAGTTCTGCTACCAGTTTCCCGGTGCCACCTGCATCAGCGTCAATGAAGAAGTTGCGCACGGTATTCCCGGTTCCCGCATCATCAAGGCGGGCGATCTCGTGAATATCGACGTCTCTGCGGTAAAGGATGGTTTTTTTGGCGACACCGGTTCGTCTTTCGCCGTTCCGCCGGTCAAGAAAGAAATCGAGCGTCTGTGCCGAGACGGCAAGCGGGCCATGTGGACCGGCCTGCAACAGATCAAGGCCGGTCGTCCGCTGGCAGATATCGGCAATGCCATCGGCGCATTTGCCAAGAAGAACCGCTACACGCTGATCACCAACCTCGCCAGCCACGGTATTGGCCGCTCTCTGCATGAGGAGCCGACGGAGCTTGCGACATGGCCGGACAAGGATGAAACCCGCATCATGACCGAAGGAATGGTGTTCACGGTCGAACCCTTCCTCTCCATGGGTGCCTATTGGGCGGAAGACGGCGATGATGATCCCTGGACGCTCTACAGCGACCCCAGCGCGCCGACGGTGCAGTTCGAGCACACCGTCGTTTCCACCAAAAACGGCCCGCTCATCCTGACGCTTGTCGACTGACCCATAACGTTCGATCATCGCTTCGATCAAAATAAATCGGTTGTCGTGTGTATGCGACGCTGGAATAAGCACATCATGACATCCAATGACCATATGTCCGCAGGTCGGGCGCTCGCGCTTGGCCTTGGTGGCGCACTCGCCATGGCATCAGCCATGGGCTTCGGCCGCTTTTCCTTCACCCCGATCCTGCCGGGAATGATGGCAGATGTGCCGCTTTCAGCGGGGCAGGCCGGTGTGATCGCAGCGGGCAATTTTGCCGGTTATCTCGCGGGTGCCATTCTTGCCGCCTATTCCTGGGGTGCAGGTCGTGAGCGTCTCATCGCACTGTCGGGACTTTTGTCGACAGCCTTCCTCCTGTTTGCCATGGCGGCATTCAGCTCCGTGGAAGCATTTACGATCATCCGCTTTCTCTCAGGCGTCGCCAGCGCACTGACGATGATCTTCACGTCGCAAATCGTCATCGGCCACGCTGCAAAGGCGGGCAAGGACCATGTGCAGGCGCTCCACTTTGGCGGGGTCGGCGCGGGTATCGCAATTTCCTCTTTGCTGGTTTTTCTCATTGGTGTCGTGTTTGATGCCGGTGTTGCCTCGTGGCGCGAGGAGTGGATTGCAGGCGGCGTCTTTACTTTGCTTTCCCTGGCATTCGTCTGGCGAATTTTGCCCGATGGCCCGCCACGCATGGCGCAGACAAAGGCCGAGCCTCCGATCCGCTGGCACATGCCGTTGGCGCTGGTCACACTGGCCTACGGCCTGTTCGGTTTCGGCTATGTCATCACCGCTACATTCATCGTGACGATTGCGCGCATGGCCGCTGCCGGAGCGATGGTGGAGTTTCTGGCTTGGTTCGTCACTGGTTGCGCTGCTGCCGTCTCGCTCTTCGTGTGGAAACCTGTGTTACGTGGCGTCGGTCTGAAACGCGCCTTCGTGATTGCTCTTGCGGTCGAGGCCGTGGGCATATTGGCATCGGTTACGCTACCGCCTGTTTTCGGCGTTCTCGTGGGTGGCCTGTTTCTCGGTCTGACCTTCATGGTCATCACCGCTTACGGCTTGCAGTTGGGGCGTGAATTTTCCGCAGAAAGCCCACGCCGCGCCTTCGCCTTCATGACCGCTGCTTTCGGCACGGGGCAGATCATCGGGCCACTGGTCGCGGGTTGGGTGGCGCAGATGACCGGAAGCTTTACAGCCCCAACTATTCTGGCGGTCATCGTGCTCGCCTGCAGTATTTTACTTATGTTACCGGTATTGAGACGGTCGCATTCATAAATATGCGAGGGTTAATGCAGTGCGCTGTCTTACATCTTGGTAAGTTAGCGTTTGTCTCATTGCTGCGCACAAATTTCTAGCCTAGTTTCCCACCAAACTGCTTCGCCAATAATGGCTGACCTCCCAACTCGCGAGAGTTCGAAACGTGTTTCATTCCTTCTTCCCAAAACCAAAACTGTTTTTCACGTCTGCCGTTCTTTGGGCGTTCATTGCCATTTTCGGCTGGTATTTCGTATTTCAGGCACTTGGCGATTCACTTGGATACGCGATGCCTGAGCAGGAACCCTACGACCTGAGCTATTTCATCGTTCCTGCAAATCTGTATTTCTACGCGTATCTTACTCTGTGCCTTGGCTTATTCGGTGCGTTTTGGACCGTCGCTGCGCGGGAACATCCGTGGAAATACTGGTCCATCTGGGGGTCGCTACTAATCATCGCGGTAACCTATTTCGGCGTTCAGGTCAGTGTGGTCATCAACAATTTCAGGCGACCTTTTGGTGACCTGCTCCAGAATGCACTTTCTAAGCAGCCAGGGATAACTGCTTGGGATTTCTACAGTTTGCAGATCGTTTTTGCTAAGCTTGTGTTCTTCAGCATGGCAGTATCCATCCTGACGGATTTCTTTACCAGCCACTATGTTTTTCGTTGGCGCACAGCGATGAACAATTTCTACATGTCCAAATGGGACAAGCTCCGCCATATTGAAGGCGCGTCTCAGCGCGTGCAGGAAGACACGATGCGGTTTTCTGCAACGGTTGAAGGGCTTGGTATCACGCTCATCAATTCTGTGATGACGCTTGTCGTCTTTCTCCCGATCCTGTTTGCGTTATCGAGCTATGTGTCGGAACTGCCAATTATCGGCGAAGTACCGCATGCTCTTTTCTGGCTTGCTATCCTCTGGTCAGCCTTCGGTACGATCCTGCTGGCAACGGTCGGCATCAAACTGCCAGGTTTGAATTTCCGAAATCAACGTGTTGAAGCGGCTTATCGTAAGGAGCTGGTCTACGGAGAAGACCATGCGGAGCGCGCAGATCCAGTGACGGTAAAAGAGCTGTTTGGAAATGTCCGGAAGAATTATTTCCGAATGTACTGGCACTATCTCTACTTTAATGTAGCGCGCTATTTCTACATCCAGGCAGATGCAGTATTTCTGCTTCTAATGCTTGTTCCAACCATCGTTGCAGGTAAAATCACCTACGGCATCTACCAGCAGATCGCCACTGCGTTCGGTCAGGTCAGCAATTCGTTCCAGTATCTGGTCAATTCATGGACTACGATCATCGAACTGCTCTCCATCCACAAACGCTTGAAGGCCTTCGAAGCTGCTATCGATGATAAGCCGTTGCCGGAGATCGATCAGCGTTATCTGAAGCGTGAGGCAGAAGATGGCGAGTTGGCAGCCAACAAGCCGACCTGAAACAGAAAAGGGTGGCCATGTGCCACCCTTTTTTCATTCCGGAGCCGAATAGCCGTTTACCCCTCGGATTTCTGCACCCGCCGCGCCTCGATCATCGGCATCGCCTCTGCGTAACTCACGCAAGCGACATCTTCCTTTTTGCACACTTCACGCAACAACCGCTCAAACGCGTTCCAATAGGCACCGCCATTCATCTTGACGAAGTGAAAGCCGAGTTGGAGCGGCACGCGCTCGCCGTCATATTGTTTGTCGAAGGCTGCGCGGAAGGCTTGGTAGGCGCGCTCCTCGAATTCCGCTGACCTCTCCCTGTTTTCGATGGCCATGGAATGGCGCACGAAGAGATTGTAGTCCATGGCGATGATGGGCCGGTTGTTTGGACCTTCGGGGATCAGCGGCAGGCCGAAATGTTCGATGCCGTCTTTCTGGATCGGCCATGCCGGGCCTTTGGTGATGCTGGTCGCATCATAGACGAAACCGTGTTTCTTCTGGGCGGCCCTCAGCGCATCACTTTGCGAGAGATAGGGCGCGCGAAAGCCGTTGATGCCCTTGACGAGGTCACGCCAGCCCTGCGGCTCTTCGTCCTTCTTGCCGATCATCTGCCAGGCGTTTTCCATGGTGCTGGTAAAATTGGTGAATTCGGTATCCCATTGCTCTTCGTTCCAGTCGCCACCATCGAAATGGCCGCAGGTGTGATTGGCAATCTCGTGGCCTTCCTGTTTTGCGGCCCAGATGTTGCGAAGGCGCGTTTCCACCTCATCGATGGACTGGCCGAAGCCGACATTGGAGCGACCGGCTTTCTTGCCGGGACCCTGATAGCTCTTGGCGCTCGTCTTGCGGTCCATCACCAGCGTGCAGGCCAGGAAATAGGTGAAATGGGCATTCACTTCCTTTGCCGTCGCGCGGCTTCGGTCCCACAACGAATTGTCGCCCGCGCCGTCGAAGGAAACCATGACCAATTGTTTCGGCTTTTCAGCGCCCTGCGCAAACACTGGCGCAGCCGTTAAAAGTGACAGGCAAAGGATAAAGAGAGAGCGCAACATTATGACCACATATTCAAAAAGGTGCTGCTTATTGACCCCGCAATAAGGCGAAGCTTTGATTTCTCTGGAGATTTCCGAATGGCGGCCGCACTTCCTGAACAGCTTATTTCCCCGACCCGACCAAAGCATGGAACATTCGCATATTAGCGCTGGCACTTTGGCCTGTTTGTTTTAAGCATATCCTCATACCGCTTCACGCTTGCGCGCGACACACTCAAAGGGTCATCCATGCTTCTGCTTATTCTCTCTCTTCTGTTTTTTCTGGGCACGCATTCGCTTCGGATCGTTGCGCCGGACTTTCGCAACCGCATGATTGCGCGCATGGGCGAGGGGCCATGGAAAGGCGTCTATTCCCTGGTTTCCGTCATTGCTATTGCATTCGTTGCTTATGCGTTCGATCAGGCACGGCAGGTCACGGGCATCCTGTATTCGCCGCCGATCTGGACGAGCCATATTGCGCTGACGCTGATGTTGATCGCGATGATCTGTCTTGTGGCCAGCCTTCTACCGGCTGGCCATATCGCGACCAAGACCAAACATCCGTTGATATTGGCTGTTAAAATCTGGGCGTTGGCGCATCTTCTTGCCAATGGCGAGACATCGTCCGTGTTGCTTTTCGTTTCTGTTTTGGCATGGGGCGTGGTCATGCGGATTTCGTTGAAGCGCCGCCAAAGAGCAGGCGAGGTCGTAACCCGTCCCTTCGTTTCAGCACGCTACGACATCGTCGCCGTGGTGTTGGGCATCGTGCTGTGGGCCGCTTTCATCTGGAAGCTGCACGAATGGTTGATCGGCGTTCAGCCACTCGCAATGTAAGAAATTGAGTTTTCCCCTTACATATAAGGGAAAATAGGCTAGAAGGCCGACCAATGACCGTGGTTGGCCTTTTTGCTGGCCTCGGCAAACGGCTTTGGCATGTCCGCAGTCCGGGTGAACGGTTCCGGTGTGGGTAATGGAGAATTCGATGGCGAACGAGAATGATACCTTCATCCGCGAAGTAAACGAGCAGATCCGCTCGGAGCAGATGAGCAATTTCTGGGGACGGTACGGAATTGTCGTCATCGTTGCCGCGGTGCTGGTCATTTTCGGTGCTGCCGGTGCAGGCATCTATGAATACTGGAACAGCAACCGCGCATCCGCATCCGGCGATCAGTTCGCGGGCGCGTTGAAGCTCGCGGCTGAAGGTAAGAACGACGAAGCGCTGAAGGCGCTTGCCGATTTGGAGACGGCCGGCCACGGCTCTTATCCGGTTCTGGCGAAGTTCCGCTCCGCCACGCTTCTGGCCCAGAAGGGCGATGCCCCTGCCGCAATCGCCGCTTTTACCGCCATCGGCGACGACACATCCGCGCCGCAGGTTTTCCGCGATACCGCCAAAGTGCGCGCCGCATGGCTGCTGGTGGATACCGGCACATATGCACAGGTTTCCGCCCAGGCAGAAGTGCTGTCGAGTGAGGGCCAAGCCATGCGCAACTCCGCGCGCGAGGCGCTCGGTCTTTCCGCTTACAAGGCGGGCGATTTCGTCAAGGCCAAGCAATGGTTCCAGCAAATCATCGGTGATGCGCAGGCACCGCGCAACGTGACGAGCCGCGCCCAGATCATGCTCGATAATATTGCCGCATCCGGCAAGGCAGCGTAAGTTCGCGCCGTAGTTTCAAGTTAGGGTTTCCCCATGAGTTTCACCGTCGCCATCGTAGGGCGTCCCAACGTCGGCAAGTCCACGCTGTTCAACCGTCTGGTTGGCAAGAAACTGGCGCTCGTCGACGACACGCCGGGCGTGACCCGCGACCGCCGCCCCGGCGATGCGAAGTTGATCGATTTGCGTTTCACCATTATCGACACTGCCGGTCTGGAGCAATCCGGGCCGGAAACGCTTCAGGGTCGTATGTGGGCGCAGACGGAAGAGGCCATCGATGAGGCCGATCTCACTCTGTTTGTGGTGGATGCCAAATTCGGCCTGACGCCTGCCGACAAGACGCTGGCAGAAATGCTGCGCCGTGGCGGCAAGCCGGTGGTGCTGGTCGCCAACAAGTCCGAAGCGCGTGGTTCCGACGGCGGCTTTTACGATGCCTACACGCTGGGCCTTGGCGAGCCATGCCCGATTTCGGCAGAGCATGGCCAGGGCATGATCGACCTGCGCGATGCCATCGTTGCCGCCATCGGCGAAGACGTTGCGTTCCCTAAAGAGGACGACTTTGACGAAGCGGAAACGGATGTCGTTATACGTCGTGGCGAAAATGACGAGGACGATGAAGAGGAAGAAGAACCGGTTTACGACGAGACCAAGCCGCTTCGCGTGGCGATCATCGGTCGTCCCAACGCTGGCAAATCCACGCTCATCAACCGCTATCTGGGTGAAGATCGTCTTCTGACCGGCCCGGAAGCGGGCATTACCCGCGATAGTATCTCTGTCGAATGGGACTGGCGCGGTCGCACCATCAAGATGTTCGATACGGCAGGCATGCGCCGCAAGGCTCGCGTGATCGAGAAACTGGAAAAGCTTTCGGTGGCGGATTCACTGCGCTCCATCCGTTTTGCCGAAACCGTCGTCATCGTGTTCGATTCCACCATTCCCTTCGAGAAGCAGGATTTGCAGCTCGTTGATCTGGTCATCCGCGAAGGCCGTGCAGCAGTGCTGGCCTTCAACAAATGGGACCTCGTGGAAGACCCGCAGGCATTTCTGGCGGACCTGCGTGAAAAGACTGAGCGTCTGCTACCACAGGCGCGGGGTATTCGCGCCGTGCCGATGTCCGGCCAGTCTGGCTACGGTCTCGACCGGTTGATGCAGAGCATTGTTGACACCGACAAGATCTGGAACCGCCGCATTTCCACCGCCAAGCTCAACAAATGGCTGGACGCGCAGGTCACCCAGCATCCACCACCGGCAGTTTCCGGTCGTCGCCTGCGGTTGAAATACATGACGCAAGTCAAGGCC
Organism: Agrobacterium sp. DSM 25558; assembly: GCF_900100825.1. Taxonomy (NCBI): domain Bacteria; kingdom Pseudomonadati; phylum Pseudomonadota; class Alphaproteobacteria; order Hyphomicrobiales; family Rhizobiaceae; genus Agrobacterium; species Agrobacterium sp. DSM 25558. The sequence continues at coordinate 59,630 of NZ_FMUD01000027.1, read as the reverse complement.
CGCCCACCGGCTTTCATGGTTTCCTGCACACGTCCTGAAGCCATCCCGGAATCCTACACGCGCTATCTGGTCAACAATCTGCGCAAGGACTTCGACATGCCCGGCGTGCCGATCCGCGTGCATTACCGTGGTTCGGACAATCCGTTCGAGAGCAAGGCGAAGAAGAAGCGGTGATTTTTACTCCTGTGTAAAAAACTCCACCGCGCTCCGTCATTCCGGCCTTGAGCCGGAATCTAGCAGCGTCGCGTCTGCGACGCGAAAGAGTCTTTTGCGATCAAGGACTTGATCGCACTGGATCCTGGATCAGGTCCGGGATGACAGTGTATGAAGCGCGCGCCCTCAGCAATTCGTCGCGTATTTTGATAATTTAGTAGGTAAAACACCATGCTGATCAAGCAGACCGATTATCACCGCATCTATCGGGTCATCAACAGCCTGCTGATCAACGAAAATGCTGATCCCACCACCGCCAGCATGTATTTCAGCACCTTCGGTGCTTTTATTCTGGAGCATCATTACAAGGTTAAGGCAAAGCCCAAGGGTGGGTTGGCTGCCTATAATCTCGATGGCAAACTGATCCTGTTTGCGGATCATCGCGACGATGGCCATGTGACCGGTGCTGGCGAGAATTTTCATTGCTGGGTGGAGGCGGATGGGTGGGCCATCGATTTCATGGCCCCTACGTTCACGCAGGCGGCGCGTGATCTTTCCGTGCCGTCGAAGATGTTTCAAAAACCGCTGTCATCCATGGCACCATCCATCAATGATCTGACGAAATCCGGCGATTTTTTCTACAAGTCCGAGCCGGAGGCGTCGGCGCGGCGCTTTGCCGATTGGCGCAAACAGGCAATGATTGGCGACTTGGCAACGATTGCGGCAGGCTGGTTCCGCAAATCTCCCAAGCAAATGCAGACTTCGATCTCTGTCAGCGACAATAAGGGTCAGTCGAGCATTATCCCGCTGTCGGGTAATTCGCTGGTCGGTACCTGGTAATTTTGGGGTGAATAGGGACGGCCAGCGTGATCCCGCGGCAGCCGCCTGACGTCAATCAGCAGCCCGACCCCGCTCTAAAGATAGCGGCGGTCGCGTCCCGACGCGTCTTGTGACAGTGTTACCCGCTTTCGTCCACATGCCTATCTGGAAAAAGCGTCGAATTTCATGATATTTCCACTGCGGTTGCCCTTCCGGGAGCCGAACTCGGTTAGGCCACTGCTGGCAGCGGATGTGACGTTGTCCAGAAACTGGCGTGAAGCCTTTTCCCAGGAATAGGTTTTGGATAGCGCTAGTGCCGCCTCTGCAGAGCAATTCAGTGCATCCATACAGGCAGTCCGCAAGTCCGCGTTCAACGCGCCGGCCTTGGGGTGGGCACCGAGAATATCGATCGGTCCGGTCACGGGAAATGCCGCCACCGGTACCCCGCTTGCCAGCGCTTCCAGTATCGTATTGCCGAAGGTGTCGGTTTTGGATGGGAAGACGAACACGTCGGCCTGTGCATAGGCGTAGGCCAACTCTTCACCGGTCTTTATGCCCGTGAAGTGTACGTTGGGGTATTTCTCTTCAAGCTCGGCACGGGCCGGGCCATCGCCGATCACGACTTTCGATCCGGGCAAGTCCAGATCGAGAAACTCCGGCAGGTTCTTTTCCACCGAGACGCGACCCACTGTCATGAAAATGGGGCGAGGCAAATCGAACGGTTGGGCCAGCTTTTCACGCGGGTGAAACAAAGCGGCGTCAATACCACGGCTCCAGCGTTTGAGGTTTTTGACCCCGCGTGCATCCAGCTCGGTCTCAAGGCTCGGCGTTGCCACCATGCAGGCGCTGCCGCCATTGTGGAACCAGCGTACGAAGGCATAGAGCCAGTTTTCTGGAATGGGAAAGCGCGCCGCGACATATTCGGGAAAACGTGTGTGATAGCTCGTGGAAAAGCGCATGCCGTGCTTGATGCACCAGCGCCGTGCCATGAAACCGAGCGGGCCTTCGGTGGCGATATGCACGTAGGATGGCTGGCTTTTTTCGATCTCTTTCGAAACGCGGCGATACCCGGCAACGGAGAGGCGAATTTCCGGGTAGGTCGGACAGGGGATGGAGTGAAAGCTTTGCGGCGTCACCATGCAGACTTCGACGCCCATGCGTTCCAGTTCGGCATTGGTGTTTTCTATGGAGCGCACCACGCCGTTGACCTGCGGATGCCATGCATCGGTAACAATGGTAATTTTGGTCATGATGTGCCGACCTCCGCCCGCGCATTTGCGAATCCCGGTATGTGCCGGTTCTTCGCGTGTATGCGACAGGCGTGTTACAGCATCATGTCAGCTGTCTCTTCAGTGTTGAGGCAGCAGGCCTGGATCAATCAGCGCGCCGTGATGGCCGATGACGGTTGCCGCAGCTTTGGCCGCGAAAATGGCGGCGTCCTGCGGCGCGCTGCCGGTGATCAATTTCGACAGGAACGCACCGTTGAAACTGTCGCCTGCACTGGTGGTATCTACCACCGATTCTGTTTTGACGGCAGGTGCATGACTTCTGTAGCCCCCGAAATCCAGCGTCGCACCTTTTTCGCCATCCTTGACGACGACGTTGGCGACACCAAGCCCGCGATAGCGCTGGATCGTCGCCTCTATATCGGCGTCACCAAAATTACCCGCCTCATCATCGAAGCTTGGCATAACCGTCGTCGCAGCGCGTGCGCCATCGCTGATGATGCTCAACATGGTTTGCTTGTCGGCCCACAGGCGCGGGCGGATGTTGGGGTCAAACACCACATGTTTGCCGGCGGCCTTGGCGCGGCGCAGTTCGGCTAGAAATGTATCGACAGCCGTCGGGCTGGCGAGGATCGCAAGTGTGATGCCGGAGAAGTAGATGAGATCAGCAGCTTCGATCGTGCCGCGTAGATGGTCCGGGTCGGATGCAAGCTGGCGGGCAGCGGATGTGCTGCGCCAATAGCTGAAGGTGCGCTCGCCGTCTTTCAGGTTGATGAGGTAAAGCCCGGGCGTGCCGCCTTTGATACGCGAGATGTTGCCGGTCTCGATGCCTGCACCTTGAATGAAAAGCCGCATCTCCTCGGAGAGCGGGTCATCGCCCAGTGCAGTGAAGTAATCGACGGTCCAATTGGCAGGCAGGCAGGCGCGGGCGTACCATGCGGTGTTGAGCGTATCTCCGGCAAAGCCCTTGCGCAGCAGGCCATCACCCGCCTGCGAAAGCTCCACCATACATTCGCCGATTGAAAGAAACCGTCCACCCATTGCATTGCCTCCCATATAAGCGCTTCGGCTTACGACGCTTTGGCGGGTGCTGACAAGTGCAAGTCATCATATGAGTGACGTTGCAGACAAATGGAACGCGATTGCCGTTTACGAATTGAAGTGGGCTTTATATGCTCTGCACAAATTCACTGGAGATTGCCTATGTCGGACCATAATGCCTCCACCGCAAACGCCGCAGAACATGCAGACGACTGGTGGAGAGGGGCGGTGATCTATCAGGTCTATCCACGATCTTTTCAGGATACGACCGGTGATGGTTACGGCGATCTTCCCGGTATTACCAAACATCTACCCTATATCTCTTCGCTGGGCGTAGACGGCATCTGGCTGTCGCCCTTCTTCACGTCGCCCATGGCGGATATGGGCTATGACGTGTCTGACTATTGTAACGTGGATCAGCTGTTCGGGACGCTGGATGATTTCGACACGCTGATTGCCGAGGCGCATCGGTTGGGGCTGAAGATCATCATCGATCAGGTCATCTCCCACACCTCCGACCAGCATCCGTGGTTCAAGGATAGCCGCGCAAGCCGCACGAACCCGAAAGCGGATTGGTACGTCTGGGCAGACCCGAAGCCGGATGGCACTGCACCCACCAACTGGCTGTCCGTGTTCGGCGGTCCTGCCTGGGAATGGGACGGCGTGCGCAAGCAATATTACATGCACAATTTCCTGGCCTCGCAACCAGACCTGAATTTCCACAATGTCGAGGTTCAGGATGCGTTGCTGGAAACCGTCCGGTTCTGGCTGGAGCGGGGTGTCGATGGTTTCCGGCTGGATACGGTGAACTATTACTTCCATGACAAGCTGTTGCGGGACAACCCGCCACACGCGCCCGATAGCGATGATGCCGGTCTGGATGCGCCGGATGTCAATCCATACGGCATGCAGAGCCACATCCACGACAAGACCCAGGTCGAAAACATCGCGTTTCTCAAGCGCTTTCGAGAGTTGCTCGATCAATATGAGGGCCGCATGACCGTAGGCGAAGTGGGTGATGGTGCCCGCTCGCTGAAAACCGTCGCGTCTTATACGGCTGATGGCGACAAGCTGAACATGTGCTACACGTTCGACCTTCTGGGCGGTGAATTTTCCGCAAGCCATATTCGGGGCGCGGTCAGCGGATTTCAGAAAGCCGTCACGGATGGCTGGGTCTGCTGGGCTTTCTCCAACCATGATGTCATCCGCCATCTCAGCCGCTTTGCCGAAAACAGCGAAGAGCAGACCCGCGTGGCCAAGCTGGCTTTCAGCGTGCTGGCGACGTTGCGGGGCTCGATCTGCCTCTACCAGGGCGAGGAGCTGGCTCTGACGGAGGCGGAGCTTGCTTTCGAAGACCTGCGCGATCCCTATGGCATTCGCTTCTGGCCAGCCTTCAAGGGGCGCGATGGATGCCGCACGCCAATGGTCTGGGAGACGGGAAATCCCAGCGCGGGCTTTACGACAGCGGAAAAACCGTGGCTGCCGGTGCCTTATGCCCACGCCATGCTGGCGGCGGACGGGCAGGAGCGCAAGCCGGACTCGGTGCTGAACCACTACAAAGCCGTTCTGGCATTCCGCAAAAACCATGCGGCGCTGCGCGACGGCGACATGGTGTTTCTGGACACGCAGCAGGATCTTCTGGCGTTTACGCGCAACAAGGATAGCGAACGTTTGCTGTTCGTTTTCAACCTGACGCGGGAACCGGCGGAGTTTCTGATCCCTGCCGATTTGAAAATCCAGGAAGTGCTGACCATGCCGGGCTTTCAGCCGCTGATCGATGGAGGCACCGTGAAGCTGGATGGGCTGGATGTATTTTGCGGTCGGATTGGATAGCTTTCGAGGGCGCGCTCTCTTTATAGCGCGCTCACAAAATCCCTTTTGTCATCTCGGGATCTAGGCTGAGGACGAAGCGCCACATGAGCCCTTTATCGAACTGATCTTCGCGGCACATCATCCAGCTGAGAGCCTGCGGTGATGACCAGCCCTTTTTGTAGGGGCGTGCGGAGGTCAGCGCATCGAAGACATCACAGATGGTGCTCATGCGCACTTCGGGACTGATGGCATCAGCCATCAGCCGGTCGGGATAACCCTTGCCATCCAGCCGCTCATGGTGCGAACGGCAAATGTCGAGGACGAGTTTGGGCATGTTGAGGTTTGCAGACAACAGCTCGTAGCCAAGGCCGGGATGCTGTTCCACGACGTTGCGTTCCGCCGCGTTCAGTGGTCCCTGCTTTTGAAGAATCTGCTTTGGAATGGAAAGCTTGCCGATATCATGCAGCATTCCCGCCATGCACAGATGCTGAACGGTTTCGTCATCCATCTGCATGGATCGACCGAAGTGGAGGAGGAGTGCCGCTACGGAAAGCGAGTGCACGAAGGTGGCGTTATCGCGAGATCGCAAACGCGACATGCCGATATAGAGCGATGGATTTTCTTCCATCGTGCGCGCAACGTCATTGACCAACGGCGTGAAAGACTCCACCGTGACGGCGCGACCGTCGAAAATGTCGCCGATCAGAGATCTGGCTTCGGCGGCATGGCCCTGAATTTTCGCAGCCGTTTCGAACTTATCCTGCCGGGTCGCACTCGCGATGTTTTTTGCGGGATGGAGAGGCGATCCTGATGCGTTTTGTCCCAGAGCGGTGTTGATGAAAACACCACTGATGTTGCTGTTGACGATGAGATCGATTTCGTGACCGGAGCGGATAGTAAAACGCCTGCCCAGTGTTGAACTGTCCTGCCACACACCTTCGATGGCTTCAACGAACATGCCGACTTTAAGTTGCGATTTATCGATCTTAGTTACAGCCACAGATTGCCTCGATAGCTATGCTCCATCCTCGGAACTCGTTATCTATCGTAACTGTCTTAATTTAATATGAGTTTATTGTTTATACTGCTGCACTTACGCATTTCGACTTGAAGTGATGAGTTCAAACCGGTCGACATCCACCATTCCCATGTCTGAAATCTTCAAGTGTGGAATGACCGGGAGTGGAAGGAAGGCGACCTGCAGGAAGGGTTCTTCCAGCGTCGTGCCGAGTGCGTAAGCGGCCTTGCGCAGCTCGTGCAGCGTATCGCGCACGATTTCATAAGGTTCGAGGCTCATCAGACCAGCCACAGGCAGGGCAATTTCACCGGTGACCTTGCCGTCTTCCACGACCACGAAGCCACCTTTGATATCGCCAAGGCGATTGGCAGCCTGCGCCATGTCATCCTCGCTGACGCCGACGACGCAGATATTGTGGCTGTCATGCCCGACAGTCGAGGCGATCGCACCCTTCTTCAGGCCGAAGCCCTGTACGAAGCCATTGGCGTGGTTGCCATTTTTGCCATGGCGCTCAATGACCGCGACCTTGATGATGTCGTTGTCCAGATCGAGGCTCGTCTGGTTGCCATCCGATGGAAGTTTATAGCGGCGATGTTCGGTGATGATCTTGCCGGGCATCACGCCGATGACAGGCGTTTCACCTTCGGTTACGGGAACACCGAAATGCGACGCCAAGACCGGACGCGCCTTGACGCTATCAAGACCCACCGGCGCGATGGATTTGCGGGTGGCGAAAAGCTCCTTCGTGACCCTGCGTCCTGCGGAAAACACCATGCTGGCCTTGCAGTTCTGCAACGTGTCGATGACAACAAGATCGGCGCGCCAGCCGGGAGCAACCAGCCCACGATCGCGCAATCCGAAGGCTTTGGCTGCCGAAATCGAAGCAGCGCGGTAGATCGCCAATGGCTCGACGCCAGCTCCGATGGCAGTGCGTATCATGTAGTCCAGATGACCCTGTTCGGCGATATCAAGCGGATTTCGATCATCCGTGCACAGAGCGAGGTATGGCGACAGCCGTTCGGTGATGATTGGCATCAGGGAATGCAGGTCCTTGGAAACGGAGCCTTCGCGCACCAGAATGTGCATGCCCTTGCGAATCTTCTCCAGTGCTTCCTCGGCGGTCGTGCATTCGTGCTCGGTGCGGATACCGGCGGACAGGTAGCCGTTGAGGGCCGTGCCCGATAGAAGCGGCGCATGACCATCGATGTGCTCACCCTGAAAGGCTTCGAGCTTGGCCATGCAGATCGGGTCTTTGTGGATGACGCCAGGGAAATTCATGAACTCGGCAAGGCCGATGACTTTCGGGTGACCACGAAACGGCAGCAGCTTTTCAATCGGCAGTTCGGCCCCAGATGTTTCGAGATGCGTTGCGGGAACGCAGGAGGACAGCTGGACCCGGATGTCCATGATGGTTTCCAGCGAGGAATCCAGAAAGAACTGGATACCTTCTGCGCCCAGCACATTGGCAATTTCGTGCGGGTCGCAGATCGCCGTCGTAACGCCATAGGGCAGGACGCAGCGGTCGAATTCATGCGGCGTGACCAGGGAGGATTCGATGTGCAGATGCGTGTCGATGAAGCCGGGAACCACAATCTTGCCGGTGATATCGATGACCTCGACACCTTCATAGCTCTCGCAGGTGCCAATGATGGTGTCGCCGCAGATCGCGATATCGGAGGCGATGAGCTCTCCCGTGACCAAATCGAAGAAACGACCGCCTCTCAGCACGATGTCGGCCTTCTCGCGGCCCGTTCCCTGGTCGATCTTGCGTTCGAGTATCGAAGCCACGCTGCACCTCATTTTCGATTCTGCTGTTGAAACAGAGTAAGCCAGACGAGCGGATCGCTTGTCCAGCAAGTAAAACAAAACCGGGCGCGAAGGTCGCGCCCGGTCATATCCATCATATCTGCAATGATTACTCGGCGGAAACGATCTTTCCGCCTTCCCACTTGTAGAGCGAGAATGCCTGCGAGGTCAGATCGCCGGTTTCGCCATAGGTCAGCTTGCCGATGGCCGTTGCCACGGGTTCGCCAGCCTTGAGAACCTTTGCGACGGCTTCTGAGTCTTCGGCGCTACCGGCTTTTTCGATGCCGGCTTTCAGAACTTCAACGGCGGCATAGGCGTTCAGCGTGAAGGCTTCTGCTGGAATGTTGGCGGCAGTCAGGGCGTCCGCTGCTGCCTTGGAGTCTGCACTCTTTGTTGCGTCCGCTGCGTTGGTGAAGATGGTGCCAGCTGCTGCATTGCCGCCGATGCTCCAGAATTCGGAGTTGGACAGGCCGTCGCCGCCAATGACGGTTGCCTTGGCTCCGACATCGTTCAACTGGCGAACCAGAAGACCCGCTTCCGGGTGGTAGCCGCCGAAATAGATGACGTCGACATTTTCAGACTTCAGGCGGGTCGTCAGCGCGCTGAGATCCTTGTCGCCTGCGGTCAGGGCATCATAGAACACTTCGGTCACGCCGCCAGCGTTCAGCGTTTTCTTGAACGAGTCAGCAAGGCCTTTGCCGTAAGCACCCTTGTCGTGAATGATAGCGATGCGGCGGTCTTTCAGCTGTGCAAGCACTAGCTTGCCAGCGACTTCCGCCTGCTGGTCATCACGGCCGCAGGTGCGCAGCACGTTCCACAATTCGCGGTTCGTCAGGTCTGGTGCGGTTGCCGTTGGTGTTACCATCAGGACGCCGTTTTCGGCAAATACGTCGGATGCGGGAATGGCAACGCCTGACGTGACCGGTCCGACCACGAAGCGAATGCCTTCTGCAACCAGCTGGTTGGCGGCCGATACGCCTTGCTTGGGCTCGCCACCATCATCGGCCAGCTTCAGAACGACCTGTTCGCCCAGAATACCACCATTCTTGTTGATGACGTCGACAGCCGTCTGGGCACCGTTCTTCACCTGCGCGCCGTAAGCCGCAACCGGACCGGTCAGCGGCGCGATAAGGCCGATGACGATCTCTGCATGGGCTAGCGGTGCAAAGGCAACAGAGGCGGCGAGCGTGAGGCCCGTTAAAATCTTGATGTTCATTTCAGTCTCTCCTTGGATTGGGTCGTATCCCCGAATGTATCGTCGCAGCCGGGCGCGCTTGAAGCAGCGCAAATCCGCCGGTCTGCCCGACGACAAGGTGTCGTTTCATGTTTGATTTCCGACGTCCTGCTCCGGTTCATACTCACCAGAGCCGATTGCGCAAGCCATCTTTGATCCAAAGCCGGCTCACAAGCGTAAATCATCTGTGATGGCCGCGCGCAGCCTGTTCTCACGTCGCCTAAATCCTTTGCGGCATCTGGCTTTTCGCGGCGTGCAGGAGGATAGTACCGTCATGACATCGCCAGACGAAGAGTTCCTGAGCAACCTGCCGGTTTTCCTGCATTTCGAGGATGTGGCTGACCCGATGCTGTACCGCGCCTTGCCCGAGGGTTGGGCCCTGGCGCTTGCCGATATCATTGATTCCACCGGTGCCATCGAGGCCGGGCGCTACAAGGCCGTCAACATGGCAGGCGCTGGCGTCATATCCGGCATTCTCAACGCACTCGACCGACACGATTTGCCCTTCGTCTTCGGTGGCGATGGTGCAGCGGTCGCCGTCCCTCCAACTCAGATCGAAGCGGCGCGGGAGGCTTTATCGAAGGTCCAGAGCTGGGTGGCGGATGATATCGGACTGACGCTTAGGGCGGCCATCGTCCCGCTCTCCGTCATTCGCGACCATGGTTTCGATGTGCGCGTCGCGCGGTTCCAGGCCAGTGACGATGTGTCCTATGCGATGTTCACCGGCGGAGGCAACAATTGGGCCGACGAGCAGATGAAGCAGGGACGCTACCTGGTGGACGCTGCTGCCCACGGCTCTCGCCCTGACCTTACGGGCCTTTCCTGTCGCTGGAACCCCATCGAGGCAACCCATGGTAAGGTGATCTCGATCATTGCGGTGCCAGGCCCCAAAGATGATGCAGCCGCTTTTCGAGACATTGTTTCGGAGATCGTGGCGCTTGCCAATGAGGATGGCCGAGGCGGCCATCCCGTTCCAATCGATGGCCCTCCGCTCGGTTTCATTCGAGAAGGATTGGTTCTGGAAGCTCGGGCTCTTTCCGCCTATCGCGACAGGATATCGCAAATCCGCAAGGGCGCCTGGGTGCTGTTCCAGACGTTCCTCATCTCGGTGCTCTACTGGCTTCGCAAGCCTGCCGGTCGGTTCGATCCGGTTCAGTACAAGCGATCGGTTGCCAGCAACACCGATTTCCGCAAGTTCGATGACGGGCTGAAGATGACGGTGGATGTCGATCCCGACCGTTTGAAGAAAATCAAGGCCAGACTGGAAGGAGCCGCACGAGAGGGTGTGTGCTATTACGGCTTGCACGAACAGGATACGGCGTTGATGACCTGCATCGTGCCATCGCCTCTGTCAAAAGATCACATGCATTTCGTCGATGGCGGGGAGGGCGGCTATGCCCGAGCGGCGACCAGCCTCAAAGCGCAGATGCAACCAACGGCTTGACCTCAATGAAAAGCGCCACGTGTCGGTAAAACACATGGCGCTCTGTAGCTCTACATCCAGGCGCGTGCAGCTTTAATGAAGCTGATCCAGGCCTGATGTTGGCGCTATCATTCAAGCAGCGGTTTTAGCGGCACCCGCTGGCGCACAGTAAATACCTTCAAGCGTCGCCAGAATTTTTTTGACCGATTCCGATGTGCTGGAATAGTAAATGGTCTGGGCATCGCGGCGTGTCTTGACCAGACGTTGCGCGCGAAGTTTGGACAGGTGCTGGGAAAGGGCGGACTGGCTGAGGCCAACCTGTGTGGCGAGCACGCCGACCGGCACTTCACCTTCAACCAGGCTGCAAAGGATCATGAGCCGTTTTGGATTTGCCATTGCGGAGAGAAGACCAGCTGCGGCGGTGGACTGTTCTGAAAGCGATTCTGTATTCATATTCTTACTTCTCCTGAGTGAAGCCCGACCCGGACTGTCTCAATGGCAAATCGAAATCTTATATGAGCCAAGTGTACCAATTTGATAAGATCGTTGTATATACCTAAATCTAAGGTACAGACTACTCTTTATTAGCAATAAATAACATTCTTATGTTGCCGTCCGTGTTTTAAAGAAAATAGTCGAAAATTCTTTATTAACGGCAGCTAACGGAATTTCCGTAGAATTTTTTGTCGAAAATTAGTCGATAGTGGTATTCCAAACTCCAATCGTCAGAATGGAAATGCGGCCACGCGATTTTCGGCCCTTCGTGCCGTTCCCCTAAATTTCGCACTCTGCTGGGAGAATTGGGAAGGCAGTCTTACAGATTTTTGCCCGCCGAAATCGTATGTGGCAATCTGCCGTTGTAGCGGATTGGTGGACATATCCGATATTATCAAGGTTTACGGCTGCGATTCCACTCGCAGCCGCTCCTGCTATTTTCGCCTGTGGCGTGTCAAACCGCGAACGACGTCGTCTGCGGAAACCGTGCCGACAACGGAGCCATTGTCGACAATGCCGATGGCCCCAGGCTGCTTTGCAAGTGCATCCAGAATGTCGACCAGTGGCGAGCTGGGTCGCGCCGTGCCTGATACAGACAGCCCGGCGTTTTCAGCCGTCACGCCCGGGCGCATCACGTCTGCTGCCGTCAGCATGGTGATGGGGTTCATGTTCTGCACGAAATCCGCCACATATTGATTGGACGGATTTTTCACGATCTCCTGCGGCGTTCCGCACTGGATGATGTGTCCGCCATCCATCATCGCGATCCGGTTGCCGATCCGGAATGCTTCATCGAGATCGTGGCTGACGAACAGGATCGTCTTTTTCAGGCGGCTCTGGAATTCCAGAAGCTCATCCTGAAGGCGGCTGCGGATGAGGGGGTCGAGCGCCGAGAACGGCTCATCCATCAGCAGGATCGGCGCGCCGGTGGCAAAGGCTCTGGCCAGTCCAACACGCTGCTGCATGCCGCCCGAGAGTTCACCGACTTTGCGGTTTGCCCAGTCCGAGAGATTGACGAGTTCGAGCTGTTCGGCCACGCGCTTCTTGCGCTCGGCATCGGGCATTCCTGAAAGTTCGAGACCGAACCCGACATTGTCAGCCACATTGCGCCATGGCAGCAACCCGAATTGCTGGAACACCATGGAAACCGTGTGGGTACGAAGATCCCGCAGTGTCTTTGCCGAGGTTTTGTACGGATCGATATAACCCGACGTCGTTTTGACGCTGACGTTGCCACGGACGACCGGAGCAAGGCGGTTGACCGCGCGCAGAAGCGTCGATTTCCCCGAACCGGAAAGCCCCATCAAAACGAGGATTTCCCCTTCTTTCACCGTCAGCGAGGCATTTGCTACGCCGAGCACAAGGCCGGTTTCCGTATTGATTTCCGCTCTGGTTCTGCCAGCATCTATCAGTGGGAGTGCAGGGGTGGGATTGCTGCCGAAGACGATATCGACGTTTTCAAAGGTGATTGCGTCACTCATCCCTCATCCTCCGAGCCGGGTAAGCGGAAAAGACGGTCGAGGATGATCGCCACGATGACGATGCAAAGCCCGGCCTCGAAGCCCATGGCGATATTGACTGTGTTCAAAGCCCTCACCACCGGCACGCCAAGGCCGTTCGCACCCACGAGCGCCGAAATGACCACCATGGATAGAGACAGCATGATCGTCTGTGTCAGCCCGGCCATGATCTGTGGCGTGGCAAACGGCAGTTCGACTTTTCGCAGCACCTGAGATGGTGTTGCACCAAATGCCACGGCCGCTTCAACGAGGGCAGGCGGCGTGGAAATGATGCCAAGGCGGGTTAGGCGGATGGGTGCCGGCAGGGCAAAGATGACCGTTGCAATCAGCCCCGGCACCATGCCCAAGCCGAACAGCACGAGTGCCGGAATGAGGTAGACGAATGTCGGAATCGTCTGCATCAAATCCAGTGCAGGCCGCATGAAGGCGTAGACCCATTTGCGCCGTGCAGCGAGAATGCCGAGCGGAACACCAACGGCCATGCAAACCGCGCTGGCGGCGAGAACGAGAGCCAGAGTTTCCGTCGTCGCCTTCCAGTAGCCAAGGTTGATGATGAGCAGCAAGCCGAGCGCCGTAAACAACGGCATGCCGATGGACCGGCGCAGCCAAGCTGAAAGCCCCGTCAGCAGGGCGACGATGATGAGTGGATGCGGTGCTTGTAAAACATAGAGAACAGCGTCGATGACGCTTTCGAAAATAAAGGATAGCCAATCAAAGAAAAAAGAAAGATTTCCGGTTAACCAGTCGACGGCCTCTTTGGCATATCGACCGATCGGTAAACGATTTTGAGAAGCGCTGAGCCATTCCACGGTAAGAGCAAACCTTTCGTGAACGGAGTCGTGATCGTCTTCCGACCGCTGATGGGGTCGGAAGACGGGTTCAATGCAGAGACGTCAACGGCTAGAGGCCGATATTCTTCTTTGCAGCGGCCAGCGCATCCTCGCTGCCGTCTTTGGTCTTGACGCCTGCAAGCCATGGTTCGATTGCCGCTGGATTTGCCTTCAACCATTCGGTGGCTGCGGCTTCACCCTCGGTGCCATCATTGAGGATTTTGCCCATGATTTCATTTTCCATGGGCAGCGTGAATTGCAGGTTTTTGAGGAAGGTGCCGACATTCGGGCATTCCTGCAAATAACCGGCACGGACGTTGGTGTAGATTGTTGCGCCGCCGAGGTTCGGGCCGAAGACGTCATCGCCGCCGGTCAGATAGGTCAGTTTGAAATTGGAGTTCATCGGGTGGGGTTCCCAGCCGAGGAAGACGATGGGATCGCCGGATTTTTCGGCGCGGGCAACCTGCGCCAGCATGCCCTGTTCGGACGATTCCACGACCTGGAAGTCTTTCAGCCCGAATGTGCCTTTTTCGACCATTCCCAGAATCAGGCGGTTGCCGTCATTGCCAGGCTCGATGCCGTAAATCTTGCCGCTCAGCTTGTCGCTTTGGGCCGCAATGTCCTTGAAATCCTTGATGCCCAGTTCGGCACCCTTGGCGTTGGTCGCCAGTGTGTATTTCGCGCCAGTCAGGTTTTCGCGCACCGTTTCCACGGATTTGTCGTCGCGGTAGGCTTTGATATCGCCTTCCATCGTCGGCATCCAATTGCCGAGGAAAACGTCAATATCCTTGTTTTTCAGGGAGGTGTAAGTCACGGGAACCGAGAGGATTTTTACATCCGTCTGGTAGCCCAGGCTTTTCAAAATAACGGAAGCGGTGGCCGTGGTGGCCGTAATATCGGTCCAGCCCACATCGGAGAACCGGACCGTTCCGCAACTGGCGGGTTCTGCGGCAGAGGCGGCATTGGTGAAGAGGGCCATTGCAGAAACTGCTGCGGCAAGGGCCAGACAGCGGTGATTTTTTGCAAGCATTGCTTACTCCCTGTTTTTTTAAGTTCCCTAACCATTATCAATATCTTCGACGCACAATCAACTCATGCGCATTTGCGTGGATTGTGGTGCGGTTTGCGACACGGTTCATAAAGTTTGTGCAGTGCACCACGAATGCGCGGATTGCGAAAGCTGTGTTTTTCGTCGTCCCGCTCTTGCCCTTGGCACCGCCCACCCTGCAAAAGGCCTGCAACACAGGACCCGGAGGGCATGATGGCCAAGCTCTATTTCAATTATGCGGCAATGAATGCCGGGAAATCCACCATGCTGTTGCAGGCGTCCTATAATTACCACGAGCGCGGCATGCGCACACTCATCTTTACGGCGGCCTTCGATAGTCGCGCCGGTGTCGGCAAGGTTGCGTCCCGCATTGGCCTGTCTTCCGATGCGCTGGTGTTCGATAACACGACGGATATCTTCTCGGAAGTGCAGCGGCTGCATGCCGAAGAGCCGGTTGCCTGCGTCTTCATCGATGAGGCCAATTTCCTGTCGGAGCATCACGTCTGGCAACTGGCCAGCATTGCCGATGCCCTGGGTATTCCGGTCATGGCTTATGGTTTGCGCACGGATTTTCAGGGCAAGCTTTTCCCGGCATCAAAGGAACTGCTGGCCATTGCCGATGAGCTGCGCGAAATCCGCACCATCTGCCACTGCGGACGCAAGGCCTCCATGGTCGCCCGTTTCGATTCAGAGGGTAACGTCGTCAAGGAAGGTGCGCAGATCGATGTCGGTGGCAATGAAAAATATGTGTCCTTCTGCCGCCGTCATTGGGTCGAAGCTGTGAAGGGCTGAAGCGAATTGGCGCGTGAGAGACTGGGTGCAGAGATCAGCAAACTCGAACTCTGAATGCCACTTCATTACATCTCTCGCATTGAGAAAAGGTCGCGCATATTTATATGGGTGGCCTTTTGCCATCAATCGATTCGGGGGACGATGTTTCATGGCGAGATTGCCGTCTTTTGACAGTGAAATCGAGCAGGCAAGAGCCGACGCGATTGCTGTGCAAAATCTGTCATCGCTGATGGCTCAGACCCTGGTGGTGGTTCCAGAAGGAACCTCGGAAGAGGCCTTCATACCGCAAACCGCTCAATTTGCCGAATTGCAGATATTGGAAGCAAAATTCCAGGATCGTATCCTGGCATTCGTCAATGGTATTGGTGTGCGAACCGACGCCGCCTATGCGGCCTTCGACAGGGTCGATGACGTCACGCGTTCCGAGAAATTCTTTTCATTTTTCAAGCGACGGGCGGTCGGTTCCTTCAAGACCGTGCGTGCGCGAAAGCTGGTCATTGCCGATAGCTTGAACGCAATTCTTCTGGAGGCTGCCGTCGTTCACGGCTTGCTTCAGGCCCGGAAAGAGCAGGCAACAGCGTTGCGCTCCACAGTCGAGCCAAACCTTGTTACCAGCATGGAAACTCGCCGCGGCATTGTTTCTGACATGGATGAGGCGAGACAAAAGGACAAGGCGCTTGCCGCTTCGCTGGCCACGCTTCAACGCAAGATCAGTGATGCGCGGGACGAGACTCGTCTGGATCAGTGGAAAGCCGAGGAAGCGGAAGCCGCAGCACAGCGCGAGACGGTGTTGTCGGAGCGCAAGAGGCTGAACGCCCGGCACGAGGTATTGAATCATCAGGCTATCCTGCTGGTCAATGTGATCGATTTACTGAATGACGAAATTTCCATGCACGCGCTGCTGCTCAATAAACTCAACATCGAGGCTGAGCGGTGCATCCATCTTTATGACGCGGCGTTCGGTTCGCTGGAGCCGCTTTTGGCGGATGCTCAGTCCCAGTCCCCCACCGCAGAAGGGGACGAAGCGCCTATGCCGCTTGGCATTTTCGACGAGCTTTTGACCCTGCATGGTCAGGGGTTCGTTACTTTGCAGGATATCCAGACACGAAAACACCGGGCAGACGAAGCGCTTCTTCGCCGCCGCGAGCTCACGTCCAGTGCGGCTGGCTGAACAAGCATTGCGGGAAATCTCGCCCTCATCCGTTGTATCGGGGACAGTGGCACCATATGTGAAAGGCAGCCTGTCCGCAGTGCCGGTTGGGCGGTCTTGTCGCGCTGGGGTGTCATACGCTGTTTACATGCGTAGGGGACGCTCCCGCCAGTGAAGTCAGGCATGGGCTCTTCTGACAATCAATGATGATTGCAGGGGTCTATTCGCTAAGGAGAGTTGAACGATGCTCGATCCGGTTATCGCGTTTTTCAAGCGCATTTTCGCAGCGCTTGGAAGAGGTGCCTCTCTCGTGATCGCTTGGCTGTTCTGGCCTTTCCGTGCCGGACATGGCTGGTACAAGAACCGCGACGGTTTCATCAAGGTTCCCCTTGCCGCAGTGCTGGTGCTGTTCGTTGGCCTTTATGGCTATTTCTTCTGGCAAACGCAGGTTTGGACGAACTTCAATCCAGACTACGTCAATGATTACAAGTTCTCTGAACGCACATTGGGTGCAGGTCAGGAACTGCCAGCTCCGGCCCCGACTGCGGCCGCACCTTCGGCATCCTCCACTGAACCGGCTCCCGCTGTTGCTGCCGCCAAAAGCTGCCAAAGTTCTGCGATCGTCGATGTGTCTGCGGGCCTCATCGATTATAACGTCGATCAGAACGCATGGATTTCATCGATGCTGCTGTATCGCCTAGGTCTGTTCGGCATGGACTGGGATAGCACGCCGTTTCTGGATAACAAGGCGTCGTTCCAGCGCGGTGTCAACCAGGCTGTGCGCCGCACATCGGTGGAGCTGGTCGACTCGCTTGGTCGCGTTCGTGGCACCTCTGGTGTCGATGGCAATCTGCAGAGCGCACGCGGCAATCTTCAGTTCGATGAATATTCCTGGTATTTCGGTCTCAACCCGTTTGGCCCGAAGACGCCGAGCCCGAGCTATTATCGTTCGGCGGCGGAAAGCCTTCGCAAATTCAACGCCAGTCTCTCGCAGTGCAATTCCGTCTTCGATGGTCGCGCCGACAACCTTATCCAGTTCATCGACCGCATCGCCAACGACATAGGCGGAACTTCCGCCATCCTGCGCGAGCGTTCTGAAAACTACAATGGCGGCTGGTTCGACACCCGGGCGGATGACCGCTTCTGGTTCGCCTATGGTCAGCTCTACGGTTACTACGGCATTCTCGCTGCCGCTGGTGACGATTTCTCGCAGGTTATCCGCGAACGCAACCTGACCAGCCTGTGGAACGACACGCTGTCGCAGACACGTGCGGCTCTGCGCATTCAGCCGATGATTATTTCCAACGGTGATGAAGGCGGATGGATCATGCCGTCGCACCTGGCGACCATGGGCTTTTATGTTCTGAGAGTGCGTTCGAACCTCGTCGAACTGAGGTCCGTGCTGGACCGCTGATCAGACCGGCTGGCACGTCGTGAGGCAGTGTCAGCCGATCAGCTTCAAGCGGATAGACTTGGCCACGAGTTGCGTGCGGTTGACGCAATCGAGTTTGCGGATCGCGTTGTTCAGATAGGCATTGATCGTGTGGTCGGAGAGCGACAGGATCTTGCCGATCTCTGCCGATGTCTTGCCTTGTGAAGTCCAGTGAATGACTTCGAGTTCCCGCTTCGTCAGCATACGCGGCGCGACCATTTCTGACCGGCGCATCTGCTCGTAAGCGTCGAAAGCATGAAGAGCGATCATCCCGATTTCATTCAGCGCAATCTGAGACGGAAGATCGCATTTGCCGTCGAACCGCATCAGATGACGGTCGCCGTTCAACGAATTCGTTGGAATGATAAGGCCGTTGGCAATGCCGAACTGGTTCAGCAGTTCAACGATTGGCAAAACTTCCGGCTGTCCCGTATCGAGGTCACTCAATGACCAGGATTGCGGCATGACGGAATGCTTTATCTTCGGCAGCACAGGGCAGAGGCCGAGCAAACGCATCTCATCGAACTCGCGAACGAAGCGGATCGGCAGCGTTGTCTCAACGAGAGCGGTGGCAAGAAGCTGTTCTTCCGGACGCGGAACCCGCATCAGACTTGCATAGGAGTATCCGAACTCTTTTGCCACGCCCTGAACAACCTGCATCCAACGAGGACGGCTGTCGGCAGCCGATATCTCCTGACTCAGTATCGATTGTCGTTCGAGCGTAATCATCAGTGGTTTCGTTCATGAGGAAACTAATATGTTAACGGTGAGAAATATACCAATTCCCCGGAAATTCCACCCTTTATTTTGAGTGTAGTTCCTCGTTAACGACTTTAATTGCAGGGGTTTTGCTTCGAATCGAGGTGGCGAGAATGACGGTTTTTGCGTGTTTTGCGCTTTCGATAACCGGAATCATCGAATTTTCTAAAATAATCGCTCAAAGTGCCGGAAAATATGGTCTTGTCGGGCCTATTTCTTCGAAATTCACCATTAATCGAAGAATATTCAAATTTCCTATTTTTGATTGCAACCTGTGATGCGTAGAGAGGCGTTTGCGTTCTAGGCAGCGTTTGTCACATTTCTGCAACGCAACATAAGCGCGCTAAAGGTGATATTAAAAATCATGTTTTATTAATTGACTCCAATACTCATGTTTTATAGTTCTCTGCCCACGGCGGGGCCGTAAAAATTAAGGGTATTTATCAAGCCACATTGCGACGGCACCTCGTGTTGCCGCGTGCTTTTGTGCGCTTGCATTCAGGGGGTTACGATGACAATCCGAGGTTCTCAATCCGCGTTGCTGGTCTGCACAGCCATGGTCCTTCTAACAACGAATCCTACGGCGTATGCTCAGGATGCCTCCGCGTCCGGCGATAGCACGGTGCTGGAACGGATCGTGGTGAAGGGCAAGAGGGTCACTCCTGGAAGCGTGGCGGATACTCCGCTGGCCACGGAGACGACTGCAACACAAATAGCGCGAAAGCAAATTACCAGCATTGCCGATCTAGGTCGTACGCAGGAGCCCGGCGTTTCGTTCAACCGCTCGACTGGGTCTGTCAACATTCGCGGGCTCGAAGATTCCCGTGTCCTGACGACCGTGGACGGCATCCCTCTGACCTTTCTTTCGGATGCAACGAGAAGCGCGACGGGCGGTCTCGATACATTTGATTTCTCATCACTTTCTGCAGTTGATGTCGTCCGCGGCGCGGATTCCAGTCGAGCAGGCCCGGGTGCCCTCGGCGGTGTACTGGCAATCCGCACGCTGGAGCCACAAGACCTAATTGGCGAGGGACGCAATTGGGGTGGAATCACCAAGTTTACCTATGACAGTATGGATCGAAGCTTCACACCATCTGCGGCAGTTGCCTCCAAAATAGAAAATACCTCCATTCTATTTCAGGGGTCTTATAAAAAGGGCCATGAACGCGACAATCAGGGAACCGTCGATAGTTATAGCACCACTCGAACCAAGGCCGATCCGTCAGACTACAATCAGTATAATCTTCTGTTCAAGCTGCGCCAGGAGCTTGATGGAGGCCATATGATAGGGCTTACGGCCGAACGCTTCTATCTAGACAAGGATATTGATCCCCGTACGCTTTTGTCAGCGACTGGAAATTACAGACCCGGAAATTACACAGGGGATGAAGGATCTGAGCGCGATCGTGTTTCGCTCGATTACAAGTATGAGGCAATCGCATCAGATGCGTTGCTGGATGCAGCCACTGCATCTTTGTACTGGCAGAAGCAGGTCAAGATAAACGGCTACGATGCCACACGGTTTCCCACGGCCTCCAACACGCTCGTAGGTCCGATCACACGCTCGAACGATTATGAGCAGAACGGTTTCGGACTGATCGGTACGGCTGAAAAAAACTTTACGACGGGTGATCTCAGCCATCGTTTCGTCTTTGGTTACGACCTTTATACGGGATTTGCCGAGCAATATTCTGAGGGTATTGATAATTGCTCAACCATTCTGCCTAGACCGTCAGCCTGCTCTAACCTCCATACCAATCAGGCCGATACGCCGAAGGTCGACACTAACCGTATTGGCTTTTACCTCGATGATCTTATCGAATTCGGTTCAAGTGGTTTTTCGCTTAATCCAGGTGTCCGATTTGACTGGGTCGAGCATACACCCAAGATGACAGCCGAATTTGCGCGTAATGCCAGCAATCCGAGTTTCCCAAATGGTTTCAGTGACACTGCTATTTCGCCGAAAATCCGCGCGAGCTACGATGTAAATGACCAGATGGAAGTTTACGGACAGTGGGCCATGGGATTCCGCGCGCCCACCAGCGGTGAACTTTATGCGTCGTTTGGTGGGCCAGGCACATATCTACGCGCAGGAAACCCCAACCTGGAATCGGAGACCAGCAATGGTTTTGAGGTCGGCACCAAGCTCGGTAGCGACGATTTTGGCGGGCGGATCAATCTCTTCTACAATCGCTACAACAACTTCATCGAAACCAGAGACCTTACCGTAGCCGATCAGATAGCGGCAGGCATCAATCCAGCACTTTACCCACGTGGTGTGACGCGCAGCGTAAATATAGACCGCGCACGTATCTACGGCGCAGAAGTTTCTGCCCACAAGCGCTTCGATAACGGTTTCGGTCTCAAAGCAGGGCTTGCCTATGCCAACGGTAAAAACCTTGATGACGGCTCGTTCCTGAAGTCTGTCGCCCCGCTTAAGGTGGTGATCGGCACGTCCTATGATCAGGAAACCTGGGGCATCGGTCTGGACTGGATCGGAGTGAGAGAAGCCCGGGGTCAGACGATTACCGCTATTGCTGGCCCTACAAGCAGCATTACCTATCTGAAAACACCTGGATACGGTATCGTCGATCTAACGGCGTGGTGGGAGCCGGAACAGGCCAAGGGTTTGAAAATAAATACCGGTATCTATAACGTCTTTGACAAGACTTATTACGATTACTCGACAGCGCGCACCGGTGGCACTCAGCCGATGGCCTATTATTCCGAGCCTGGACGCAGCTTCAAGATTTCTTTGACCAAAACATTCTGATCAGAGTTGGTTGATCAAACAATGGCGGAGCCTCAAGCTCCGCCATTTTCTGTTTCACCGGCAGTACAAATATCCGCCCTTGCGTTCCAGAACATCCAGATGCAGGTGGTCCTGGTGGGTGGCGTCGCTGCCGGGGGAGAGGACGGTGCGGAAGAAGAGGCAGGCGGCGGTGGTGATGGTGCGCTGGAAAGCGCCTTCCATGGTGCCGTCTTCGCCGCGTGGCTTCATCACCAACGGTTCGCCCTTGTCGAACGTCATGGTCGCGATATCCACCGCGCTGCCTTTGGCGTGCTCGGAAATCTTGCCGGTTTCTGCGCTGTTGCGGTTGCGGCAGACATAGGTCGAGGCATTGCCGAAGGCGGTAACGTTTTTGCCGGGAAGCGCAATTTTTGCCGTAGGCACCACGACGTTCTTGGTCCAGCGCGAGAGCGCAAGGGCTGCTTCACACCGCATCGTGCCTTCCGGTTCCAGCTTTATACCGGGGATCACCGTCGATAGCTCCATAGGCGAAGCGATGCCGCAGCCGTCCTCTTCGCCAGGTATGGGTGGAAGCTCCTTGAACTCGGCACCCAGTTCTTTCAGTTCGCTAAGGCAGGCCTTCAGCTCTTCGGGGTTTTCTGCCTTTACCGGCTCTCTTGGTGGCTCTTCCGGCTTTTTCTCTTCTTCTTTTTTGGGTTCATCCGTTTTTGCCGCGGGTGCGGGTTTTTCTTCGGGCTTTGGCACGGTGTTCTCTGCGGGCGGTTGAGCAGGCTGCTGCCCGTCCTTTTTCGTTTCCGCAGGTGCAGGCGTTGGCGTTGGCGTCGTGTCCTGCTGTTCCGGTTTGGGTTGCGGCACCGGCACATCCTGTGGCGGTTGCGAGGCGGCGATCAGCAGCGCGCTGGCTGCGACTATCATGAGACGATGAAGCATGTGACCGTTCGTTCCCCCGTTGCGGCAGACCCACAACGTTTCAACAGTCTTTCGGTTCAAATCCGCTTGCCATCGCCCGCGCTTGCGGCTAACAATTTGCACCATGAACACACAGTCGAAGAACATTGCAATCTGGTGGTGGGGCAGCTTTACGCGGCCTTGAGCACCCATGTCCTTTGACTAAGTCCAAGCCGCCCGAATTTTCAGGCGGCTTTTTTGTTATTATGCCGCCTGTCATCGGGCTTTAGAAACGGGAAGCGGAATAGATGGTAACGATTATTCAGGATGACGGGTCGGAAACTTACGAGACCAGAGGCGGCGTCAAAGTCACGCGCCAGCGCCGTGCTGCCGACTATGCAACGGCTATCGACAGCTATGTAACCGGCCTCGATGAACGTCGTGGCGCAGTGTTTTCATCCAATTACGAATATCCCGGTCGCTACACGCGTTGGGACACGGCCATCATCGATCCGCCGCTCGGCATTTCCTGTTTCGGCCGCACCATGTGGATCGAAGCCTATAATGGTCGCGGCGAAGCGCTGCTGACGTTTATCACGCAAAAGCTGAAAACGACGCCGGATCTGACGCTTGGCACGTCCACCGCCCGCCGTCTGGACCTAGTCGTGAACGAGCCCGACCGCGTCTTCACCGAGGAAGAGCGCTCGAAGATACCAACCGTCTTCACGGCGCTGCGCGCCATCGTTGATCTGTTTTATTCCAGCGCTGATGCGGCCATCGGTCTGTTCGGCGCGTTTGGTTATGATCTGGCCTTCCAGTTCGATGCCATCAAGCTTTCGCTGGAACGCCCGGAAGATCAGCGCGATATGGTGCTGTTTCTGCCGGATGAAATTCTCGTGGTGGATCACCACTCGGCAAAGGCCTGGATCGATCGCTATGACTTCGAAAAGGACGGCGTAACAACGCATGGCAAGACGCAGGACATCGCGCCAGAGCCGTTCGTGAAGACGGACACCATTCCGCCGCGCGGCGATCATCACCCCGGCGAATATTCCGAACTGGTGACGAAAGCCAAGGAAAGCTTCCGTCGTGGCGACCTGTTCGAGGTCGTGCCAGGACAGAAGTTCATGGAGCGTTGCGACAGCAATCCCTCGGCCATCTCGCGCCGTTTGAAAGCCATTAATCCGTCGCCATATTCCTTCTTCATCAATCTTGGCCATCAGGAATATCTGGTCGGCGCATCGCCGGAAATGTTCGTGCGCGTCTCCGGTCGGCGCATCGAGACATGCCCGATTTCCGGCACCATCAAGCGTGGTGAAGACCCGATTGCCGATAGCGAGCAGATTCTCAAGCTGCTGAATTCCAAGAAGGACGAATCCGAACTGACGATGTGTTCGGATGTGGACCGCAACGACAAAAGCCGCGTGTGCGAGCCGGGCTCGGTTAAGGTCATCGGTCGTCGCCAGATCGAGATGTATTCACGCCTCATCCACACCGTGGACCATATCGAAGGCCGCTTGCGCGATGACATGGACGCGTTTGACGGGTTCCTGTCCCACGCCTGGGCGGTTACCGTAACAGGTGCGCCAAAACTCTGGGCCATGCGCTTTATTGAAGCCCACGAAAAGAGCTCGCGCGTTTGGTATGGCGGTGCCATCGGCATGGTTGGCTTCAACGGCGATATGAACACCGGCATGACCTTGCGCACCATCCGCATCAAGGACGGTATTGCTGAAGTGCGGGCAGGGGCAACGTTGCTCAACGATTCCAACCCGCAGGAAGAAGAAGCCGAAACCGAACTGAAGGCATCCGCCATGATTTCAGCCATCCGTGATGCGAAGGGCCAGAACTCCGCGGCAACGCAGCGGGATTCGGCCAAGGTTGGCACCGGCGTCAAAATTCTGCTGGTGGACCACGAAGACAGCTTCGTGCACACGCTGGCCAACTACTTCCGCCAGACGGGCGCAACCGTTTCGACGGTACGTTCGCCGGTGGCGGCGGAAGTATTCGACCGCTTTCAGCCGGACCTCGTCGTCCTGTCTCCCGGACCCGGTAACCCCAGCGATTTCGATTGCAAGGCGACGATCAAGGCGGCTCGTTCCCGCGATCTGCCGATCTTCGGTGTGTGCCTTGGGCTGCAAGCGCTGGCGGAAGCCTATGGCGGTGAGCTTCGCCATCTGGCCATCCCCATGCACGGCAAGCCATCGCGTATCCGCGTGCTGGAACCCGGTCTGGTCTTCTCCGGCCTCGGCAAGGAGGTGACGGTTGGTCGTTACCATTCCATCTTTGCCGATCCGACGACGCTTCACCGCGACTTTATCATCACTGCGGAAAGCGAAGACGGCACGATCATGGGCATCGAGCATTCCAAGGAACCGGTTGCGGCAGTTCAGTTCCACCCGGAATCGATCATGACGCTGGGCGGTGATGCCGGCATGCGGATGATCGAAAACGTGGTCACGCATCTTGTGCGCAAGGCAAAGACCAAAGCCGCCTGAGCGGCGCGACAACGACCGGCGGCGTTATGAAACGCCGCCGTTTTCCATAAGCCGCGCAGGTGATGCAGAGTGAAGATTTTCAAATATCTATGCATCGCCGTGGCCTTGATTGTCGCGAGCCTTGGTGCTGGCACCTTGCTGCCAAAGCCGTTCACCCGCAATCATTCGACAGTCGTGGATGACACGTCCCATCGGGTCCTTGTACTCAGCAATCCCATCCACACCGATATCGCTCTTCCTGTCGACGCAGAGCTGCTGGCGCAATTCGCGTTTCTGCGCGATGGAAATCTCGAGATCGATGATCCCGGTGTTCGCTACCTCGTTTTCGGTTGGGGTGGGCGGGCCTTCTACACGCAGACACCGACATGGGCCGATCTGAAGCCGATTCCCCTGCTCAAAGGCCTGACGCTCGACAATTCGGTCATGCATGTCGCTCTTGCCGGAGATATCCCCGTCACGGATGCCAGTGTCACGTCACTTGATCTTTCGGGCGATGAGCACCGAAAGCTGGTCGATTTCATCGTCGGCAGCTTTGCTTATTCGCAGGAAAAGCCCATTCCGCTTCTGGGGCAATCATACGGTCGAGACGACGCATTTTTCGAAGCCGAAGGGTATTTCAACGCGCTGGTCGGCTGCAACACATGGACGGCAGCGGCCCTGCGGTATGCGGGTTTGCAAACCGGATGGTGGACACCGTTGCCGCCGCTTCTTACGGCCTCGCTGCGGATGCATAATGATGCCAGCACATTTTCCGTTGCCGTTCCCACGCCTTGAGATGTGGGAATTGACAAAATCAATCCAACTGCCTTAATCGGCTGATTAATTTGGCTTTTTTGTTTGCAGGGCGGTAATGATCGATTTCCATCAGCTTTTACTGGTTTACATCGCTTATATTATCGCCGTGGCTAGCCCCGGCCCCAGCAACATGACCATCATGGGCATAGCTATGAGCCGAGGGCGGGCACCGGCCATCGTTTTGGCAATCGGCGTCATCACGGGTTCGCTGTTCTGGGCAACACTGACGGCCACCGGCCTCTCTGCTGTTTTGGCGACCTACGCCAATGCGCTGTTTTTCATCAAGATCGCCGGTGGATTTTATCTGCTCTATCTGGCCTATAAATCCGCCCGCTCGGCCTTTTCACCTGCCGTGCCTCAAACGGTCTTGCAGGAGGCTCCGGTTGGCCGGGCTGAATATCTGCAACTCTATCGTCGTGGATTGCTGCTGCATTTGACCAACCCCAAGGCCATTCTCGGCTGGATAGCCATCATGTCCCTCGGGTTGAAGCCCGACGCGGGAGCATCGACCCTCGCTGCCATCATCGGCGGCTGTGGGCTGCTGGGTGTCACCATTTTCTGTGGCTATGCCCTCCTGTTTTCAACTGCGCCTGCAATCCGCATCTATCAGCGCGCCAAGCGGTATATCGAAACCGTGCTGGCATTGTTTTTCGGTTTTGCGGGTATCAAGTTGCTGCTGACGCGGGTGTGATGCGACTTTCCCTCACCATGAAACTGCGGTAAAATGCGGAAGGCCGAATACAGCCTGCCGCTCGCGCCGTTACAGGTAAGGTGAATGTATTCCGTAACACGCTTTCAAACGTCCACCGTTGATGAGCGAAGGTGTCGGCAAGGCGAGCACTGACGATCCGATCGCTCCACAGGAAGGACGTATGATATGCGTGATTTTCTCGACGCAAAGGCGATGGCGCGTGCGCTCAAAGCCGCCTTGATTGAAGACGAGATCGACATTTCCCACTCCCGTTCGCTGGAAATCGTTGCGCGACAATTTGGCTTCGATAACTGGAATGTTCTGGCCGCGAAAATTGCTGCACGTGATGAGCAGCCAATCCGGTTTACGCGGGTCTGCCCCATTATCCGCATATTCGATGAAGCCAAGGCGCGTGAATTTTACGTCGGCTTTCTCGGTTTTTCGGTGGATTGGGAACATCGCTTCGGAGATAATTTTCCGCTGTATATGCAGGTTTCCAGAGCAGGACTTTCTCTTCACCTCAGCGGACATCACGGCGATGCGACGCCGGGCTCGAATGTCTTCGTGAACATATCCGGTGTTGAAGCATACCAGCGTGAGCTAACGGTCAAGGACTACACCTTCATGAAGCCGGGCGTGGAGAAATTACCGTGGGGTTTGCAGATGCAGGTCACCGATCCCTTTAGCAATCGCATCCGATTTTGCGAACAAAGCGAGCAGCATTAAGTTTCTTCCTGACCTCTTGACCTCGCCACCACTTTAAATCATAGAGGCCGCACATATGAACCGCCTGCTTGGAACCTCCGAGCGGGCGGTTCATGCGTTTTAGGGTCCAATTCTGCAATTCATTCGCAACCGCATGGAGACAGGTCATGAACGAACAGGGTAACGCGCTCGTCAGGAAGCTTGCTTTCTGGGGTATCCCGTTTTCCATTACGGTGCTTTGCCTGAAGCTGTTGGCATGGTGGGTCACAGGTTCGGTTGCGCTGTTGTCGGATGGTCTGGAATCCACGGTCAACGTGGTCGCGGCCTTTATCGCCTATTTCGTCATTCGCTATGCGCAAAAGCCTGCCGATGACGACCACCAGTTTGGCCACCACAAGGCGGAATATCTGTCTGCTGTTGTCGAGGGCGTACTGATCGTCGTTGCGGCGCTTCTGATCGTGAACGAGGCATGGAGCGGCCTTATGGCTCCGCGCTTGCCGGATGCGCCAGCGCTAGGCCTTGCCATCAATGCTTTTGCCGGCATCCTCAATGGCATCTGGGCAACGGTGCTGATCCGGGTTGGAAAGAAGCACTCCTCGCCAGCACTTCTGGCAGATGGTCATCACATCATGTCGGATGTCGTCACCTCGGGTGGCGTTCTGATCGGCCTCGTTCTGGCGATTTTGACCGGCTATGCCATTCTCGATCCGGTTCTGGCTATCGTCGTTGCCATCAATATCCTGTTTCAGGGCTCAAAGGTTATCCTGCATTCGCTGGGTGGCTTGATGGACCGTGCGGTGGAGCCGGAGGAGGATGAGGCGATCAAGAAGGCGATTGCGGAAAATTCCGCTGGCCTGCTGGGTGTGCACGACCTGAAGACCCGAAGGGCAGGGGCCGTCGCCTTTATCGATTTCCACGTTGTCGTTCCCTCGGCTATGTCGGTCAGGGCGGCACATGATATTTGCGACCGGCTGGAAGATGCCATAAGACATGCCGTGCCCGGTGCCGTGCTGGCCATTCACGTGGAGCCTGAAAGCGAACAGGCACATGGCGTTCGGGTTGAGTTTCAAGAAACAGGAGTTTGAACCATGTCAGTCACTGATGTTTCCGGCCTGTCACAACTGGGCGCGCAAGTCGCAGCCCCCGAAAGCCCGGAACAGGCTGTTCTGGAAAAAGTACCGAACGGCAATGCTGGCACGGATTATGTGGTGCGCTTCACCGCGCCGGAATTCACGTCGCTGTGCCCGATGACCGGCCAGCCGGATTTCGCCCATATCGTCATTGATTATATTCCGGGTGAGTTCCTGGTGGAATCCAAGTCGCTGAAGCTGTTCCTGCATGCCTTCCGCAATCACGGTGCGTTCCACGAGGATTGCTCGGTCTACATCGCCAAGCGGCTGGTGGATCTGCTAGCGCCCAAATGGCTGCGCATCGGCGCTTACTGGTATCCGCGCGGCGGCATTCCCATCGATGTCTTTTGGCAGACAGGCGCGCCACCCGAAGGCGTCTGGCTGCCGGAGCAGGGCGTCGCGACCTATCGTGGCCGCGGCTGACCCCAATCACATATAGAGTTTAGGCGATAGAATCTCCGTCGCCTGAATCAAAATCGGCATCATCACTGCTGTCGTCGTAATCTGCCTGTTGCAGATTGTCGTTATTGCCAGCGTCCTGTTGTGGCTTTTCGTCATCCCCGTAGTAGTTGTTGATGACGGTTTCTTCGACCGGTGCGTTGGCACCGGTCGCACCGCCCAAGGCAGAACCCCAGCCGGATGAGGCAACGTGGTTCGAGAAGATGCCGCTCAGCGAATTGGCCAGCAACATGCCACCAGCAACACCCGCCGCCGCGCCCAGCGCACCTTGCAGAAAACCGCCGCTGCCACCGGGGCGTGCGAATGCGGAGGGCTGCTGGTTGGTCCATGGCCCACTGGGCTGCTGCGGAGCATCGTTTGTGCGGCCCCACGGTCCCGGTGCCTGACCGGATGTATCATTTCGATAAGTCTGCGCGGGAGCAGGCGTCGGTGCTGGCGCTTGCTGCTGACCACCGCCGAAAATCGAGCTGAGGAAGCCACCTTGTTGCGCCTGTTGTGGCGCGCCGTTTCCGCTTTCGAGCTGGCGGATACGCTCTTCCAGCTGGCTAATATGCGCCGCTGCGGCTTCAAGCCCTTTTTCCTGAACGATCACGGCCTGCGCCAGATAATAAGGTGAGGCGGGCTGGTCTCGGACCGCCTGATTGATCAGCGCTTCCGCTTCCGCATCGCGCGGGGTGGAGGATGCGGATTTGACCCTGTCGAACAGGGATTTCAGCAGTTGGGTTTCTTCTGGTGACATCGGTAGCCTCCTTGGCGTGTCGAGAAACGCACACCAAGGACGTAGGGTTCAATTCCGGCTTTTAAAAGCCGGAATTTTCTTACATTTTTGTAAGGTTAAAAGCCTTGGTTATCCGCCAAAAACCAGCGAAAGACCGGCCAGTGCCGTCATGCCGCCAACGATGCGTGCCGCAACTGTGCCAAGCTTGGCAATGCCCAGTCCCAGCGCAATGCCCGCAACATGCAGCAGCGCGGTTGCGATGACGAAACCAACACCGAACTGAAGTGCGCCCGCGCTGCCGAGTTCGCCGCCATGGGCATGGCCGTGGAACAAAGCGAAGATACCGACGATAGCCGCAGCGGCGCTGACGGGAACGCGTGTGGCCACGGCAACCAGCAGACCCAGCGCGATGACGGAGGCGAGGATGGCCGGTTCGACGAATGGCAATTCAATGCCGCCAAGCGCCAGCAGAAATCCGATTGCCATGGTGCCGACGAATGCGGCGGGAACGATGAGGAGCGCGTTTTTCTTATCCGTAGATGTGGCGATCTGTGCGGCCCAGATGCCCACGGCGATCATCACCAGAATATGATCGGCACCGAACAGCGGGTGCGAAAACCCGGCCATGAACGAGCCGTGCTCTTCCGGGTTGAGGTGCGCAAATGCGGGCAGGGTGGTTGCGCCGAGTGCGACAGCGGCGAGTGAAAGTTTTTTGAACATCGGTCCCTCTTGTTTTTTTGCAGGCAGGGCGAGAGGCTCTTGGGGTGCCGCTCGAACCTTGCATCATTAACGATATCGCAAGCGCAAACACGCTGTCCATGCGTCATTTGTCGGTGGTCTGTTTATTAAGCAGTTCCGCGCCTTGCCTTTTTCGCTCATTGTTTTACGAAACAAATCACACTATGTCCGGTAGGTAATGAAATACGTTGGAGACCGTCACATGAACGAAGAAGAAGACGACAAGAGCAAGGAACTGCCGATCGGCAAGGAAACGGAAGCGAATCTTTTCAAGTCGCGTTCGATCTTCATCTATGGCGGAATCACGCAGGAACTGGCGCAGAAGGTTTGCACGCAGCTTGTTGCGCTGTCTGCTGCCAGCGATGAAGACATCCGCGTCTACGTCAATTCGCCCGGCGGCCACGTCGAATCCGGCGATAGCATTCACGACATGATCAAGTTCATCAAGCCGAAGGTGTGGATCATCGGCACGGGCTGGGTCGCATCCGCCGGTGCACTGATCTACGTATCGGTGCCGAAGGAGCGTCGTATCTGCTTGCCAAACACCCGCTTCCTGCTTCACCAACCATCCGGCGGCACACGCGGCATGGCATCCGATATCGAAATTCAGGCCCGCGAAATCATCAAGATGAACAAGCGCCTGATCAGGATTTTCTCCGTGGCCACAGGCCAGACGGAAGAAAAGATCGCCAAGGATATCGACCGCGATTACTGGCTGGGTGCCGAAGAAGCCGTAGCCTACGGCCTCGCTTCGCGAGTCGTGACCTCGCAGGGCGAGATCTAAGCGAAGACTGTCCATTAAAAAAACCGCGCTGACGAAGGTCAGCGCGGTTTTTTGATTCTACGATGTGCCGACTTGCTTCATCTTCTCTGCTGCCGCTTCAACAACAGGGCCGCCGCCATGCGTGTCATTCGCGCCGGTTCCATGCTTTGATGAAACCGGTGCCTTCCCGAACCACTCGGCCAGCGACATCCGGCCCCTCTTGGGCGGCGGCTGGCGGATGAATTCCGCGATCTCAGCCCGCCACACCCGGAAGCTGAACCGGAAGCTCCAGCGCATGTGTTTGCGAAGCTCACGATCCGGGTGGAAGAAGATACGCAACAGCGCGCGTGGCCGACAGTGGACGGCGACTTCCAGCAACTTGACCATGGCGAAGATCATGCCCGGTGACAGGTGGCGCGATGACAACAATTGGTGTCGGTAATCCCATTTGCTGCGGTCCGTTTCGATCACGCGACGCTCACCATTTTCTGCCGTCCAGTCGGACCAGCTGTGTGGCGTCAGATACATGGCGTTCAGCAAATCCGGGTCGTAAAGGCTGATCTGGCGCAATGCCCGCAGGTAATCTGAAAACCTCTCCTCTTCGAAACCGACGATATGGCCCAGCATGGACAGGATGCCGTGCTGGCGCAGCAGCGCGACTGCTTGCTGGTCCTCACGGGTGGTCGATCCCTTGCGGATGGCCGCAAGCGTGGTCGGGTCCGTGGTTTCGATGCCCATCAGCACGCAGATCATGCCGGCTTTCTTCATAAGGGGCAGCAGATCGGCATCACGCACGATGTCTGTCGCGCGGATCGTCGCAAACAGCCGCACCGGTACGTTTTCCTCGACCAGCGCTTCCAGGAACTCTCGCCACAGGCGCTTGGAGGAGGTGGGGTTTTCATCGGCCAGATCAACGAAGCAAACGCCGTGGGTGCGATGCAGCCAGGCAACTTCGGCAGCGACCGCCTTGGGTGAGCGATACCGCCAACGGCTCCAGAACTGATATTGGCCGCAATAATTGCAACGGTGGGGACAGCCCCGCGAAAATTGAATGATGGCTGCGCGACCAAGACCGAAGCATTGATACAGATCCCAGTCTTCGATCAGCTCCCAGCCGATGCGCCATTCGTTGAGGTCCTTGATCGTGGCGGCGGGTCTGGTTTCTACCGCGTCGCCATTCTGACGATGAACGATGCCCGGAACGGTGCTGAGTGACTGGTCCTCCACTAGGGCATGCGCCAATGCCAATGCGGTCGATTCGCCTTCACCCTTGATGATGATGTCCACCGATGGTTCATCGCACATGATGGCGGCGGCGTGGTAGGTGGGGTAAACGCCACCATAGACCGTCAGCGCCTGCGGGCAGGCGCGTTTGACCGCGTTCAAAACCAGAATGCAGGCGGGGTGGGCAGGGGTCGATCCCGCATGGCCAGTCATCACCATATCGGGTTTGAAGACAGCGATCGCGGCCTCGATCTCATCCGCCTTCATGTGGTGGCGTTCCGCATCAATCAGGCGGCACTCATGCCCGGCATCGATCAACGGACCCGCGACGCAGAGAAGACCGAAGGGGATTTGGTGGCCAACGCCACGTGATGTGAGGGAGATATAGGGTGGGTTGACGAAGAGTATACGCACGAAGTCTCCTTTTCGGCATCGCCCAGACAGGGAGACGCCGCGATGGCTTCTGCAACCAGATTCATTTTTTTCTATCTGGCGTTTATGTCTTGGGGATATTCGAGCGTCAAACGAAAAACCGCACTGGCGAGACCAATGCGGTTTTGATAATGAAAGCTTGGCTAACTCGCCTTAGGGAATGAGACGGTTCTTCCGCAGCGTCTCGAACAGCGCAAAGAATGCGTCATCCGTCGGCTGATATTCTTTGAAGCCTAGGCGGCGGCTTTTGCCCATGTCGGTGACGACTTCGATGGGGCGGCCAAGATCGGCATCCGTGTGCCACGGAGAGGCGAGGCGAGTGAGATGGTGTTCGACAAGATTTTCACGCGCCGCAATCTCGCTCCAGACTTCAGCGTCATCTTTCATCTGTTGTTCGAGCGGAATCACCGTTCCATCAAAGGGTGCAGCCTCGACGCCAAACCAGTCGGCGATGCGGCTCCACATCCAGCTCCAGCGGAAAACATCGCCGTTGACCACGTTGAAGGCTTCGTTCTGTGCCTCAGGCGTTTCTGTGGCCCATAGCAGCTGCTTGGCCAGAAGGTTGGCATCCGTCATGTCGGTGAGGCCGTTCCACTGTGCGGCGGAACCGGGGAAGCGGAAAGGGCGGCCTGTTTCGCGGCAAATGCTTGCGTAAACTGCAAGGGTCGAGCCCATATTCATGGCATTGCCGACCGCCTGGCCGATCACGGTGTGTGGACGGTGGACGCTCCAAGAGAATCCATCGCGCTTCGCGGCAGCAAAGACTTCGTCTTCCTGCGCGTAATAGAAATTTTCGACATCGAGACGGCCCTGTTCTTCGCGGAACGGCGTTTGCGGCAAGGTGCCCTTGCCATAGGCCTCGAACGGGCCGAGATAGTGCTTCAGGCCGGTCACCAATGCCACATGGCGGGTGGATTTGCCAAGGCTCAAGCCATCCAGCAGGTTACGGACCATGGCGGAATTGACGCGTATGTTTTCCGCTTCGCTATCCTGGCGCGCCCATGTTGAAATGAATACGGCGTCTGGCCGTACATCTTCCAAAGCCTTCGCCGTTTCAATCGCATCTTGCAAATTGGCGGCAACCGGAATGATGCCTTTCTGCTCGGTTGGCCGGCGCGAAAGGCCGTAGACTGTCCAGCCTTCGCCCAACAAAAGATTTGCCGTGGCGCTACCCACGATACCGCTTGCACCCACGACCAATGCCGTTTTTACCATGATCTTGCTCCTTTTTTTGTTGAGACATAACTAGGCATTCCGCGCCCTGACGTGTAGACGGCACGGATTGGGGACATGGATACCAAAGGGTGACCACGATGAAACCGGGAAGCCACGAAGCAGAATGGCGCGAAGATTGCGCGCCCCGACGCGTGTTGGAACTGTTCTCTACCAAATGGACGAGCATGATCCTGCATACGTTACACACCCTGCATGCGGGCACGGCCCGCACGGGCGTGCTGGAACGCAGCCTGCCAGGCATTTCCAAGAAGATGTTGACGCAAACGCTGAAGGAAATGGAGCGCACGGGCCTTGTCACGCGCCATGTGCATGCAACCAGACCGCCCGCCGTTGAATATCAACTCACCGCGCTCGGAAACCGGTTCATCGAGCCGGTCGAGATGCTTTATGCCTGGGGGCGGGATAATGCCGATGCGTTGGACGCGTTGGGAGAGCGGTCCACCTCCCGGCGTTAAGCCTTGGCCGCCAGCCAGAGCGTATGGCGCGCACCGCCGCGCTTGCCATTGGCGCGAACGCTGACCTCATCTGTCGCGAACCCGGCCTGCCGCAAACGGCGTGTGAAAGCGGCATCCGGGCCGGATGACCAAACTGCGAGTATGCCTTTCGGGCGCAACGCCGTTCTGGCGGCCTGAAGGCCATCGGGGTCATAGAGGCTGTCGTTTGAGGGACGCGACAAGCCATCGGGGCCATTGTCAACATCCAGCAGAATGGCGTCGTAGGCGGCTTTTTTCGATTTGATCAGTGCTCCGACATCCCCGACATGAATATCGACACGCGTATCATCGAGCGTGCCTTTGTGCAGTTCGGCCATTGGGCCGCGCGCCCATTCGACAACGGCGGGTACCAGTTCCGCAACAGTTACACGGGCATCGGATGGCAACACCCCGAGGGCTGCGCGAAGCGTAAAACCCATGCCGAGCCCGCCGATCAGCATGCTCTGGTTTGCTCTTCCCGCAATGCGTTCGCAAGACTGCGTCGCCAAGGCCTCTTCGGAGCCACTCAACCGGCTGTTCATCAGCTCGTTTGAACCAAGCATGATGGAAAATTCCTGGCCGCGCTGCTTCAGGCGCAATTCGCCGCCATCACCGGGAATGGCTGCTCGGTCGAGTTCTATCCAAGGAAGCATCTGATATCTCGCTGTTTGATGGCGTGGGTTTACACAAGTGGGATGATGAGAACAACAGGGCGGGGCGGAGACCCTGCACAAGTCAGGCGCGAGTACCTTCGTTGGGCAAAGCAACCTTGCCAGCGAGAGTGTTTTTTGATCTGGAATGGTGATTGCCATTTCTCTTTTCCAGAGCCCAGCCATGCTAAAAGATTTCTCCCTCCAAAGCCTGTTCATGGGCCTGCTGACTGCCTTCGTCGGTTTTGCCAGTTCCTTTGCCGTGGTGCTGCAAGGGTTGAAGGGTGTTGGTGCGACGGATTTCGAGGCGGCATCCGGATTGATGGCACTGTCAGTTTCCGTCGGTCTCTGCGCCATCATTCTATCCGCAACAACGCGGCTCCCCATCAGCATTGCTTGGTCCACGCCCGGTGGCGCGCTGCTGGCAGCGACGGGGGTGATCGAAGGTGGGTTTTCGGCCGCCGTTGGTGCCTTCATCATTTGTGCGATGCTGATCATCATCGCCGGTCTGTTCAAGCCACTCGGGCGGGCTGTTGCTTCGATACCTACACCGTTGGCCAACGCCATGCTGGCGGGGGTCATCATCGGTCTGTGCTTTGCGCCCATCAAGGCCATCGGCTTCAACCCAGCCTTGGGCTTGCCGATTATTCTGGCATGGATCGTCGTCGGTGCTTTCAAGCGCCTGTTTGCCGTTCCCGCAGCCCTTGCCGCATTCGTGCTTGTGATGATTTTTGGCGTCGATATTCCCACAGGCGCACTGGATAGCGTTGCGCAATCGCTGGCGCCACCGATGGAATTCGTCATGCCGGTGTTTAACCTGCAAGCCTTGATCTCCATCGCGCTGCCGCTGTTCATCGTCACCATGGCCTCGCAGAACATTCCCGGCATTGCCGTGTTGAAAGTCAACAATTACGATCCGCAGCCGGGACAGTTGTTCGCCACAACAGGACTGTTCTCGCTGCTCGCCGCCCCATTCGGCGGCCATGCCGTCAACCTCGCCGCCATCACCGCCGCCATGTGTGCGGGAGAAGATGCTCATCCGGACCCCAAACGTCGTTACTGGGCGGTGATCGTCAGCGGCGTGGGATATGTGATTTTCGGCCTTCTGGCAGGCGTGGTCACCGCCTTCGTGGCGCTGG
Organism: Agrobacterium sp. DSM 25558; assembly: GCF_900100825.1. Classification (NCBI taxonomy): domain Bacteria; kingdom Pseudomonadati; phylum Pseudomonadota; class Alphaproteobacteria; order Hyphomicrobiales; family Rhizobiaceae; genus Agrobacterium; species Agrobacterium sp. DSM 25558. The sequence goes on along the minus strand of NZ_FMUD01000027.1, from coordinate 23,781 downwards.
CCCCACCCATTCTCATTCAGGCGGTAGCCGGCCTGGCTCTCGTCGGTGCCTTCTCCGGCTCGGCTGTCGCGGCCTTCAAGGACCCCGAAACCCGCGAAGCTGCCGCCATAACCTTCCTCATCACCGCGTCGGGTCTGTCGTTTGGCGGCATTTCCGGAGCGTTCTGGGGACTGATTGGCGGAGGGCTGATGATGGCTTTGCAGCGGGTAGTGAAGCGTGACCAGGTATAGAAACTGTATAAATTTTATACTATATTGCTATGAACTTTGAATTTGATCCTGCAAAGAGCGCAAGCAACAAAGACAAGCACGGAATCGATTTTGTGCAAGCCAAGCTGTTATGGCTTGACGACTTTGGCCTGACTATTATGGCCAAACAGGTCGATGAGGAGCGTGTTGCCCTGATTGCGGAGCTGGAAGGAAAGCTATGGTTGGCCGTGTACACTTTGCGGCAGGGGCGAATCCGAATCATTTCAGTGCGACGCGCCCGCCCGAACGAAAGGCATTATTATGAAGACTATAAGCGCCAAAGAATTCGACAGGATGTTCGATGATGGTGAGGATATAAGCGAGTATCTCGACTTTGCGACCGCGCGCCATCTTAATCTGGAGCCCAAGCGCGTGAATATCGATTTTCCAACCTGGATCGTGCAAGGTTTGGATGACGAGGCAAAACGTCTTGGTGTCACGCGACAATCGTTGGTGAAGCTATGGATCGCTGAAAAGCTTGAAGCACGTCGCCATGCAAAATAGATCAATGATCGCATAGAAGCTTACTTGCCAGATCAAAAACCGCTGTTTATACAAATCAACATGACCATTCGCACCGCAACCATTTTTGGCATGACCGCGCAGATTTCTGCGAAGGCTTGCCCATGCGGTGCACTCTCGCTTCTTAGCCTCGACCTTACACGCGGTTGCCGGGTCCAGTGAGGAGCGCCCGGCGGCCGAAAGCCCGTTGGTGCCAATGCTCCTCAACTCGAAATTTCACTTTATACTGGATTTAAGGCCCGTTTGGGCGCGCATCTGCCAAGGCTTTTTCAGCCGCGATGCGTGGAAGGAGCAAGATTATGGACGCCAAGACCTCTCAGATTTCCAAGGGCATGCCGGACGCGAACGTAAAGTATCGCCCATACCCCGTCATCGACATCAAGGACCGCACCTGGCCATCGAAAACCATCGACAAGGCACCGATCTGGTGTTCGGTCGATTTGCGTGATGGCAACCAGTCGCTGGTCAACCCCATGGGGCATGATCGCAAGGCGCGCATGTTCAAGCTGTTGCTGGAAATGGGCTTCAAGGAAATCGAGATAGGTTTTCCATCCGCTTCGCAGACGGATTTCGACTTTGCGCGCTGGTGTGTGGAGCAGGGCGGTGTGCCTGAGGATGTGTCCTTGCAGGTGCTGGTGCAGTGCCGCCCGGAACTGATCACGCGGACGTTCGAATCGCTGGAAGGTGCCAAGAACCCGATCATCCACTTCTACAATTCCACCTCTGAATTGCAGCGCCGCGTGGTGTTCGCCAAGGATGTACCTGGCATCAAGCAGATCGCCGTTGATGCGGCCAAGATGATCACCGATATGGCCGCCAAGGCCGGCGGCGGTTACCGCTTCGAATATTCGCCGGAAAGCTTTACCGGCACAGAACTGGAAGTGGCGCTGGAAATCTGCAACGCCGTGGTCGAAGTGGTGAAGCCGACGGCAGAGAACAAGCTGATCCTCAACCTGCCGTCGACAGTTGAGATGGCGACGCCGAACATCTACGCCGACCAGATCGAGTGGATGTGCCGCAACATCGACAACCGCGAAAACGTCATCATTTCGCTGCATCCGCACAATGACCGCGGCACAGGCATCGCCGCCACGGAGTTGGGCCTGATGGCGGGCGCAGACCGCGTGGAAGGCACATTGTTTGGCAATGGCGAGCGCACAGGCAACGTCGATGTGGTAACACTGGCCTTGAACATGTACACGCAAGGCGTTGATCCTGAACTCAATTGCCGCGATATCGAGCGCATCAAGTCGGTCTACGAATATTCCAACGAGATGACGATCCCCGAGCGCCACCCTTACGTGGGTGAACTGGTTTATACGGCCTTTTCCGGTTCGCACCAGGACGCGATCAACAAGGGCATGAAGGCGATCAAGATTGCCAACCATCCCGTCTGGGAAGTGCCTTATCTGCCCATCGACCCCAAGGACGTCGGTCGTTCCTACGAGGCGATCATCCGCATCAACTCGCAATCCGGCAAAGGTGGCATCGCCTATATTCTTCAGCAGGATTACGGCATCAACCTGCCGCGCAACCTGCAAGTCGAATTCCGTGAGGAAATTCAGCGCATTACCGATGAAGAAGGCGTGGAATTGCCCGCCAAGCGCATCCATGAGCGCTTCATCGAGCAATATGTGACGCAGCCAAATGCGCGCATCAAATTCGTGGATCACCACACCTATCCGGCTGGCGACTACAAGGGCGTGCGCGTGGTAGCTGCCGAAATCACCGACAATGGCGAGATCAAGCGTATCGAGGGCAAGGGTACCGGCCCCATTGATGGCTTCATCAACGCGCTGTCCACCTATCTCGGCATCGATCTGTCGGTAAACGATTACTCCGAACACTCGCTGCAGCACGGCTCCAACGCCTCGGCCATCGCCTATGTCGAGATGGAGCATCCTGGCGGCAAGCTGTTTGGTGCGGGTATCAACACGAATATCGTGGGTGCTTCGTTGGAAGCTATCGTGTCGGCGGCTAACCGCGTGCTGGAGCAGCGGGCGGCGAAGCCCTGACACTTGCATCCTGGCATGTGCCAGACAATCTTACGTCATGCTCGGGCTTGTCCCGAGCATCTAACCACGTTCAATGTCGTGGTTCGTTAGATCCTCGGCACAAGGCCGAGGATGACGTAAAAAGCGAGATGTTGCACTTTTTCGGAAGTTAAAGAATGGAGTTGAGGTAGCGCCCTCACTCTTCTTCCCCTTGCTCCACCGGATTGCTGAAGCCGAGGGGTTTTCCGTTGGTGTAGAATACCCGCACGTCCTCCAGCTCCACGCCGGTGCCTTTTTCGTTCAGGCCAAAGCGTTCGCAGGTCACGTTCCATTTGCCGGGCCCGCCATCAATGTGGAACAGATTGTATCCGGCGCGGGGTTTCTTGCCGCCGGGGCCTTGGCTGGTTGAGGCGATGCAGACGACCGGCGTGTGGTCGCGTCCGCGATGGGTGTTCAGCCAATAGACGGTGTTGAGGTGGGTGTGGCCGTGAAGCACGAGTTCCGCGCCGCCGGTGCCGATGGCAGCGGCGAAGCGGCGAATGCCGATCATGCGTTTATGGGTGGCAGCCGCGCCCCGGATGGGTGGGTGGTGGATCATGACGACGCGGAATAGGCCCTGCTCACCGGCTTTCTTCAACAGCTCCGCCGTGGCGCGCGCCTGTCTGCGCCCGAAATAACCGGTGGCGGAAAAGGGCGGCGTGGCGATGGATGTGGAGCAGCCGATCATCGCGACCGGGCCTCGCACGCGCATATAGGGAAAAATCTTGCGGTCTTCGTCCCAATTTTCCGGGTCGCCATCCCCACGCACGAAAGGGTACCAGGCGGCCATTGCTTTATCGTGTGCGCCGGGCACGTAGGCATCGTGATTGCCGGGAACGACTGAGACCTTCAATGGGTCGCCGATTTCCTCCAGCCAGTCGGCTGCGGCGCGAATTTCGATGCCGGTCGCCAGATTAACCAGATCGCCAGTAATGGCAATGTGATCAGGGGCCTTGCTTTCCATATCGTCTACCACCTTTTCCAGCGTATCGCTGAAAAGGTGCTTGCGGCGGTTGAGACGCCAGTTCACAAAGCCAAGAATGCGTTTGGATGCAAGCTCGCGGAATGTGAGCTTTGGCAGCGGACCGAGATGGATATCGGAGATGTGGGCAAGTTTGAACATGCGTTCAGACATAATCTATCCATGTTGGAGCGTACAATGCGAAACCTCGATTTTTCAAAGGGATAAGCGCTGAACGTCGAAGTGTGAAGCAGTATCTGGTCTATCAGGTACCAGTTGACGGAGAGTTGAGACGTGAGTGAAAACTTTGGGCGGGGCGAAGGGTTCCGACGTGTGCTTCGGAATATTGCCAAACGTCTGCTGCACACGTTTTTCTTCCTGAGCCGCGGCATGACGATGGGCGTTCGCGCTGCCTGTTTCGACGCTCAGGGCCGGGTGTTTCTAGTTCACCACACCTATGTCCCGGGCTGGCATATGCCGGGTGGCGGGGTAGAGCGCGGCGAGACCGGGCTACAGGCACTGCACAAGGAAATCCGCGAGGAAGGCAATCTTGCCGCCACATCCACGCCGCAGCTTTTCCATGTTTATTTCAACAACCGCACCAGCGACCGTGATCATGTGCTGTTCTACCGCCTCGACGTGACGCAAACCGAAACGAAGGTGCCGGATCGCGAAATCAGCGACAGCGGTTTTTTCCCTCTCGACGCATTACCCGAGGGAACGACGCCAGCCACCCGCAGACGCTTTGCGGAACTGGCCGGTGATGTGCAGCCGGAAGATTACTGGTAGTTCAACCCAGTCGTTGGCGATCATGAGCTCTGTCGAGATCCAGCTCTGGGCCAACAGGTACGATGCCAGTCGGGTTGATGGTCTTGTGACTGCGGTAATAGTGTTCCTTGATGTGGCGCATATTGACCGTCTCCGGTACGCCTGATGTCTGGTAGAGATCACGAAGATAGCCGGTCAGGTTGGGGTAGTCGTGGATGCGGCGAATGTTGCATTTGAAGTGGCCGACATAGACAGGATCGAACCGCACAAGCGTGGTGAACAGCCGCCAGTCCGCTTCCGTCTGCTGCGAACCCAGCAGGAACCGCTTATTTTCCAAACGTTCTTCCAAGACGTCCAGCGTCTCGAAAATCCTGCTGGCGCTTTCCTCATATGCTTCCTGCGTGGTCGCGAAGCCAGCCTTGTAGACGCCGTTGTTGACGGTGTCGTAAATCAGGTCGTTGAGGGGATCGATCTCGGCGCGCAGGGCTTCAGGGTAATAATCGCTCGTCGATCCTGTCAGGCCGTTGAAGGCGCTGTTGAACATACGGATGATATCAGCTGACTCGTTTGAGACAATTGTGTTCTGCTGCTTGTCCCACAGCACAGGCACCGTAACGCGGCCGGAATATTGTGGGTCTGCCTTGGTGTAGACCTGCCACATGGCGGAGAAACCGAAGAGATGGTCTGGCGTGGCACCCGGCGTGCGTGCGTCATCCGCTTTGAATTCCCAGCCATTTTCCAGCATCAGCGGATCGACCACCGAGACGGAAATCAGGTCTTCAAGCTTTTTCAGTTTGCGGAAGATCAGCGTGCGGTGCGCCCAGGGGCAGGCGAGGGATATGTACAAGTGGTAGCGATCTTTCTCAGCCTTGAAGCCGCCCTTCCCGGAAGGGCCTAGCTCGCCATCTGATGTCACCCAATTGCGGAATTGCGAGGCGCTGCGCTTGAAATGCCCCTTGGTTTCCTTGGTGTCGTACCAGACGTCTTTCCAGACACCCTCAACCAGCATACCCATCCGCTTGTCTCCTTATGTTGAGTTGCACTGTAGGCCATGGACACGCGCGAGCGAACCCAAAATGCAGTGAACAGTGCGTTTCATTTCACGCTCACATCACTGAATGGGTTGAGCGGTGGATTTGTTCTGGACGGGTCGGAATTTTACTGATATCCGCGTTTATCACAATTCTGAGGGAATTCTGCTTTATGACCGCAATACGGATGCTCCGACGACGCTGACGCTCATCACGCCTTCACTGGCGCAGCCGTCACATTGTCACGTCCGTATTTAACGTTCCGGTCCCCTTATGTCCAAGCACGAACTGGTCTACCTCACCGAAGACGCGTCTCACGACGCCATCATCGAACTCATCAATGAAGAAGCTTTCGGCCCTGGCCGGCACACCCGTGCCGCCGCTCGCATCCGCGAGCAAGGACCGCATGATCGGTCGATTTCCTACATTTGCGCAGATGATGGCGAGACGATCGCGTCGGTTCGCATGACCCCGGTTCTTGCCGGTGGCGTCAATGGCCACATGCTCGGGCCACTGGCCGTGCGTCCTTCGCACAAGAACCTGGGCATCGGGCGCGAATTGGTCCGCATCGCCATCGCCGCCGCCAAACGCAAAGGTTCGGAAGCCGTCATCCTCATCGGCGACCCGCCGTACTACATGCCGCTGGGTTTCGAAAAGGTTGCTTATGCCGCGCTGGATTTCCCCGGTCCTGTCGATATGAACCGGGTGCTTGTCGTCCCATTGGCGGCTGACGCGCATGAGCGGCTGAAGGGAAATATCGGCTGGCGGAAGTGCGATGAAGTGGTTGCTATCGACGACGTCGTTACGGAGCGTCTTCTCGCTGTTGGCTGAATGTCTGCGTGACGGCCTTCGCTCTCAAACAAGGCTCTTTTTGAGATAGGTGAGCGTCGCTGTGTCGTTGAAATTGTCGAGCTGGCCGAAAAGCTCGTAGCCGCATTTCTGATAGATCGCCAACGCATCCGGGTTCATCGTGTCGATAAAGGCGCCGATGCACCCGCGTTTGCGGGCTTCTTCTTCTGCTGTGCCGAGGAGCTTGGGGCCGAGGCGCTGGCCGCGCAGATGCTCGGGGATGAACAGGAGGGCGATATAGAGCCAGCCTCGGGCGGTATGGCCTGAAAGGCCACCGATGACTTTGCCGTCCGTGTCACGCAGTGGAATGGTCAGTTCCTGCCAGTCGGAAGGGCCAAAGCGGTCTATGTTGTAGCTCTTCAGCGCCTGCAGGATGGCAAATTTAGCATCCTCGTCAACGCCGTCGATGATTTGGATATCGTAATCCACTTAGCGGCCCTCACGCCACCAGAGCGCAGAAAACGCCATGAGCAGAGCTGCAAGGCCCGCGAAACCGGCAAAGAGCGGTAGCGTGTTGACGCCCTTCAGCACCGTTTCATCCGTCAGGCGAATTAGCATGCGGTCATTATCCGCCACGCGCACATCGCCACGCACGGGAAGGATATCCGGCAACACGACGCGGCCATCATCGTTGACAACGCGGTGGATGCTGCCTTTGGTGGCATCGACCACCGGCTTCAGGGGCTCGGTGGTCGGATCATCGCCTTGAATTCCGGCGCGTCGACGGCACCGACATGCACAAGCGTGGTGAAATCGCCATTGGTGATTTCGTAAAGGCCGGTTTCGTCCATGCGGCGTTCGATCTTGTAGAGACCGGGTTCTGTCTGCGTGAACGCCATCGTCTCAGTTTTGCCCGTGGGGAATTTTACCGTGGCATCGCCGGGATTATCGCCGATGGTCTGGCGGGTGATTTCCAGCGTGCGGCCATTGGCGCGGGCCGTCAGCGCTTCTTCCTCAAGCTCCGGCTCCTTCATCAACCAATGGGCGATGCGGCGGTAAAGGCCGACATGCGGACCGCCGCCTTCGAAGCCACGTGCCCAGAGCCAGCCTTGGTCCGACAGCAGCATGGCGACGCGGCCTTCGCCTTGGCGGTTCAGCACCAGCAGCGGGTCCTGTCCGTCGCCCAGCATCACGGTCTGGCCCTGTGGCTGCTCGACGCCCACGGTGCGGAACCAGCGGCCCCATTGCGGCGGCTCTTCGCCGGAACCTTCCAGACCGCGCGTCACCGGGTGCTTCTTGCCCGCTTCCGACAGGCGTGGATAAAAGGCCGACTGATGCATTTCGCCGGTAGGCTGCGCGGGCAGCACAGAGGCGAGAGGTGTCATGGCAATGGAATCCTGTCCCGCATGTTCGGGCCCGGCGGCAATCAACAGCGCGCCGCCCTTTTCGACATATTGGGCGATATAGTCGTAATAGAGGATCGGCAGCACGCCGCGATGCTGGTAGCGGTCGAAGATGATGAGATCGAAATCCTCGATCTTGTCCACGAAGAGTTCCCGCGTCGGGAAAGCGATCAGCGATAACTCGTTGATGGGCGTGCCATCCTGCTTTTCCGGCGGGCGCAGAATGGTGAAGTGAACCAAATCGACGGATGTGTCGGATTTCAGCAGGTTGCGCCATGCGCGCTCACCGGCATGCGGCTCGCCGGACACCAAAAGAACGCGCAGGTTCTGCCTGATACCCTCGATGACGTGGACGGCGCGGTTGTTGCTGGTAGTGACTTCACCGGCAAGTTCGGCCACGGAAAACTCCATGACATTGTTGCCGCCGCGCGGAACCTTGAAACTGAAGGGCAGGGGCTGGCCGGGCGTCGCCTCAAGCGTGGCGATTTCCTCGCCATTCATCTTCACGGTTACTTCCGCCTGGCCACCTTGCGCACGGCCATCATCGAAGACGCGCAGCGTCAGTTCCTGTTGTTCGTTGACAATACCGAAGCGCGGCGCACGCACCACTTCGATGCGCCGATCGAACTCCTCCGCCCGTCCGGTGATCAGCCCGTGGATCGGGGCCTTGAAGCCGAGTGTCTGCTCGATATTGGGGGTGACATTCGGGATGTCGTGGATCTGGCCGTCGCTGAGGAAAATGGCACCACCAACGCGGGACGGCGATACATCAGATACGGCTGCGGCCAATGCTGAGAACAGATTGGTCGCGGGAGCATCGCTATTGGGATCGTTCTCGACATCCACGATGCGTGGCTCGATGCGCGGGAAGCGGGCAAGGCGCTCTTTCAGGGTGGCAAGCGCCTGATCCGTCTGTTCCGGGCGCTGCTGCACATCCTGGCTCTGCGAGCGATCGACGATAACAGGGACGATGGTGGAGAGCGGGTCACGCTCCTCATTGGTGAGAAGCGGATTGGAGATGGCCAGCAGAAGTGCTGTCAGCGCCAGACCACGCAGCCACGCGCCGCGCACGCCGCGCCATAGGCCGATAATGGCAAGGACGAAGGCGGCAACGGCCATGATGGCGATGACCATCCACGGCAGGAAGGGGGCGAAGGTCAGTGTCATGTTATTGCCCCAACCGCTGGAGGATATCGGGCACATGCACCTGATCGGCCTTGTAGTTGCCAGTCAGCATATACATCATGATGTTCACGCCGGTGCGGAAGGCGTGTTCGCGTTGCACCTCATCCGGCGGTACGGTGGGCAGCACGGGTGCGCCATTGGCATCGATGGCCCATGCGCCAGCAAAATCATTGCCGGTGATGATGATGGGCGAGACACCATCGCCAGACGACGAGATACCGGAGGTGGTCTTGGCCGCATCTTGCCGGGATTCCACCCAGAGCGGGCTGCCCGCATAGCGGCCCGGAAAATTGTTCAGCAGATAAAAAGACCGTGTCAGGACATGGTCCTTCGGCACGGGTTCCAGCGGCGGAATATCGACATTGGCGAGAATTTCCTGAAGACGCTGACCGTTGGCGCTGTTGCCGCCCAGGTTTTCGACCGAAGAGAACTGGTCACGCGTATCGAACAGCACCGTTCCGCCCGCGCGCATATAGGCGTCGATGCGGGAGATGGCAGCGGTGGACGGCATGGGTGCAGTTGCCGAAATCGGCCAGTAGATGATTGGATAGAAGGATAGCTCATCCTTTGAGATATCAAGTCCCACCGGCTGGCCCGGCTCCAGCGTTGTGCGCCATGTCATGAATTCGGTCAGACCCTGCAAACCTTGCTCCGAGATGCGGTCCACATCGTCTTCGCCGGTGCGGACATAGGCCAGATGGGTGGTGTCCAGCCGCTCGAAAATGGCTTCGTCACCCGGTTTCGGGTCGTCGGCGCGTGCTGTATTCGGCGAGAAGACCGTAAGGCCTGCCGCAAAGGTCAATATGACCGCAGCAGCAGATGAACGGCCGCGAGGCATACGCGAGAAAACGCCATTCATGAAAAGAACGATGAGCGTATCGGCAAAGAGCATCAGGAGGGCCGCAATGAAGAGGGCAGGGCGAAGCGATTTCGCGGCTTCACCGACAAGGCCCTCCCGGGTGGTGGCGGTTCCCGCAAGCGCAGTGTCCAGCGGACGCAGCGTCGCGCCGGGCGGCAGAAGGTTGAGAGCGACGAAACCGGATTCCGTGCCGTAGAGGCCGGGCGGGTTATCGAAGCTCGCGCGGGGCGACTGACCCGGCTTTGCCTCCAGCGGACGGGCGGTGCCGATTTCTGGCGATAGCGAACCTGTTGCGGTCAGCAGGCGGTAAGGTGGCAAGGCTGCGGCAGGCGCATTGGCAGAGGCGGATGAGCCGCCAACCTGCGAGAGTTGGACGATGCGGCGCAGCATTTCCACGAAATGGCCCGAGATCGGCAGATCCGACCAGCTGGCTTCCGCGCTGACATGGAAAAGCACGATGCGGCCCGCATCGACATTGCGGGTGGTGACCAGCGGCGTACCATCCGCAAGGCTTGCCCATGTGCGCTCAGCCAAATCAGGTGTCGGTTCGGCCAGAACCTGACGCTTGATGTGAATGCCATCTGCCTTGGGCATGCCGGCAAAGGGGCCGAAATTCGGGAAATCCGCCAGTGGCTGTGGCTCGGCCCATGACAGGGCACCGCCCAGCGCGCGCTCGCCCTGACGCAGGGTCACCGGCACCAGCGGGTCATCAGCTGGGGCGGCGGCAAGGCGCGGGCCCGCGAAACGGATGAGCGTGCCACCGCGCGATAGCCAGCGCTCGATGGGCGCATAGGTTTCCTGCGGCAGGCGACCGATATCGGCCATGACGATGACGGATGGATTGGATTGCAGCAATTCGGGAATGGCGACGGCAAGGTCCGCCTGCCGTTGCGGCACAAGATCGACATAGGGCTGAAGCGCGCGGCTGATATAGAACAGCGGCTGGAGCAAGGGCTGGAAATCATTGCCGGTTTCGCCAGCCAACAGCGCCACGCGGCGACGACGGAAACCATCATCCAGCAGATGCGTCGAGCCTGCGGTGGACAGCCGGTCGATGGACAGGCGGGCGAAATCATTGCGTAGCTCGAAGGGCGCACTCAGCACGGCGGTGGTTTCTGCCGCACCAGGGACGAAGGTGGCATTATCGCTGGCGAGAATGCGCCCCTGGCTGTCCTGCGCATTGATCGTGAGGTTGGCGGGGCCGCTGGCTTCGAGGCGGGACAGCGAAACGGTCATGGTTTCCGCACCGTTTTCAGCACCTGTTATGGCGGTTATCGCCTGTCCATCGCCTTCAACCATGCGAAATTCCGAGGCTTTCATATTGGCCAGACTGCTCAGTGCGGTCTGATCGCTGGGGGTCGCCACGCCATCGGTGATATAGGCCAAAGTGCCGGGGGCTGCGCCGTTCATGGCTTCACTCACGGCTTCCGCGGCGCGGACGCGGTCCGGCACCAGAGGCTGTGGCTTGGCGGCGGCCAGCTTTTCCAGCGCGGCAGCCGTCGTGCCGGGTTCGGCATCATGGTCGCGGTCTGCGGTGAAGGTTATTGAAACAGGGCGTTCTGCCCGCTCTGCGTCTCCGATCAGGGCTTCGACCGTGCGCACGCGACGGTCCCAATCCGGCGCTGCCGCCCAGCCATTGTCCACGATCAGAACCAGCGGGCCACTACCGGCAAGCGTGTTGTTGCGCGGGTTGATGACCGGATCGGCCAGCGCGAAGATGACGGCAGCTGCAAGAAGCATGCGCAACAGCGTCAGCCACCACGGGCTTTTCGACGGTGTTTCCTCGCGCTTCAACACCGTTGCGAGAATGCGCAGTGGCGGAAATACCTCCGCCTTCGGGCGCGGCGGTGTCAGCCGCAGCAGCCACCAGATGGCGGGCAGCGCCAGCAGGCCGAATAGAATAAAGGGGCTGGTGAAAACGAAGGGCAGGGCGCTCATGTCCGGCCTCCGTTCTTGCCGGCCACCGGTGCGCCGGAGAGATACATGTGCATGGTGACAAGCGCTTCGGATGCCAGATGGTCGGTGCGGTGGAAGACGAAGTTCCAGCCCATACGACGAAGCGACGAGGACATGGCATCCCGCCGTGCCAGATAGGCGCGGGTGTAATCGTCGCGAATGGTTTCGGCGCGGCCGGAGGTCAGCTTTGCGCCGGTTTCGGGGTCGGAAAACTCGGTGCGACCGCTATAGGGAAAGACCTCTTCGGCGGGGTCGGCAATTTCAACCACATGGCCGCGCAGGCCGCGGCGGGCAAGAGGTGAGATGCGTTCCATGATGGTGGTGGCGTCATCGAGGAAATCACCGATCAGGACGATATCGCTGGAACCACGGATCATCGATGTATCCGGCAGGCCGGTGGTGGCGGGCGCGTGCATGATGGCAGTCGCCAGGCGCTCGGCGGCGTTGCGGGCGGAGACTGGCTCCATGATGCCGGGGCAGCCGATACGCTCGCCGGAGCGAGCCAGAATTTCCGCCAGCGCCAGCATCAGCACCAGCGCACGGCTTTCCTTGGAGACGGAACCGAGCGTGGATTTGAACATCATCGATGGCGAGAGATCCGCCCAAAGCCAGATGGTGTGAGCGGCTTCCCATTCCCGGTCACGGACATAGGTATGGTCATCGCGCGCAGAGCGTCGCCAGTCGATGCGCGACAGGCTTTCGCCGTCCGCATAGGGCCGGAACTGCCAGAAATTTTCGCCGATGCCGCGTTTGCGGCGCCCATGCCAGCCTGCGGTGACGGTATTGGCAATGCGCTTCGCCTCGACCATGCAATCCGGCACGAGTGCGGCACGCTGGCGGGCACGGGCAAGCACGTCACTGCCGGGCGTTTGCTCTACGATCTGGCCGATGGATGCCACATGCACTCCTTAAAATCCGACCCTGAATGGTCAGTTCTTGGCCTGCTCCACGAGGCCTGCAATAACGTCGCGAACCGACATGCCTTCCGCGCGGGCTGCAAATGTTAGCGCCATGCGGTGTTCCAGAACAGGCTCTGCCAGCGCGTAGATATCATCCAGCGATGGTGCGAGACGGCCTTCGTAAAGCGCACGGGCGCGTGCTGTCAGCATCAGCGACTGGCCGGCACGTGGGCCTGGTCCCCATGCAACGTTCTTGTCCGTTAGTTTGTTGCCGTGGCCGGGGCGGGCGGAGCGCACCAGCGCCAGGATGGCATCCACCACCTTGTCGCTGACTGGCATCTGACGAATGAGCGTCTGGATTTCAACGAGGCGATCGCCTTCGATCATGCGGCGTGCTTCACCTGACGCTGTGCCTGTCGTGTCGAGCAGGATTTGACGTTCTGCGGCAAGGTCGGGATAATCGACATCGACCTGAAGCAGGAAGCGGTCGAGCTGGGCTTCCGGTAGCGGATAGGTGCCTTCCTGCTCCAGCGGGTTCTGGGTGGCGAGAACATGGAAGGGCTTCGGCAGGTCGAAACGCTGGCCAGCGACCGTAATGTGATATTCCTGCATGGCCTGCAAAAGGGCGGACTGGGTGCGCGGGCTGGCACGGTTGATTTCATCCGCCATCAGCAGCTGGCCGAAGATCGGTCCCTTGATGAAGCGGAAAGAGCGGCGACCGCTTTCATCCTGATCCATGACTTCAGAGCCGAGAATATCCGATGGCATGAGGTCCGGCGTGAACTGAATGCGGTTGGCATCGAGCCCGAGAACGGTGCCGAGCGTGGTCACAAGCTTTGTCTTGGCAAGGCCTGGAACGCCGATCAGCAGCGCATGACCGCCGGAGAGAATGGCGAGAAGCGTGTTCTGCACCACCTTTTCCTGACCGAAGATGACCTTGGACACTTCCGCCCGGATGGCGGCGATATCCGACAGCGCCTTTTCGGCGGCGGCAATAATCGCCTTTTCGTCGAGGGTTTCGCTGGTATTCATAATGCCCATATCGCTCTCCTCAAACTAAGCCGCTGCTATCATCTCGTGACCGGTCAACAATCGCATACAGGACGCATTTGGCGCTGCCTATAGCTTATTGTCATCCAGCCCGCTGACAAGCATCCTTCGAATGACTATCTCGTTACCTATGTCAGGGACTTCAATAGGTGACAAAGCAGGGCTCGAATATGGCGGTTGAAACGATAAATTCGGCGAAAGACGCAGCAGGGCTTGCCGCGATGATTTCCCATGCAGCCGAACAGACGGGCGATAAAAGCCGAGGACCTGCCCCTGTCGAGCGCTGGAATCCGCCCTTTTGCGGCGATCTGGACATGGAAATCCGCGCCGATGGCACATGGTTCTACATGGGCACGCCTATAGGTCGCGCCCCGCTGGTGAGGCTGTTTTCCACCGTTTTGCGCAAAGATGAGGACGGCAAGACCTACCTCGTAACACCTGTGGAAAAAGTCGGCATCCGCGTCGTGGATGCGCCGTTCATCGCCGTGGAGATGAATGTGGGTGAAAAAGACGGCGTGCCGCTTCTGACGTTCCGCACGAACGTCGGTGATGTGGTGGAAGTTGGTGCCGAACATCCGCTGCGTTTTGAGATCAGCGGCGAAAACAAGGAGTTGAAGCCCTATCTTCTGGTGCGCGGACGGCTTGAGGCTCTGGTGTCGCGTGCGGTCATGTATGATCTGGTGGAACTGGGCGAAGTGATTGAAATCGATGGGAAAGAGATGTTTTCCGTCCGGTCTGGCGGGCAGGTGTTTGCCATCATTCCAGCAGCTGAATTAAGTGAACTGTCGAAATGATATTATCCGCCTTGCAGACCCTTCAATGCTCCTCATTCCTGTGCTTGTCACAGGAATCCAGTTGCTGCGCGTCTGCGCAGAGTGAAGAGTCCTTCAGCCCAGGACTGGGCTGGCTAGATTCCTGTGACAAGCACAGGAATGAGGGACGCTTTGGTGGTTCTGCCTGCCATGGATGATCTCTCATTTTTCTCAGCCACCGATTTCCGGCGTCGCGTGCTTTCGGATGGCGAGGGCGTGGCCGAGCGGGAAGAAGTCGATCATGGCGATCATATTCTCAACCCCGGTGTTCGACTGACAGGTGATGGCATCCGCCTGAAAGACGCCGCCGTGCTGGTGCCGGTGGTGGATTACGGCGATGAGGCTCGAGTGATATTCACCCAGCGTACTTCGACGCTTCGAAAACATTCCGGCCAGATTTCCTTTCCCGGCGGCGGGATCGATAAGGAAGATCGCTCGCCGGAAGATGCAGCACTTCGCGAAACGGAAGAGGAAATCGGTCTATCCCGTTCCTATGTCGAAACGGTAGGGCGATTGCCGGATTATATTTCCGGCACCGGTTTCCGCATCAAGCCGGTGCTGTCAGTGGTCAAGCCGGGCTTCGATCTCACGCTCAACCCGACCGAGGTCGATGAGGTCTTCGAGGTACCTTTGTCGTTTCTGATGAACCCGACCAATCACAAGCGCGGCAGCCGCATCTTTCAGGGGAGGGAGCGGTTTTTCTACGAAATGCCCTATGGCGAGCGCTACATTTGGGGCATTACGGCGGGCATTATGCGCAGCATTTACGAGAGGTTCTATTCATGAGCAACATTGCCGATCAGGACTGGTTTTCCAAACCAAATCTCCAGCGGATATTGGCGCTTTTGAATGCCGATGGCGGTGAAGCGCGTATCGTAGGCGGTGCCGTGCGCAATGCGTTGATGGGCATGCCCGTGGGCGATATCGACATTGCTACGACGTTGCCGCCGCAGGACGTGGTGGAGCGCGCCAAGGAAGCAGGCATCAAGGCCGTGCCAACCGGTATCGAACACGGCACGGTGACATTGGTGCTGGATGGCGAGGGTTTCGAAGTCACCACCCTGCGCCGTGACGTGGAGACCGACGGTCGCCATGCGCAAGTGGCCTTCGGCACTGATTGGACGGAAGACGCAGAGCGACGCGACCTGACCATCAACGCGCTTTATGCCGATGCCTCTGGCGAGGTGATCGACCTGATTGGTGGCTTGGCGGATATCGAGAAGCGCAATGTCCGCTTCATCGGCGACGCTGACCGGCGCATTGCCGAGGATTATCTGCGCATTTTGCGGTTCTTCCGTTTCTTCGCGCATTACGGCTCCGGACGTCCGGATGCGGACGGTCTGCGGGCAAGTGCGCGCGCCAAGGACAAGATTTCAACGCTGTCTGCCGAGCGCGTGTGGAGCGAGATGAAGAAGCTGCTGGCGGCAGACGATCCATCGCGCGCGCTTTTGTGGATGCGCCAATCTGGTGTTCTGACACAGGTCCTGCCGGAGACGGAAAAATGGGGCATCGATGCCATTCACGGGCTGGTCGCAGCCGAGCAGGCGCTTGGCTGGAAACCGGACGCGCTGATGAGGCTTGCCGCCATTGTGCCATCGGATGTAGAGCGGATAAATGCGATGACGTCACGGCTGCGTATGTCGAAAGCGGAAGCTAAGCGCCTTGTGCAGTGGGCGTCGGCTCCGACAATCGATCCCGCTATCGCAGACGCGGCATTTGATCGTCTTCTCTACCGGCAGGGCGTAGAAGGTGTGATCATGCGGTTGAAACTGGCCTTGGCGGCGGCGCGTGCCGATGTCTCGGCAGGCGAGGCGGCTATGCAGAAGATCGCACGGCTTTCCGCCATCCTGTCGCGCGCAGAGAAATTCGAAAAACCGAATTTCCCTCTGACGGGTGCTGATATTGTTGCAGCCGGGGTAGCGCCTGGGCCACGGGTCGGAGAGATTCTGGGCGCACTTGAGGAAAAGTGGATCGAGTTCAACTTCTCATTGGACCGGGCAGCGCTGGCCGCCCGGCTTGAGGCTCTGTTGGAAAATCAGGCCTGAAGTTTGTTTTCGTCGTGAATACGTCGCTTGATGTTTTCGACCATGTTTTCACGAATTGCGGTTTCACCATGCGCCTGGCGCATATGGTCCACGGTTCGGCGCACGACTTCGGCATCCTCATCAGCGCGTGTGTGCCACTCGCAACCCGGCACCAGGGTTCCACATTCGAACAGTCTCATATTGGCCTCCCATTATGAAATTTCAAAGCAGAGCCCCATTTTTGAAGCTCTGCCTTGATAACCAATAAACGGGAAATAAGGACTTATGTTCCGGGTGACCCTTATTCGGGGTGTGCCCAGCAATGGAAGACCGATGATGTCGCCGCTGCCGGTACACGGCTCGTTTCGACCTTGTCATCGTTCGCAGCAGCTTCGTTGGCAAGCTTGCGCTTGACCTGCTCCACGTAAAAGGAATGCGGCAATTCGCGATCTCCGGTGGCGCGCATTTCCGCTGCCAGCCGATCGATCAGTTCGGATGTTGGTATGGCCCGCGACTGGTCTCGACCAATCGTGGAAATAGGCATGCTGTTCAGTGTCGTCATGACGATAGCTCCTCCACTCCATCAACGGCTTGGAGCCTATCACCGGCTTTGTTTTTTAATAAGAGCTAATTTTCCAAAATGAGGGCTCACACAGTCATAAAAAGCCAAACTTTTCGTGAGCGTCAGGGCCAGCGAACCACTGGCGGAAGTGATGACAGAATGGAATCGACATTGCCGCCGGTCTTGAGGCCAAAAATCGTGCCGCGATCGTAGAGCAGATTGAATTCGACGTAGCGACCACGGCGAATCAACTGCTCATCGCGGTCCTCTTCCGTCCATGGCTGGTTGAAATTGCCGCGCACGATTTTGGGGTAGGCCAGATTGAATGCGCGGCCGACATCCTGCACGAAGGCAAAATTGGCGTCCCAGCCGCCCTTTTCCTCATCCGGGTGCAGCCAGTCGAAAAAGATGCCGCCGATGCCGCGCGCTTCGTTGCGGTGCTTTAGAAAGAAATACTCGTCGCACCACTGCTTATAGCGTGGGTAATCGGCCACCGCATGGCGATTGCAGGTGATTTCGAAGACGCGGTGGAAGATTTGCGTGTCTGTGTCTTCCTGTGTGCGACGTCGGTTGAGAACCGGCGTCAAATCCGCACCGCCGCCAAACCAATGGCTGGAGGTAACGACCATGCGTGTGTTCATATGCACGGCGGGAACGTTGGGATTGACCGGGTGGGCTATCAGGGAAATGCCGGAGGCCCAGAAACGCGGGTCTTCTTCCGCGCCCGGTATCTGGCCGCGAAACTCCGGCGAAAACTCGCCATGCACGGTGGATGTATGGACGCCGACCTTCTCGAAAACCCGGCCCTCCATCATCGACATGATGCCACCACCGCCTTCACCTTTGTCGCGCTGCCATTCCTTGCGCACGAAACGACCCGGCTCCTGATCGGCCAGCGGACCCTGTAATTCGTCCTCGATGGTTTCAAAGGAGGCAATGATCGTGTCGCGAAGGCTCTCGAACCAGGCTTTGGCCAGCGCCTTCTTATCTTCGATGTCGTCGGGCAAGCCCTTCGGCAAATCTGGCCGTTCCATATCCGATGTCCTTCCGGTCGAATCGCTGCGTTTCTTCCGGTTTAACAGCCCTGCGGCACAGACACAAAACTGAATTGCGGAAGATGGCGATGTTGACACAAAGGCTTGATGGCCCAATACTGGGTATTACCTTTGTATACCCGAGGATTTTTCATGCCCGGACCACATCCCGTTGCGGTGAAGCTCGACCCGGATGTCCACGCCCGGATGCGCAAGCTGGCCGAGACACAGCATCGTTCCACCCACTATCTGATGCGGGAGGCCATCGCTCAATATGTCGAGCGGGAAGAAAAGCGTGAGACGTTTCGGCAAGAGGCCTTGGTTGCATGGTCCGCCTATCAGGAAAATGGCCTTCATCTGAAACAGGGTGAGGCGGATGACTGGCTAGCCCAGCTTGAAACCGGTCAGGACGTGGAACCGCCTGAATGCCACAACTGATCTGGACGCCGGAGGCCTTGGCGGCCGTTCAGCGTTGCTACCGTTTTCTCGCGCGAAAGAACCCAGATGCGGCATCGCGCGCCGTAAAAGCGGTCCGTGACCAAATGCGAATTATCGAGGCCCACCCAGCTATCGGACGGCCGGCCGATAAGATGGCATCAGAGTTTCGGGAACTGTTGATTCCGTTCGGTGAGAGTGGCTATGTCGCTCTCTACAGACAGGATGGAGAGTTGGTCGTCGTGTTGGCACTCCGCCACCAGAGCGAGGCAGGGTATTTTTGAACATGACTTGAGCCAGCATCTCAATGGGTGCTGTATCACTCAACTCCTACTATCTGCTGCCCGCAGCCGGCTGTCGCCAAGCACTCCACCTTCATCCAGAATGGGATGTGCAACGGAGACGATATGGGCGTTGATGCGTTTGAGGTCGCGCAGCATATCCAGATGCAGCGAACTGGTTTGCAGGCTCTGCGTCAATCCGTCGCGCAGGCGTTCCAGATGACGACCGGATGACCGCTTTTCCAGCCGCCTGATATCGTCCTTGATCTCCATCAGATGGCGGGCGAGATCGAAATCACCGGTTACGAAAATGCTCTGCGCAGCACGCAGGTTTTCGATGGTCATGTCGAACAGAGTTTTCAGTTCGTCATATCCTTCATCGGAAAACTTGAAGCCATTGACGATCTTCTTGCGGATTTGTTCGCAGAGACCTTTTTCGATGATATCGCCGATATGCTCGAGGTTGATTGCATAATCTATGATGGTGATCGACCGGCGCGCATCGTCCTCTTGTAGCCCTTTGCGGCCAAGTTGGGAGAGATAAATCTTCACGTCCTGCTGCAGCCTGTCGACCTTCTGTTCCAGCACGATAATTTCGGCAAGCGGGGTAAGATCGTTGTGCTTGAAGGCGTTTTCGGCCCTGATCAGCATGCGCTCGATCGTGTCTCCGACGACGAGAACTTCACGCGTGGCGTTGGCAAGCGCCACAACCGGCGTATCCAGTGCGGACGCGTCGAGAAAACGCGGGCTTTCGTCGGTGCCCGGATCGTCCGGAACCATCTTGGCCATCATGTTCGACACGACCCCGGAGAACGGCCACGCGATTGCCGCAAGCGCCAGGTTGAAGATCAGATGCGCATCCACGGGCAGCATGGCTTTGGCAAGCGGAAGCTGCTGGAGCAACATGGCACCATAACCTGCCAGAGGCAGGGCAATCGCACAGCCCGCTGCGCGCACGAGAAGATTGCCGATCGTGATGCGGCGGGACGATGCGGGGCCTGACAGGGTTGCGATGACAGGCGGGATCGCGCCGCCCAGATTTGCGCCAAGAATGAGAACGATGATCAGCCCGGTGGACAGAATGTCGGCGGAGGCCAGCGACAATATGAGAACCACCACCGCAAGGCTGGAGGAAGAGACGAATGCGAGCGCTGCCGAAAGCAACAGAGCGACGGGCCATGCATCATCCAGCAGGCCTATGAACGCGCCCAGAGCCGGTGAATCGCGCATCGGTTCTGTCGCATTGCTGAGCAGATGCAGGGAAAGCAGCATCAGGCCCACACCCACCAGTGCCGTGCCGCCGCCTTGACGGGCCGTGGAGGCTCCCTTGCGAACAACAATGCCGGTGATGATCAGCAGCGGCGACAACCACGCGACGCCGGTTGCGAAAATCCATGCGGTCACGGCGGTGCCGATATTGGCACCCAGCAGAACGATTTGCGCCATGCGCGGGCGGATGAGATCACGCTCTGCGAAGGAAGCAACGGTCAGGGCGGTGGCTGTGGAGCTTTGCAAGGCGATGGTGGCGAGAAAGCCCGATAGAAAAGACCGTGGACCGCTTTTTGTGCCGGTTGCCAGGACGATGCGGAGCTTGACGCCGAAAGCGCGGGTAACGCCATCCTTGACTTGAGCGAGGCCGAAAAGCAGCAGCGCGACAGCGCCCAAGAGATTAACGATGGTGATGGTGGATTGCATGCTGGTCGCCCTCCGTCCGTCAGTATGTCTGAGTTTGAACGCCGTTCCTTGCCCGAAACCTTTCGCTTTCGGACGACATGCTCGCGGAAAGGCTCGGAGGTGAGAATCTTTAGTTGGCTAATCAATATAAGCCTGAAATACCCCGTCGTACAGAGTTGTTTGCGACATTTTAAATCGTGAAGACGATGGCGTTTATCGCCATGCCGTCTGGCGCAAAGCCTCTCCTGATATCATCGCCGCCGACATGGCGACATTGATAGAGCGCTGCCCCTCCATCATGGGAATGATTAGCCGTTCATCGGCTTTTTCGTGCACATGATCCGGCACGCCAGCGCTCTCGCGGCCGAACAGTAGAATGTCGTCAGACCGGTACGTCACATCGACATAGGGCAGGGCTGCCTTGGTGGAGGCGAGAAGAAGCCTGCGGCCCGTTGAGGCGCGCCATTCTTCGAAACGCTCCCAATTGACGTGGCGTGTCAGCGATGCCGTGGTGAGGTAGTCCATGCCGGCACGCTTCAGATTGCGGTCGGAAATATCGAACCCGGCAGGTTCGATGATATCGACACCGATGCCCAGGCATGCCGCCAGCCGCAGGATTGTGCCGGTGTTGCCGGGAATGTCTGGTTGATAAAGGGCGATCCTGATATCGGGCATGGTCATGTCTCTCTGGTCGGCATCGTCGGGCTTTATCACGGCGAGCAATATTGAAACAAGCAACGCGTTACAAACCGAGGGCTGTTGTCCCGTCGACACACTCGCGTGTTACGGAGCGTTTTGCGATAGTTACGGTGGTTTGGTGCTGGTCAATGCTTATTTTTTGAGCTACAAGGGCGCATCTTCAACACCAGCCACGGAGGTTCAGATGAATAAGCTATTTCTATATCGCCTCCCGGCCATTGTAGCGGCCCTGCAGGCTTAGGTGTTTTTGGCGGTCCATCCGCTTTTCCATTTTAATTCGTCATGTGGCTGTTGCGGCCATATCCATGTTATTCCCGTGATGGCCGTGGGCTTTTTTTGTCCCCGTGCTGCTGTTTCGGGATCATTATGTCCGGAGCTTGGCCATGTTCGGCTGGTTTGAAAAACGTCTCGACCCATTTCCCGCATCCACGCCTGTCGTGCCGCCAGCGAAGCTTTTGCCGTTCATGTGGCATTACGTCAAACCGGCGGCGCCCTGGTTGCTGCTGCTGGGCCTGATGTCGATGGGTATCGCGGTTGCCGAAGTGATGCTCTATCAGTTCCTTGGCAATATCGTGGATTGGCTGTCATCTGCAAACCGCGAGACCTTTCTTCAGGATGAAGGCTGGCATCTCGTCGTCATGGCGGCCATCGTGCTGGTGGCCCTGCCTTTGATGGGGTCCATTCACACCATGACGATGCACCAGACGCTGGCTGGAAACTTCGGCATGATTGCCCGCTGGCATATGCACCGGTTTTTGCTGCGCCATTCCATGACGTTTTTCGCCAACGAGTTTGCAGGCCGCGTTTCGACGAAGGTGATGCAGACGGCGCTGTCCATTCGTGAAGTGGCGCTGAAAATCATCGACGTGTTCGTCTATGCCATCAGCTTCGTTTTCTCGATGCTGTTCATGGTTGCGGCTGCGGATTGGCGGCTGGTGATTCCGCTGGTGGTCTGGCTGTCCATCTACATCGCCATATTGACCTACTTCGTGCCAAAACTCGGTCGCCTTGCCAGCGAGCAGGCGGATGCGCGCTCGTTGATGACAGGTCGTATCGTAGACAGTTACACCAACATCGCCACCATCAAGCTGTTTTCCCACGCGGGCCGTGAAGAGGTCTATGCACGGGAAGGCATGAATGTGTTTCTGAACACCGTTCACCGGCAGATGCGCAAGATTTCCGCCTTCAACATCGCCATCGATATCAACAATGCGCTGGTCATGTTCTCCACGACATCGCTTGGCCTTTATTTCTGGCTGACGGGTTCCGTCACGGTTGGCGCGCTTGCCGTCGCCATCGGCCTGTCCATGCGTGTCAACGGCATGTCGCAGTGGATCATGTGGGAAGTCACCTCGCTGTTTGAAAACATCGGCACGGTCTATGATGGCATGAGCATGATGACCAAACCGCATGACATCGTGGATGAGGTTGACGCACCGGCGCTCTCGGCACCCAAGGGCGAAATCCACTTCAACGACATCCGCTTCCACTATGGGAAGAACAAGGGCGTGATCGAGGGACTGTCATTGGATATCGAACCCGGCGAGAAGGTCGGCCTCGTCGGCCGTTCCGGTGCGGGCAAGACGACGCTGATGAACCTGCTGTTGCGGTTCTACGATCTGGAATCGGGCAAAATCCTCATCGACGGTCAGGATATTTCCACCGTGTCGCAGGATAGTCTGCGCTCGCTGATCGGCGTGGTGACACAGGATACGTCGCTACTCCATCGTACCATCCGCGATAACATCGCCTATGGCCATCCGGGCGCGACCGATGATGAGATCATCGCGGCGGCAAAGCGTGCCAATGCGTGGGACTTCATCGAAACGCTGGTCGACATGCATGGCCGCAAGGGGTTGGATGCGCAGGTCGGCGAGCGTGGCGTGAAGCTGTCCGGCGGCCAGCGCCAACGCATTTCGATTGCCCGCGTATTCCTGAAAAACGCACCAATCCTCATTCTCGATGAGGCAACGTCGGCGCTGGACTCAGAGGTTGAAGCCGCCATTCAGGAAAACCTGTTTGCGCTGATGGAAGGCAAAACCGTCATCGCAATCGCCCACCGTCTTTCGACATTGACCGAGATGGATCGCCTGATCGTTCTCGATATGGGCAAGATCGTTGAAGCCGGGACACACACTGAGCTGGTGGAAGAGGGCGGTATCTATGCCGACCTGTGGCTACGCCAGTCCGGCGGGTTTATTGCCGATGAAGAGCCCGAGATGAAGGCGGCGGGCGAGTAGGTTTACGCCTCTCGTATTCCGTCACCCCGCACTTGTGTGGACGAAATGTGGTTTACTTGTTGCATTGACCGGGATGCGCATCCCGGTCAATGCAGGCAGGAGGCCGTATTTCCGCACCGGTTTGAAAGAGCCGACATCAAGCAAGGCCCTGCCTGCTCCCTTTAACCCCGAACGGTTGATCGGGCTTTCGCCCGCACCACAAGACTGGGAGCAAGGCCATGATACAGGAACTTACCGTTGTTGGTATCGACATTTCCAAAGCCCGCTTCGATGTCTGCGCGTATCCTGCGGGAAAGCACTGGAGTACAAGCAGTTC